>JAITFL010000025.1 GCA_031281385.1 Holophagales bacterium
ACAGCCTTTTTCTTTAGATCCGAGTACGGGGCCAGTTGCGGAGTGTCATTCATGGGCTACAAACAATAGAAATACTTGCAAAACCGCCACCCATTGCCAACAATATCTCATTCAAACGATGAAAGCCCCGCAAAATGTGCGGCATCTCCATCAAGAAAATCAGCGCGGCCGTAGGCCGCATCCACCATTGTCAATTGTCAACTGTCAATTGTCAATTTGCTAATTGGAGCCTTACAACCCAAAAATGGCTATACTTCGCAAGGGAATCAAAACTGCGTTTCACAAGTTGCTATGATAGCTACATGACACTGACCAAGTCCCAGGCCCAAAAGATAATTGCGCTTCTCAAAACTGCCCACCCAGGCGCGAAATGCGCCCTTGACCACAAAAACCCGTTCCAGTTGATTGTCGCAACCATCTTGAGCGCACAGTGTACAGACGAGCGCGTGAACAAAACCACTCCTACCCTTTTTGCCAGATACCCCAACGCAGCTTCTCTGGCGGCTGCCGACACTGCCGAACTGGAATCAATAATAAGACCCACTGGTTTTTTCAGGAACAAGGCCAAAAACTTGATCGGCATGGCGTCCGCTTTGGTAGGTCGTTTTAGCGGCGAGGTACCCAACGATTTTGAAGCACTAAAATCGCTCCCCGGCGCGGGGCAAAAGACAGCGAACGTGGTGCTGGCAAACGCTTTCGGCGTACCCGCGCTGGCGGTTGACACCCACATTTTTCGCGTTGCTAGGCGTTTGGGGCTGTCTGCGGCAAGCACTCCAGAAAAAGTAGAGGCAGACCTTTGCGCCGCTTTTCCAAAAAGCGCGTGGATCGAATTGCATCATCTGTTGATATGGCATGGTCGCAAAGTCTGCCTTGCCAGAAAACCAAAATGCGAGAGCTGCCCGCTGGCAGAGTTATGCCCCACGGGTAAGGGGGAAATCAGCGATCCTCACGCGAAATAAGCGGAAAGAATCAAGGAAAGCCGACTACCCCTTTAGCCACTCCAGCATTTTTTCCGGCTTATGGAAACCATTCAACCGCCTGAGCTCTTTGCCGTCCGCCGTCATGAGTATGATCGTTGGGTAGGCGAAAACGCCAAGGGACTTGGCCAAGTCCGGCCTGACCTTTTCGGTGTCTATACGCACGGCGATGGCGTTGTTCCTTATCCAATCCACCACTGTTGGGTCTGGCCAGGTCTTTTCGTCTAGCTCCTTGCACTGGGCGCACCAGTCGGTGAAGGTGTCAACGAGTACCATTTTGCCCTCGGCCTTTGCCTTTGCTACGGCGGCCTCATAGTCGTGTTCGATCCAATTGTCGTGTCCGCCACCAGAATCGTCGGCTGCCACATTCCCGCCCCTCGGCAACAGAGGCACGTCCAAATACAGCTCTGTGGCCCGCACTCCTAGCAGCACGGCTATTGCCAGCGAAATCAGCGCGAAGCCCTTGCGTACGTGGCCCATCAGACCGGCAGCGACCTCAAATGCCCCGAAAACTCCGGCGGTCAGCAGCGTGACTATGGCCCACATAAAGTAGTTGGCCCATTCAGGCACTATCAGGCGTATATTCCAAGCGGCGAAAGCCAGAACTATTATGCCCAAAGTCTGCTTGAACCTGGTCATCCAGTCGCCGCCCTTTGGCAGGGCCGAAACCGCCGTGCCACCAATGATGAATAGGACGCCCATACCTTGGGCGAACACAAACATCTTAAGCGCCCCCTCAAAGACATGGCCGTTTTGCCCAATTTCAACGATAGCCGTCCCAATCAGTGGGCCCACGCACGGGGCGGATATGGGCCCAAGAATCAGCCCTGTCGCAAACGCGCCCAAAAAACCTTTGCGGGGGCCGCTGCTCTGCAATTTTTCAGTCCATGATTCGGGCAGCCTGATTTCAAATGCCCCAAAGAGGCTTATGGCAAATATCGCAAAAATGATGCTGACCGGAATCAGGAAGCCCGGCTGCTGGGCAAATTGGCCGAAAACAGAGCCGGTCAGGGCGGCTATCACACCCAGCACGGTGTATGTAAGCGCCATGCCCTCAGTGAGCACCAGCCCCAGCAGTAACCCTCTCAGCTTGCTGGCGTTGCGCGCGCCTATCACGGCCATCGTTATCGGTATCATCGGGAGCACGCACGGCGTCAGGCTGGCTCCGATGCCCCCCAAGAAAAACAGTATGAGGATTTTGATAAGTCCATCGTTTTTTTTGGGCGGCTTTTCAACGGATGAGTCTGGCGCAACCGAAACGCTGGGGGCTGGCGAAATGGCGTCCTCATTGGTCGGCGCAGCGGCAACTAAAGGCCCGGATGCAATTTCAGACTGGGTTTTTTCTGCTGGTGCAGAGTCTAGCGGGACCGTAACCGCTGCGGCATCGCTTTCCGCGCTTGGCGATGGGTCGCTGGGAATATCCTTGGCCTTTATTCTCAGCACCTTGTCAACTGCCGGAAAGCACTGCCCCCCCTCGCCCTCCATGCAGGACAAATAGGAAACAACGAGCGGAACGGTATCCTTCAAGCCCTCGCCCTTGACCGGTATCTTGATTGTCCCGCTCCAATACGGGGCCCCAAGGGCATCCGCGCCAGACGGCGGGGGCAGGGGGCCAAAGTTGAGTTTTCCTGGTGTGCCAGGCTTAAGAAAAACCACAATGTCGGACGCATGGGCCACGCTTGGCACATTCAGAATCACGGCCCCATTGCGCCAAGTCGCCTTAATGTCCTTTTCAGGATTGAAGTCCTGCGCGTGAATTGGCAAGAAACCGAGCAGCGCAGCAGCCAAAGTGAATAATTTTGTAAATCTAGCCATATTATGCCTCCATGATGGAAAGTTGTTCAATGACAGGTCTGCACTTCCTATTATGATTCATTTTACCTCTCTTTGCAAGACTTTAGCGGATGAACCCATTGCGGGGGGCAGTTTGGTATAAACTAGCTGCATGACAGAAACATTGCTGACCGAAAGCCGCCAATTTGTTGCCGACCACCGCCACTCCATGCCCGGATCGTTTGAGCCTCGCCACGGCCACAACTGGGAACTGGAAGCTACCGTTAGAAATCATGAATCATTTCGGCTGGGATCGGCCCTCGATTCGCTGATAGAAACAATTGATTATTCATTATTGAACGACCACGATTTTCTGGAAGCGAGAAATGCCACGGCAGAAGCTGTTGCAGAATTGACATTCCAATATTTAGAAACGCAGGGGCTAAAGCCTCTGATCGTCCGCGTTAGAGAGAAGCCAAACTATTGGGCCGCTTGCAAACGCAAGAGTTTTACATAAATATTTCATTTTTTGGGCCTATTTCAGGAATATTTCTGATTTATTTGGTATCATTGTCATTGAGGGACCGGCACAAGGATGCCGAAAGATTTTTAGGTTGGAGAAGCCCTTAATGACAGACGCAGACGACACGCTAAACCCCAAGCCTGTGCCATCTACTCTCGGCGAGCGAATCAAAGCCGTGAGGAACGAATGGGACTGGGCGCAGGATGAATTGGCCGAAATACTGCGTGTTGACCAAGCTTCAATCTCTTTTTGGGAGCGCGACAAGATCAAGCCATCGGGGGCTGCGATGGTCGCCTTGGCCGCCCTTTTCAGGACTACTGCCGACGCGCTGGAGACCGGCCAGGATTTCGTGCTTCCAAAGGCCCCAAGCCGCGGCGAGGGCAAAAGAAAGTCGCGCCCACTGCCAAGGGGCATCTGCCTACCAGTCGGCCAGATTCCGGGACAGGTGGCTATCGTTGATTTAGCAACGGGCGACCTCTCCGACCAAGAGCTCAGCGAAGCGATGATCAATCTCGGCCAGTACACAAAAGATGGCCGAAAAATCTGGATAGTCGTGGAATAGGAACTACCCAGCCCATAACGGCTACGGCGCATATTCCTTTGCGCTCTCTTTGCCCGAAAGCACCCTGATAGCCCCCTTGGCAAGGGCCGACATCTCGTTTTCGCCTGGATAGACGGTTATCCCGCAACCAAAGGCTTTAAGCAGGCGGCGGATTTCGTCAACCAAGAAATCTGCCCTGGCCATTCCGCCGGTAAGCAATATTTGGTCAACTTTCTCGCCGTCAAAGGCTGGAAGCATCGAGCTGATCCATTTCGATATTTGGTAAGCCTGCGCGTCCAGTATTGATCGAACATGCTCGTCCCCTGCGGCGTACTGCTTTCCAAGCTCAATCAGATTGGAAGTCCCCAGCAGGTCTATCAGGCCGCCCTTGCCCTTGATCAGCAGCTTTAGCTCGGGGGGGGTGTGCTGGCCGCTCAAGACCAATTTCATAAAAGCGGCGATAGGCAGGCTGCCGCTCCGCTGGGGCGTAAATGGCCCCTCGCCGTCAAGGGCATCATTTGCGTCAATGTACCTGCCATTCTTGTGGGCACCTATGGATATACCGCCCCCCATGTGGCAGACGATGAGGTTCAGCCTTTCATAAAACGTCTCGTTGTCCTCTGCGTACTTGTGCGCCGTGGCGATTTGGTTCAATGCGTGGCTTATCACCTTTCGCCGGATCGCTTTCATTCCCGTTACCTTGACCCTCTCCGCCGCCTCGTCAACCACCACTGGGTCAACGATGAAAGCCGGCTTGCCGGTGCCACCCACCAAGTCACGCGCTATCAGCCCGCCCAGATTGGAAGCGTGTTCACCAAGCACACCTATTTTGAGATCCTCCACCATTTTTTCGTTTACGTTGAAAGTTCCATGCGGCATCGGATGGAGAAGCCCCCCGCGCCCAGACACTGCATCCAAGTCCTCTATTGATATGCCGTTGGCACCCAAGAATGACTGAATGGCATTTTTGCGGAACTGAAACTGGGCGGTGATGGGCTGGCCCTCAAATGGCGCCAGCTCTTCCGGGGAGTGCTGAATCTCCTGCGTAAACTTTTCTGAATCGCCCTCGAACACCGCTATTTTGGTGGACGTAGAGCCAGGGTTGATCGAAAGTATTTTGTATCGTTTGAAAAACACGTCTTTCGGCGTGACACGCCAATCTCCCTTCTTATGCCTTCTAAGCGCGTTTGCCTTTACCGTGAGCCTGATGTCTTCTGCTGTGCAGTCTTTCGCTAGGCTCATTCCTTTAAAGCCAATGCCAAAAACCGAGCCGAATTTTTTAGCCTCCGGGTACTGGGCCGACAAAAGATAGTAGAGCAGGTTGCCTGTATCTAAGTTGGGGCATATAAGGACATTGGGCCTGCCATCAAAACCAGCGATGCCTTGGTTTTGGAAATACATGGCAGAGCGCTCGCTCAATGCCGCGCTGACTTTCACTCCGCCCTTGATCCTAATGGAAGAATAGCGCTTCCCCTTTTCCACTAGCCTTGCAAGCGCATCTGGAAGCAGCTTTGCCGCCTCGCCCACGAGATCGGCGCCCTGACCTTCGTCCGACCCGTGGTGGGAATAGCTCACCAAAGCCCCGCTGATCGTTGGCAGCACGGATTCGGGGAACAAATCGCGGGCTATGGCGCAAGTTCCCACCGATACTTCGGCCAACGTCTTGGCGTCCATGAAGGTGTTCACCCCCGCATCGCCCAGCACCAAAATATTGTTTGGAAATAGCGCAGAAGTGTGGCTATCCGGCAAAACAAAAATTCCTGCCTCGATTGCCACGTCGTCTTTTTTGAAGAGTTTTATCATCGGCCTGAAATAATCTTTGGGGTCGTGCTGTGCGCCAGCGACAACTGAATCGGCGTGGCCAGCTAGAACAGCCGCAAGGGCAAACCAAGCCGGAAGCGCGGCGCGTTGGAGCGCTTCCGTTTTACCCATTGCCTCGCCCTTTGCGCTAAGGCGGTCGGCAATGATGTCCGCGTACTCCTTGACCAAATCCTTCCGCTCGGCGATGTCAACAAAGGCGCACTCAGAAAATGCGTAAGCCATGCGATCTTTGTCAATGTGTGCGCCTTCTTGGGTTGCAACGTCGGCCACGTCCTCGTAGGACGCAAGCATCACAGGGCGGATGAACCTAGTGAGGTGGCACACCGCCTCGATGACGCGGATGTCCAAAGCCTCGGGAAAGACAACCGTGGGCCTCTCTTTCATGGATTCGAGTATCTGCTGATCAAAACATGTTTCTATATTGAACATGACGCCCCCTGAGCGACAAAATCAAAACCACCGACAATGCCCAATAAAACGAGTCTCTTACAAAACCATTTTAGCGCCCATCGGAGCCGTTGGGGGGCTTGGCTGGCCAAGGTGGTAAACGTCCAGAAGCTCGAATGGGCTTGGAACACCGACACTTCGCCGTTGGCTTTGGGGCTGCGCGGCTGCCACAAAGACTTTACGGCGATTGGCGGGGTTAAAAGAGTGAAATGAAGCGAGCCGCGCCAGCGGGGAGTGGAACGGAACAGGCACCGGAAGGCCAAATATCCAGATAACCCAGATAACCAAGGTTCGAGGCCCTATTGATAAGCCTCTCCTTCTTTGCCGCTACCTGCTTCGCCTTCGCAAAGAAGCTGGACATACTGGAGAGCGGCGGCTACAGGGAGCCCTTCAAGGGCAACCGCTGGGCCGTGCCATACAGCAAGACCACCCGCGAGGGAGGCACGTTTGGCGGAAAGGTGATGACGCGGTTCCGCTGGGACAGGCTGAACCTGCGCGAGACCACCCCAAAGCGTGGCCCAAGGAAGGGGAAGAAGACGATTC
>JAITFL010000168.1 GCA_031281385.1 Holophagales bacterium
TCTTCGCGTTCATCGAAGCCGCGCCCTTGTATCTGCCCCTACATCGAAGCCACCCACCAACCATCCGCCCGCCCATCGAAGTCATGCTCATGTATCCGCCCCTACATAGGTCAGTAGGCGAGGCGAGTACCCGGGGTCTTGAGCGGACCCCCAGTTAGCATCCGGGCGGGCTCCATGACCCGGCGCGAAACGAACCAAGTCACCGGGCCGCGAACCCGAGTACGTAAGATAAGCACCGGACAAATACCTCAGCCGGGCACCATTCTACCCGATGGGTCTGCTGGGCGAATGACCTCGCTGCGGAGTCCAATCGGCATAAATATCATCGCGGCGCAGCGGCCCAGCAACTAGCATTACATACTGGGACAATGCCCCGTCCAGCACTGAACGGCTAGGTTTCCCAGTGGGCGCGTTTGATTGCAAGTCAGTATAAAATTCATAAATGCACATTCTCGCCATATCGCCTGGATTGGGGGCCGTTGGCCCCGACTGGGGGGCCGTGGCCAATTCCGGCATAGACGCGCTGATGGTGCGCGAAAAGGGCATCACCGTGCGCGAGCTTCTGGATTTATGCATACGCATCAGGGACATGGCTCCGCATCTAACGCTATGGGTGGCTGGCCGCCTTGACGTCGCCCTAGCCATCGGCGCGGGCTTCCACGCAGGCGAGGACTGCCCCCCTGCCCCGCCGTCCCTATGCCCCACATCTAGGCCGCTGCACAGTTTGTCACAGATCCATGAGCGCAACGAAGAAAACCAATTGCTGATTTCGCCTATTTTCGCCGTCCCAGGCAAGGGCGAACCCATGGGCACCAAGGGCCTTCACGACATATTGGGGAAAATGCCCCCTTGGAAAGGCAGGCTGCTCGCGCTGGGCGGCATAGGCCCAGAGAACGTTGGCGGTTTGAAGCGTCCAAGGCTGGACGGCGTCGCCCTGATACGCGGCATCTGGGAATCCGCCAACCCACGCGCCACGGTCGAAGCCATGCGGGCGGCTTGGGGATCTTGCATCAAGTAGCGTTCAGTCGAACGCAACTTGGTATAACCCATGATTGCCCCCTACCCCTTCCAACAGCGCATGTGCGACAATAGCCACTGGCCTTGCTACGCAAGGGATGAACTAGAGGGAGCAAAATGCTTAAACTTGCGGTGATAGGAGCGCAGACTCTTCTTGGGCGCGAACTCGTCCAAGCGCTGGAGCAACTGGAATGTTCTGTCCTGCCACTGGCGGTAGGCCCCATGTCCGCGAAGGACGAAGAAGATAACGACCTGGTGGTCTTCGCGCCGGAACCAGCCCTATTAGAGAGCCTTGACACAGCGATATTGGCCGACGCGCCGCATGACCCCAGCCTCATCGAAAACTTCAAAGGGCGCGTCCTTGATTTGAGAGAAGACGGGACGGCCACCGGCGAACCAATGCCACTGACAGGACCATGGCCAGAGGGCACTTCTAGGCTGCGGGGCCGCCCAGCGATAGAGCTGGCACTGGCGATGGTGCCCAGCCTAGTGCACGGAGCCGAGCATGTCCATGGGGTACACCTGCGCTCAGTCGCCCATTTGGGCGAAAAGGGAATACACGGCCTAGCGGATCAGACGAGAGCCATACTGGACGGCTTTGAACCCGATGTGTCAGCACTTGGCTACAGAGCGGCATTCGAGGCCATCCCCATGCCGCCGAAAGAAAACTTGGTGGAAATAATGATCCCGACCTTCCATGGCGACATCCTAGTGCTCAACATCAGGGGCAGACTCCAAAAAATAGACACGCCGGAAAACATCCAAGACATCCAATGGCTGGATGCCCCACCCACCAGCCGCGACGTAGCGATATCCGACAAGCTGCTGCTGCACTATGCCCCCAACAGCGGGGGCGCAGTTTTGGTCATGGGCTTCGACCCGATACTCTGGGGCACGCTGCAACCAGTGGCCCGCCTGCTGGGTCTGAAATGACTTCAAAACTGGAGCAGCCTAGCGACAGGGGCAGTTTTTTCAAGACGCTGGGCACCCTGTTCGCTGGCTTTGTGGCCGAAAAGGTGGAGGGCGCGCTGGAGGGCATGGGCCCAAAGCTGCTGCGCCCGCCTGGGGCTGTGGGCGAATTGGCCTTTTTGACCGAGTGCACGCGCTGCGACAGGTGCATACAGGCGTGCCCCCAAGGCTCCCTCGTCCGCGCCCCCGCCTCCGCCGGCCTTGCGATGGGCACCCCCCAGCTCGTGCCCAGGGCCATGCCCTGCTATCTATGCGAGACCTTCCCCTGCATTGCAGCCTGCCCCGAAAAGGCCCTCGAATGGCCCCAACTGAAAACCGAAGCCGGCGCGCTGATAAAGGGCCCCGAAGCGGTGCGGATAGGAGTGGCCCAACTAAAGCGCTCCCGCTGCCTGGCCTTCCCCACGGCTTCAAGGCCCGCCCAACCATGCCGCGTCTGCCTAGACCGCTGCCCCTACCCAGACGCGGCCTTGGCCATCCGCGAACAAAATGACGGCGCCCCGCCCAGGCCAGAAGTGGCAGAAGAAAAATGCACCGGCTGCGGCCTCTGCGAGTTCGCCTGCCCCGCCCCCCTGCCGGGGATAGTGGTCAGGACGAGGTTGTAGGGCGTTAGGGGTTAGGGATAAGAATGGGAACTACATACTTATAGCGGTTCCCTTTGGGAATGGCACTAAATCCTGTTCCTCCGGTGACTTGCAAAACTGACGTTTTGCAAGTGGCTCAATGGTGTGCAATCTGATCCAAGACGTACTCTAGGCTCACTGGACTGTAGTCCGTCACATCGCAAGAAATGTTCATGTGCCGCTGGTCGGGCCTGTGCGGCATGTGGTTGTGGACGTGCCCAAAAAGGTTGAATAATGTTGACTCTGGGGGCAGGGGCTGCATTCGGTGGCTCAGTATGAGGGACCCCATCACGATCACAGGGTATGGGCTGGCCAGCTTCCACCCATTCTCTACATACCATTCAGGGCGCATAGTGTCGTGGTTTCCAATGATCAGGGTCTTTTTTTTGCACACTATCCTTTCTATGTAGCGTTTCAGCCTTTCCTTGCGGGAGAGGCTGAAGTCGCCGAGGAAGAACAGCTCGTGGTCTTCTTTGGCAGCCGAATTGAGTTTTTCGATCAAGTCGCTGTCCATTTCCTCTACGCTCTGGTACGGCCTCGAGCATAGGTTCCTGATGTTGTTGTGCCCGAAGTGAAAGTCGGACGTGAACCACACTTGCTTTGGATTGTTGATCATTTATTGAGCTTTCGTAAGATTCTGGTGGTTGAAATTGTTGACGCTGCGTGTTTGTGGAATCAAGTATGTAGTTCCCAATAGCGAACTCCACTGACGTTTATTTCTTCTGTGGCTGTCTTGTTCCCATCAGTTGTGATTACAGTTATGACAACATAGCCGTCCTTTATGCCTGTCACTAGGCCGTCTGCATTGACTGTGGCTACGCTCGTGTCACTGCTTGACCATCTGACGTGCTTATTGGTGGCATCGGGAGGTTCGATGAGTGCCACCAGCTTCCCCGTTTTCCCTGGCCCCACCGAGAACATCTCTTCGCCGAAGTCTTTATCATTCGGGTCAGGTTCCCAGTCGGGCGGTGTCCATTCACCTATGGAAACGCCTGTGACGGGGATTTTGTTTACATCGCCCTTTCCTGTTTCCGTGTCCAGATGCAACATGTCGCCGCATCCGAGCGACATTGCACAGAAGATTGTCTGAATTGCGCCTGCCGTTAAATATTGCATACTTCTCCTTGTGGGTTGCTAGTCTTGGTTTGCCAGCATGTTCATTTCGTCACCTCGCCGTCTGAATCCATTGTGGCTCGCGCTGATGCACAGAGTCCGTCCCTGATGTTGTTGTACCCGAGGTGGAAGTCGGACGTGAACAACACTTGCTTTGGATTGTTGAGCATTTATTGAGCTTTCGGAAGAATCTGGGGGTGGGAACTGTTGACGCTACGTGTCTGTGGAATCAAGCATATTGTTCCCATAAGAGTTGAGGTGGTTTGGTTTTACTCCTGCCTTTCTCATCGCGCTACCGCATAGCCTTTTTCGTATCCTTTCAAGTAACCTCTGTCGCGTCCATTGTTGGCGGCCTTTCCCAACGCGTCAAACACATTTTCCATATTCGCGCCCGCCGGAAGCCCTATGGCGGTCAATAGTTCGAGTCGCTCCTGGAACTCATCCATAAGCTCGTCTGCCACCTCTCCGGCAAATTTGGCCCTTGCATCGGAATCGGGCTTTATACCGTTAGATTCGCACCATTGTGGAAACAGGTCAGGATCAATGGCGGCCCATGCAACCATGAGCCCCTTGCTCTCCGCCAGCTTGCTCTGCGCCTCCGCTTCCTTCTGCCATTCCTCGTATGTGGCAGGGAGCGCGTCTTTGTCTATGCAAACCGAGCGCGCTCGGTCGTATTCCTCGCTGCTGAACCAAGGCAGCGGGGCCACATTGGCTCTGTCTTCCTTCATCACCGCCGCCCAAAGCGGATTGGATCGCCCCCCCAACAGCGAGAATAGTGCTGCCTTGTTGTTGGCTGCCCCGGCGTTCTCGTTTTCCGCCTCTCTGGGCTTCTCGCGCCGCGCTTCTCCGCGCCCCTTTTCGCGCCCCCTCTCAAATCCCCTCTCGCGCCCATTGAACGCAGCCCTTTCCAGCGCATACATTACCTTGCCTTGGTTTGCGTTGGCCGGAAGTTTCAAATCCACCAGCATTTCCAGAAGCTCCCTGTACTCTGTCATTATCTCAGTGGCAAACTCCTTGGCGAATAGCTCCCTTGCGTCACTGTTGGGCTTGATGCCCTTGGACTTGCACCACCCAGGAAACACGTCCGGGTCAATGTGGGCTGTAACAACACGTGCCCCTTCGCCCTCTGCCGACTTTTCGCGTTCTTCTGTTTTTTTGCGCCACTCATCGTACGTGGGGGCGAAACTATCCCCATCTGTGCAGACCGAGCGGACACGGTCGTATTCGTCGCGCTTGTACCAAGGCAGCGCCGCCACCTTAACCGTTTCATATTCTGTGGCGGCCTTGGCCGATGACCTAGGCGACTTGAAACCCTTTGGGCTGTCGCCCTTCAGCGCCTTTATCTCTGCCGTGAGCTTGCCTATCTTTGCGTCCTTTTCGTCCAGCTCGCCATTCAGGCTGTCCAGCATTTCGCGGTAATGCTTGATGGCCATAGCGAAGATGTTATTGACTGTCTGCTTGTCAGCTAATATCTCGTCGAGGCTCTTCTTGTATTCTTTGTCCAACCTTCGTTCTGATTCGCAAATAGCAACCTCGGCGGCTACCTCTTCAGCAAAACACCTCATCGAGCTATATTCGACCCTCATTCCCTTAGAGTGGCACCAACTGGGAAACCAGTCAGAGTCAATGTAGCCGCAGACGACGTTGGTGCCTTCGCTCTCCAACAGTCTGCGTTGCTCTTCCGCCACCTTTAGCCAGTCGTCGTACGCATCGGGCAGGCTGTACCCGTCCGCGCAAATGGAGCGGGCGCGGTCGTAGTCTCCGCGCCTGAACCAAGGTATTCCGGCAACACGAACTTGCAGCATGGCAAACCTCCAAATAAAACCACGATACCATGCAAAAATTGGGGGTTTTGGGTGGCCGGGGCCTTGGGTGGTATCATTTACAAATCGGTGCCATTCTTTAACATTGGCACCAGTTTGTAATTGGTGAGGCCCAAATGACACAAGCCGAGACATCGGAAACCAAGACAATGGAATACATCAAAATGCGCGGCGGCATAGTCCGGGCCAAAGACGCGGCAAAGGAAGGCATCTGCCGCCAAGACCTGTACAGCCTGCGCGACAAGGGGCTGCTCAGGCAGCGGGGGCGCGGCGTGTTCCAGCTTGAGGGCGGTTCCTACCTCGTGGACAAAACCATCCTGGCCGTGGTGGCCCTGCACTACCCCCACGCCGTGGTCTGCCTCAAATCCGCGCTCCGGTTCCATGGCATGACAAATGAGATGACCTGGGACGTATCCATCGCCGTCCAAAGAGGCACCCACGCACCCGCGCTCAAATTCCCCAAAGTCGAAGCGCACCGATTCTCAGGCGCCTCATTCACCGAAGGCATAGAGACCCACCTCATCAATGGCGTGCCCGTCAGAGTGTACAGCCCCGAAAAGACCATAGTTGACTGTTTTCGCCTCATGGACAGAAAGGGCAGCGGCATCTACCCGGGGATCGCCCTAGAGGCCTTCAAAATGTACATAGAGCGGGGCGACCCCAAGATCAGCGACATCTGCGTCCACGCCAAAAGAATGCGCACATGGGACAAAATCAGCCCCTACGTCCAGATGGCAACGCATGGGATGGGGTGAGGTCAGGGGATAGTTGCAAGGCACAAGGTACAAAAGGCCGCGCAAGGACTGCGGTAAAAAATAGAGCCGTACCTCGAAATGGGCGTGTACGAGATGCACTGAACTGGCCAGGCCGAGCCCAAAAAAACGTGGTATATCATTGATGTTGCGGGGCCGGCTATGCTTTGCAGACAACAGAAGTGAGGAGAATGGGCCATGTTTCACTATAAGGAACCAAAGATCGTATCTGAGCGGATAGGCCACTGGGGCGACCGCTTTGACGACAACTACGGAAGGCT
>JAITFL010000058.1 GCA_031281385.1 Holophagales bacterium
AGGACGCGCTTTTGTAGCCGCAAAAGACAAGTTGGCGGGCGAATTGGCCGCTGTAAATGCAAGTGGCACATTCACCCGCCATGCCTGGCTCGCCTGTTAGGTTTCATGTTACCATATTTTTTGGCTTACGTTTTCAATGTTTATCTGGAATGTCAAATTGCTTTCATTATAGATTTTCGTGTCATGGGTCTGCGCTATGGGTCAACAAATCAAGAATTGGACGGTAGATTCAGGCGATGTGGCACTGTCTGGCGAACTGCGCCGCGCCTTGGGGGTCAGCCATAGGCAGGCCAAGGGCCTGATAGATGCCGGCTGCGTTAGGGTCAACAACGAACTGGCCGCCTCGCACGGCCAAAGGCTGAAAGACGGCGACGCTATTACGGTCAACTTTGATCCCGACACTTCCTACCACGAATTGCCAAGGCCTAAAAAAATTTCTGATTCAGAAATAAAGATCCTCTGGGAAGACAAGCACTTGGTGTTCGTGGACAAACCAGCGGGCATGCTCTCTGTCCCCACCGAGATGAGCGACGAGAGCAGCTTAGCGGATGCTTTAGTGGAACAGTATCGCAAAAGAGGCATTAAGAGGCCGCAGATATACATCGCGCACCGCATTGACAGACATACCACCGGGGTGATCGTCTTTGCCAAGACGCAAGAATCCATTGACGGGCTCAAGAACCTCTTTCACGAGCACAGCATCAACAGGGTTTACAAGGCCATCTTGGTGGGCGATCTACCGGAAAACGCAGGGGCCTTGCACGACAAGCTAATCGAGCGAACGCGCAGCATGAAAATGGCCGTCGTTGCAAGGCGCTCTGGAACTCCGCCGCCAGAGAGGGCAAAACCGGCTATGACCCATTACCGGGTCATCGAGCGCCTGCCCGGACACACGGTCGTTGAACTCAGATTAGAGACTGGCCGCCGCAACCAAATCAGGGTCCAGTTTGCGGAAAGAGGCTTCCCGCTGCTTGGAGACCATGTCTATGGCACCGCCAGCCCAATCATTGACCGCCAAGCACTGCACGCCGAGCTTCTGGGGCTGCGCCACCCGGTCACCGATGAAAATATAACTGTCCAAGCGCCGCTTCCAGAAGATTTCGAAGACGCACTGCGCAAACTACGGGTGCTGCGTAGGGTCGAGAGGGCCAAAGCCGCCATAAAAGGTGAAGATGGGATATTTAAACCCAAAGAAACCAAAGAGCGCAGAGAGAGCCGAATGGCCCGGTCAGAGGCGCGTCTTAAAGAGAGGACCCAGCGCGCAGGCGAACGGGCGCAGCAAGAAGACCGGCCAAAGTATCGCGCCAAGCGCAGCGAAAATGACGACATGCAGTGGGGTCGCCACGATGAAGGCCATGCACCAACAAAGCCAAGGCCAACTCGTTACCGCCGAGAGGAAGAAAGGGAAACCACCGATTCACCAAGAAAAGCAACAGGGACGCGCCGCGCTGGATTAGACAAAGACTTTACAAGCGCGCCAAAGCGCGGGAAGCGCGAACAACGGCCCGACGCCTCCACAAG
Organism: Holophagales bacterium; assembly: GCA_031281385.1. The sequence continues at coordinate 1,522 of JAITFL010000058.1, forward strand.
AAAGCCAAGCAGGGACGGAAACCAAAAGGGAATGCGGGCTTATGGCGAAAAAGATGCACACCGCCGCCACTCGGACGAACCACCCGAAAGCAGAGGCCCTCGAAAGAGCTATCCAAGGCGTACGCGCGATGGTGGAGAGGCAGAACCCGGACGCCCCGAATCCAAGCGAAGTCGCACCAGCTACGGAAGGACCGGGCAAGAATCAAAGGAACCCGCAAAGCGATGGAGCGACAGGCGAGACTCGAAAGCCAGCGGGCCAAAGAGGGGGGAATTTGCCAAATATGCGCCCACAAAGGCCAAATCTGGCTCAAAACCTGATTCAGGCTCCAAGCGTCCCGCTAGGCCCCCAAGGCGCAGGGGGCAGTGACGCCAAGTTGCATTCATCCGAGCCACTTGCAAAACCCGCTTTGCAGTTGACTCCGTTTTATTCTGGTGTCACTCGGCTTGGCCTTCACCTTTAATCATTTGTTTTACCAAGCTCCTCACCAGCCCTGTCTCAAAGGGCTTGTCGCAAATGGCGGAGACCCCAGCGTCCATAACCGCTGCAAGCCGCCCTTCGTCCTGCTCGCTCGAGACCATCAAGATTGGGACAGAGGCCTGGACGCTCTTATGCCTGATGTAGTCCACCAAGCCTAGCCCATCAATATTGGGCATGTTGTAGTCTGTCACCACCAAATCATAGAGAACGCTGTCAATCAATGGGATAGCCTCTCTGCCATCAGCCACTTCGGTAAAATTTTCAAAACCTATGCGCTCGAGCACTCGCTTTACATGTTTTCTGGACACCTTGCTGTCATCAACTATCAGCACTTTTTGGCTCTTTAGGTCAAGGCTGTCATCATTGCTGGCTTCCTCTTCCGCGTTCAAAAAGTCCAGAGTGTTCAGTATAGAGCGCAACAGTTGGGCCTTGGTGAAAGGCTTGGGCAGGATTGCTATAGAACCCGCCTGCCTCACATCTTCTAGGTTGCGGGGGTCTGTCTCGCTGGAGATGAGTATGAAAGGGGTGTCGCTGTGGGCATCGCTTCGCCTAATGGAGTAAAGCAATTCCGTCCCTGTCATGTCAGGCAGGTACAGAGCGCTCATGACCAAGTCGGGCGGAATGGATCCATCAAGGGACTTAATGGTCTCGTTGCCGCTTGACACTTTGCTAACATGCTCAATGCCCATTTCGAACAGGTGTGTGACGATAATGTTTGCCTGAACGCCGGAAGGTTCTGCTAGGCAGATGCTTAGGTTATGAAGCTCGATCATCGGGAAGCCTTTCTAAAAAACGGTTATAGGGCATTTTCAAAAAATTCCTGATGTCAATATTGTCGCATGCCTGCCAACAATTATGCGACTCTTTTTCGAGAGTTCCATTTCGGCCATCCCAATGGACGTTCCCCAATGCAGGCACAGCACTGGCATTTCAACCGTCCTGGCCATCCTCGTCAAGCATTTGTTTTACCAAGTTCCTCACCAGTCCAGTCTCAAAAGGCTTGTCGCATATGGCGGAAACCCCCGCGTTCATCACCGCTGCAAGCCGTTCTTGATCCTGCTCGCTCGAAACCATCAGGATCGGCACGGATCTCTGGATGCTCTTGTTCCTAATGTAATCAACTAGGGCAAGCCCATCAACAACTGGCATGTTGTAATCCGTCACCACCAAATCGTAAAGGACGCTGTCAATCAGAGAGATAGCCTCACGACCATCGGCACATTCGGTAAAATGTTCAAGGCCGATGCGTTCCAAAACAGTGCGGATGTGCCTCCTTGACACCTTGCTGTCGTCAACGATCAGCACCTTTTGGTCTGGCAGGTGAAGGCTGCCTGTCTCGTCCCAATCTTCGTCCGCATTCAAAAAGTCTAATGTGCTATTCACTGCACGCAAAAGCAGAGTGCCAGTGAAAGGCTTTGGAAGTATCGCTGTAACGCCTGCCTGACGCACACCTTCCAAGTTGCGATGATTCGTTTCGCTTGAAATCAGCATGAATGGCATTCCGCCGTGGACTGCGTGATTGCGGATAGCAGATATCAATTCTGTTCCGGTCATATCTGGCAGGTAAAGCGCACTCATCATCAAATCGGGGGCATCGCCACTATCTAGCATGGCCAAGGCTTCTTTCCCATTGCGGACTTTACTTACATGGGTTATGCCTATTTGAGACAGAAATTTGATGATGATGTTTGCCTGAAGACCCGAAGGTTCCGCTAGGCAGACTTTAAGGTCAAGAAGCTCTATCATCTGGGCAGCCTTTCCAAAAAATGGAGCGATAAGCGATGGGCATTTCCAAAAAACTCAGATATTAATTATTACACGCCATGCCACTTTTTTTCGCCAATGATTTTCAATGGTAAAGTTTCAGTCATTGAACTCCAAGACATTAACAATTAGGCAATTTGGGTGCCAGCAATCCAAATAGCGCAACCATGCAATTTTGTCTCTGCCGTTTTTTGATGTATGCTGAGAAACTGCAATTGCGATGTTAGAGAACTTCAGACAGAATCCCGGCTTTGCGTGGCTACTCTATTTGCTCGTCGTCTTTGGATGGGGTTCTTCCTTCTTAGGCATTCAGTCGGCAATCGAAGGCTTTACAGTGCTGGGCTATATGTCTGTTAGGAACGCCCTTTCGGCCGTTGGTGCGGCTGCGCTGGCATGGGCGTTAAAAGAATCTTGGCCAGAAAAAAGGGACTTGCCCATGGTGCTGATGCAGGGGTTGCTGCTTGTGATGGCCGGGCAGCTTTTCAGCGCAGCATCCCAGAGGTTTCTGAGTACTGGCGTGGCCGGCCTGCTCAATTCTGGAACAAGCTTATGGGTACCCGTACTGGCAAGCAGGCGTGAGCCGATTTCCAAGCGGGCGCTCCTTGGCATCGTCATCGGGCTATTCGGAGTCGCGCTATTGCTCTTACCTGGAGAAAAAATGCGAGTCCATCCCGTTGGTGTGCTGTGCATGCTGTGCGGAACCTTTACTTTCTCGCTGGGCGCAGTGATTCAAAAGTTGAGGCCCCCGTCCGGAGGGACTTTTTCTATCTTGGCCATCCAGATGTTTATGACTTCTATCATTACTGCGCCCGTTGCCGCGCTTGGCAATGGCTTCACGGTTGGGCCGCTCACATTTAAGGTCTGGGCGTCGCTTCTGTTTTTGGTCATTTTCGCCAGCCTGTTGGCATACGGTGCATTCGCCGGCCTCAGCAGGAGGTGGCCCCCCAGCAGGTTTGGCACATACTCAGTGATCACGCCTATGGTCGCCGTCGGACTGGGGGCGGCAGTACTTAAAGAGCCTCTGACAGCGCGGATGCTGGCGGCAATGGCGATCACTCTCTTTGGCGTGGCAATGGTGCAAAGAAATAATCATTGAACTCAAATTAGGTTAATCTGTACGTGGCCCGATTTGGGCCATCACCTAAAGGAGCGGCACATGATCCGCAAAGTAGAAGATTTTATCCAAGTTTGGCAAGCCGAGGCCGACAATACAGTAAAAGTTTTCGAGGCCATCCCAGACAAGCACTCGGAGCAATCAATAGCCGATGGGCACAGGTCGCTCAAGCGCCTGGCATGGCACTTGGTTGAATCCCTGATAGAAATGCCGGGACACTTCGGCATTCAAATTGATGGACACGAGATGGTGAAAAACAACGCCATTTGCGACCCACCGGCCACGATGTCGGAAATCAAGTCCGCGTATGAAAAGGCGAATGCCAGCTTTTTGACTGGCTTAAAAAACTGGACGGACGATACGCTGTCGCAGGAAGTTGACATGTACGGCCAAAAATGGACCAAGGGCCAGAGCCTATTCGTATTGATGACCCACCAGATCCACCACCGCGGCGAAATGTTCGTGCTGATACGGCAGGCCGGCTTAGTCCCGCCGAACATATACGGCCCTACAAAAGAAGGCTGGGCGGCCTTTGGGATGGAAGCCCCAAAGGTATAAACCGTCATCCACTTTGGTGCCAGCTTGCCATGAATAGCCGTGGGCTGGCAGCATGTATGATTTTTGCTTGAAAGAGGCCCCCAATGAGGGAAATGGAAAAGGCGTTTGATTTCAAAACAGCACAGACAAGATGGTACGAGCGATGGGAGGCGGCAAAAGTATTTGAGGCGAAGCCAGGCAGCGGCAAGCCACCTTGGTCCATCGTCATACCCCCGCCCAACATTACGGGCAACCTGCACATGGGACACGCGCTTGTGTACACCCTGCATGACATACTGACAAGATTCAAAAGAGGCAATGGATTTGACGCGCTTTGGGTGCCTGGGGTTGACCATGCAGGCATCTCAACGCAAGTTGTAGTGGAGCGACAGCTCAAAGAGCAAGAAGGCAAGACGCGCCACGACTTTACGAGAGAACAATTCCTAGAAAAAATATGGCAGTGGAAAGAGCAGTACCAAAGCAATATCGAAAACCAGCTAAGGCGCATGGGTGCAAGCGTTGACTGGAGCCGAAAGTGCTTCACCATGGATCCAGAGCTAAACCGCGCAGTCCGCAAAGTGTTTGTGGAATCATACCACCAAGGGCGCATCTACAAGGGGCCGCGCATGATCCAATGGGATCCTGCAAGCCAAACGGCCCTGTCCGACCTAGAAGTCAACCATGTCGAAAAACATGGAAAACTTTGGTACATACGCTACCCGCTTGAGGAAGGCGGGGGCCATGTGTCCGTAGCAACCACAAGGCCGGAGACAATGCTAGGCGACACGGCAGTGGCGGTACACCCGGACGACGAGCGCTACAAGCACCTGATCGGGAAAAAACTTCGCCTGCCCTTGGCCGGGCGGCTGATACCAATAGTCGCGGACGATTTTGTTGACCCCAATTTCGGAACCGGCTGCGTAAAGCTGACCCCTGCTCACGACCCAAATGACCATGCAGCGGCAAAACGATTGAATTTAGACAGCTTAGAAGTCATCAGTTTCGATGCAAAAATGACCGCCCTTGCAGGAAAACCCTACGAGGGCCTAGACCGCTTCGAGTGCCGGAAGCGGGTAGTGCGAGACTTGGACGCGCTTGGGCTCGTAGAAAAAATCGAAGATTATGTCCACCAGGTTGCAGTGTCCCAGCGCACAGGGGAAGTCTTGGAGCCACTAGTCTCGACGCAGTGGTTCATGGATGTAAAGGACGCAGCCAAGGCCAGTTTAGAGGCCGTCAGGAGCGGCAGGATAAAGTTCACCCCCCAGCATTGGGAAAATGTCTGGGAGCATTGGCTGACAAACATCCAAGATTGGTGCATCTCCCGCCAACTGGTATGGGGACACCGAATCCCGGCTTGGACCTGCGACGACTGCGGAGAACTCCACGTAGAGATGGAAGCACCCGAAAAATGCCAAAAGTGCGGCCACAAGGCCCTCACCCAAGACCCTGACACCTTGGACACATGGTTCAGTTCGGCACTCTGGCCCTTCAGCGTATTCGGCTGGCCCGATGACACAGAAGACTTAAAGCGCTACTACCCAACGAGCGTGCTGATCACAAGCTACGATATATTGTTTTTCTGGGTCGCCCGAATGACCATGGCGGGGCTGACATGGATGAAGGAAATCCCGTTCCGCGATGTGTACTTCAACAGCCTGGTCCGCGACGAGCACGGCCAAAAGATGTCCAAGACAAAGGGCAACGTCATAGACCCCATACAGAGCATGGACGAATTTGGCACGGACGCCCTGCGCTTTTCGCTGGCGATAATGGCGGCCCCTGGAACCGACATCTCCATTTCAAACAGCAGGATGGAAGCCAGCCGCAATTTCTGCAACAAACTTTGGAACGCCGCGAGGTTCGTGCAAATGAGCCTTGGGCCTGAAGTGACGCTGGGCATTCATCCAGAATTCGGAGAAGCCGAATTCTGGATGATAAGCCGCCTACGGCAATGCATCGCCAGCGCCACAAAGGCGATTGAACAATTCCGCTTCCACGAAGCAGCCGAAACGCTTTACCACCTAGTGTGGGACGATTTCTGCTCGACATATATTGAATTGGCAAAGGTCGCCCTTCAAAGCGGCAGCCCAGCGCAAAAAGCGGCCATCCTGCATTTCTTGGACATCCTGCTGCGCTCCCTCCACCCATTCGTACCCTACGTCACCGAAGAAATTCACGAAGCGGTAATTGGCAACAGACTGCCAAAGGGAGAGGGGGCCATGTTGGCCCAGCGAAGCTGGCCGCTGGACGACCCCATCTTGAAGGTGGAAGGCGGGAACACTGGATTGATACCGAAGTTCCAAGAAGCGCTGTCAAACATCCTGCGCCTCAAAGCCGAAAATTCAGTTGATCCGGCCAAGCGAATCCCGGCTCTTTGCAATTTGCAAGAACTAGCTCCATTTGCAGACGCCCTTAAGTCCCTAGCCAAACTGGAGTCCGTGACATTCCAGAATGGCGACCTCTCATCGCCTTCAAGGGCCATAGCCATCATCGAGGGAGGCATGGTGGCGCTCGAATTGGCTGGAGTCAAAGACCCAGCCGCCGAAAAAGCCAAGCTAGAGAAAGAGCGCGACAAGCTGTCGCAGGAGCTGCAGGCCATCAAGGCGCGCTTAAATAACCCAGATTTTCTCGCAAAAGCCGCTCAGAAGGCCATCGAAGCCCAACAGTCGCTCGCAGCCGAAAAAGAAGCTAGACTTGCGACCGTCCTTGGCGTTTTGAGAGAGTGAAGCAACAACAATTTGGGGAACTATATACTTGATTCCACAAACATGAATAATGCATTGACGGTCGGCATTGCGTCCAAGATGAAACGAGTTACATCTAAGACTGACGAGCCCTCCCGTGTTGTGCCTGGCTAAGTGCATCCCGCATAAACTGGTATGGTTGGCACCTAGCCTTTTGGAATCCCGCTGTGGGTGGGTGTTTGCAGCTTCTGGGTTGTGGCTAAATTCCACTTGCCCCCTATCCCCCCTTTGGACTACGATAAAATCATCGAGGATCAGCGGCGCACTACCGCCCGTTTTTGCCGGAGGCAACACATGCAAAACCACAGCAAAATCCAGCGCCCCCCCAAAAGGACGGGTGCCAATCCAACGAGGGCCGAACAAAACAAATTTGTCATTGACCTCAGAAACATCTTTTTTGTTGCCGCAGCCAAATTGTTGGCGGCAATCGTTGTCCTCGCCGGGCATGGGCTGACGGCGGAGAGCCAAGACTGGGCTACAGCGTCGGCAGGCAACAATCACACTGCGGCCATTAAAACTGATGGCACACTCTGGGCTTGGGGGTCGAATCAACGCGGCAAGCTGGGCGATGGCACCAAGACAAACAGAAACTCCCCCATCCAGGTGGGCTCCTCAAAGGACTGGAAGGCAGTAACTGCGTACGACGAATACACTGTGGCCATAAAGAAGGACGGCACGCTCTGGGCGTGGGGACGGAATCAACACGGCCAACTGGGCGACGGCACCAATACAGACAGGAGTGTCCCTATCCAAGTGGGTTCGGCCAAGAACTGGGCGGCAGTGTCAACCGGCGACCGCCACACCGTGGCCATTAAAACTGACGGCACACTCTGGGCTTGGGGGCATAACCAATCAGGTCAGCTTGGCGATGGCAAGTTTGTGCCACGGGACGATGACGATGATATTCTCGCCCTCCTCACCAGACCCATCTTAAGCAGCAGCGAACCGATCCAAGTGGGCTCAGACAAGGACTGGAAGGCTGTTTCAGCAGGCCGTGACCACACTGTGGCCATCAAAACTGACGGCACGCTCTGGGCTTGGGGAAACAACGAATATGGACAGCTGGGCGACGACAGCAAAATATCTAGGGGCAAACCTGTTCAAGTGGGTTCTGACAAGAATTGGAAGGCAGTGTCAGCAGGCAGTGGCCACACCGTGGCCCTCAAAACTGACGGCACGCTCTGGGCATGGGGGAGCAATTATTATTATGGTGGGCGTGACGACAACCCCAGCAGCCCCCACGGGTCCCAGTACAAGCCACTCCAGGTGGGTTCCGACAAAGACTGGGCGGCTATTTCAGATGGCACCCACACTGTTGCCCTCAAAACCAACGGCACGCTCTGGGCATGGGGAAACAACAAATATGGACAGCTGGGCGACGGCAGCGAAACAAACAAGAGTCAGCCAACCCAAGTTGGCTCCGCCAAGAACTGGAAGGCGGCGTCAGCAAGCGCTGGGCACACCGTTGCCATTAAAACTGACGGTACAGCCTGGGCCTGGGGGAGGAATAATCTTGGCCAGCTTGGCGATGGCGCCATAGAAAATAAGAGCGCTCCTGTCCAAGTAGGTGCAGCTTCCAGTGACTCGAACAAGTGATGCCAGTTCCAAGTCAACGCGATGATTCTCTTTTTCTGGATGGATTTATGGCAGTCGCCCCGTCTTGGCTGCTTAGACAGACGAAAGGCGCGTAAAGATACTCGTTGCAATTAAGGACGGCCCAAGTCAGGCTCAGACCCTTTTCCGGCGCAGGTCTAAGTCGTTTTGGGCGGGATTCTGTGGAGTCAAGTATACAGTTTCCACAACAATTCTCATACCTAATTTTAAGGAAGCCTTTCGCCTAGCCTTCCGAACTTTGGTTTCGGCCTTTGCCAGCTTATGCACCGTTTGGCGGAAGAGACCTTGGGTGGAGCCTGCTGTAAAGGGCCCTCAACCTCTCTCTCTGGACGTGGGTGTATATCTGCGTCGTGCTTATGTCGGCATGTCCAAGCATGGCCTGGACTGACCGTAGGTCTGCGTCATGCTCCAACAGGTGCGTGGCAAAGGCGTGGCGCAAAACGTGGGGGCTCACGGTCATATGAATTCCGGCTTTTGAAGCATAGGCTTTGATGAGCCTCCACAGATGCTGGCGGGTGAGACTCTCCCCCAGCCTTCCGACAAACAGTGCCGCACACTTTGGCTTTAGCGAAGGCCGAAGCGTCAGCCACTTCCTCACCCAATGCTCCGCCCCTTGGCCGAATGGCACTAGCCTTTCCTTGTTGCCCTTGCCCACCACCCTCAAAAAGCCTTCATCGAGAAAAACAGACAGTGCCGGCAGCTCGGCCAACTCGCTCACTCGGAGCCCGGTGGCGTACATGAGCTCTATCCAAGCCCTGTCCCTGATGCCCAGCGGGGTGTTGGTGTCAGGCGCGTTTATCAACGATTCAACATCTTCTTCTGTCAGCACTTTTGGCAGCGACCTTGGAAGCCGCTGACCGCCCAGCACTTCTTCCGGCCCTTTTGCTGTGTTGCCCTCTTGCCGCAAAAACGCCAAAAATTGCCTCAGCGTGGAAGCCATGCGCGCCAAAGACCTCAGTGCCATTCCCTCGGCCCTGCGCCCCGCTAGGAATTTCGTGATCATTTCTCTGTCAATTTCCGAAGGGCTTACGCCCAAAGAGCAGGCAAAAGATGCAAATATATGCAGATCATATAGATAGCTTGAACAGGTCAGCTTGGACAGCGCCCGCTCAACCGCAACGTGGGTTTCAAATTCGCGCAGCGTTGCCGCCCACCCGAGCGGCCAGCCATCTTCCGGTGCCTTTATTTTTGGAGGTCTTGACACGTTTCCCCTTCAATTATCTACTATGCCCGAATGATGCAAGAAATCCACCAACAAAACCCTGCCTTGCCGATTTGGGCAAGTTGACCTCTTACTTGATTTGGTACCCTATTGCCAAATTGCTTGCGATAGGGTAGACTCAGATTTGTCTTTATTTAATTATGAAGGAGAGCCAATGGCTGACACCAAAAGCAAAGTAATCGCGCTGATCGCAGAAACGCTGGCGCAACCGGAAGAATCCATCACAGAGAACAAGCATTTCATTGACGACCTGGGCGCTGACAGCTTGGACTTGGTTGAAATCATGATGGCCATCGAAGAAAACCTTGGCATCGCGATCCCAGAAAATGAGCAGGAAAAAATCAAGACAGTCGGCGATGTGATCGCCTTCGTCGAGAATCACTCACAGGCTTGATTGGATCTTTGAGTTAACTTTTCCGCCGCATGACCATTGGACTGGCCACTGCGGCGGTGCTTTTTCAAGGTGGTTTTTATGGCTTCCATTCAGAAGCGCCGCGTAGTTATCACCGGCATGGGTACCATAAATCCCTGCGGCAACAACGTCCGCGAAACATGGGAAGCACTGTTGGCAGGCAAGAGCGGGATCGGCCCGATTGACCGGTTCGACACGACAGACTTTCCTTGCAAAATCGCGGGCCAAATCAAGGGATTCAACCCAGACCCGTTCATCGAGAAAAAAGAACAAAAAAAGATGGACATCTTCATCCAGTACGCAATGGCCGCCGCTTCCGAAGCCATGAAAGAGGCTGGGTTTGAAGACTGTGATCTGCCTGCGGCGGAGCGGGAGCGCTTTGGGGTTTCTGTAGGCTCGGGCGTTGGCGGACTTGGCACAATCTGGAACGAAGCCCATGGCTACAGGGGCCCCCGCAAGACAAGCCCATTCTTTATCCCCAGCCTGATAGTGAACCTAGCCAGCGGCAACATCAGCATCAAGTACGGCCTCAAGGGTCCCAACTGCGCGGTGGCCACCGCCTGCGCTACTGGGACACACTCCATCGGCGATGCGGCCAGGCTCATCATGTTTGGGTACGCGGACAGGATGCTGGCTGGCGGGTCTGATTCGGTGATAAACCAGTTGGGCATCGGCGGCTTCTCGGCCATGAGGGCCCTTTCCACCAGGAACGACGAGCCAGAAAAGGCCAGTCGGCCCTTCGACAAAGACAGGGACGGATTCGTCATGGGAGAGGGTTCGGGCGTGGTAGTCCTAGAAGAGCTTGAACTCGCCAAGGCGCGAGGGGCAAAAATCATGGCAGAAATATTGGGCTTTGGCATGTCCGGCGATGCTTTTCACTTGACCAGCCCCAGCGAAGATGGCGACGGCCCGATGCGGGTTATGAATGCCGCTATTGCTGACGCTGGAATCTCCCCAGAGCAGATTGGCTATGTTAACGCGCATGGCACTTCTACGCCTGCGGGAGACCGCATAGAGTGCCTGGCCATCCGAAAGGCATTCGGCGCACACGCCGACAAACTAAAAATCAGTTCCACCAAATCCATGCACGGGCATCTCTTGGGCGCCGCCGGGGGCATAGAAACCATTGTCGCCGCTATGGCCTTGATAAATGGCGTCGCACCCCCGACCATCAACGTAGAGAACCAAGACCCCGAATGCGACCTAAATGTATGCGCTAACGAAAAGAGTCCAATTGACTGCGAGTACGCGCTGAACAACAATTTCGGATTCGGTGGCACCAACGCCTGTCTGATTCTGCGTAAAATTTAGCCCCACATCTTGAAATCGTTGGACATTCCTAGCATTTTCATGCCCCAAAATGCCAAAAGCCATTCCATTTAAGCTGGTCAGCCCGTACTCCCCGGCCGGAGACCAGCCGGAAGCCATTGCACAGCTTGTGGCGGGAGTGGAGGCCGGGGAGAAGTTCCAGACCCTCTTGGGCGTCACAGGCTCAGGGAAAACCTTCACCATGGCATCGGCCATCAGCCGTCTTGGCCGCCCCGCCCTAATATTTGCCCCAAACAAGACGCTGGCCGCGCAGCTATTCGCCGAATTCAAGCAATTCTTCCCGCACAACGCCGTCGAGTACTTTGTCAGCTACTACGACTATTACCAGCCAGAGGCGTATGTCCCCGAAAGGGATCTGTTCATCGAAAAGGACGCAAAAATAAACGATGAGCTAGAAAAGCTTCGCCTTAGCGCCACCCGCTGCCTGCTGGAGAGAAGGGACACCATTGTCGTTGCGTCCGTAAGCTGCATCTATGGCCTTGGCGACCCAAGCAGCTACCTAGACCTTAGCGTCTCGCTGAAAGTTGGCGGCACCAAAGACCGCTCGATGCTGCTTAGGGACTTGGTGGCCATACAGTATTCCCGCAACGAAATATCTTTCGAGCCCGGCGTGTTCCGCGTCAGAGGGGATGTTGTAGAGATATACCCCGCCTACGAGGACACGGCGTACAGGGTCGAGCTGTTTGGGGACGAAATCGAGAAGCTCTCCACATTCGACCCATTGAGGGGAACCACCATTGACTACCTTGAATCGCTGACCATTTGGCCCAAATCGCACTATGTAACGCCTCAAGACAAACTGAAAACGGCCATCAGCCAAGTGAAAAAGGATTTGGAGCAACGAGAGGAAGAATTCCGCTCAATGGGTAAAATCGTGGAAATGCAGCGGCTGCGCCAGCGCACGGTTTATGACATCGAAATGATGAAGGAAATGGGCTACTGTTCGGGGATAGAAAACTACAGCCGATACCTCGATGGACGATCCATAGGCCAGCCCCCGCACACCCTGCTGGACTATTTTCCCGAGGATTTTATTTTATTCATGGACGAAAGCCATGTAGCAACGGGGCAGCTGCGGGGCATGTACAACGGAGACCAGACGCGCAAGCGCACGCTGGTGGAATATGGATTCCGGCTGCCAGCGGCTCTGGACAACAGGCCCCTGAAATTTGAGGAATTCGAGCAAAGACTGAACCAAGCCGTATTTGTTAGCGCCACCCCTGGAGACTACGAACTCATGCAGTCGGGAGGGGCCTTTGTCGAGCAGGTGGTTCGCCCGACGGGCTTGGTTGATCCACAGGTGGAAGTCAGGAAAGCGTCATCGCAAGTGGACGACCTATTAGGAGAGATCCGCATTTGCATCGAGCGCGGCGAAAGGGTGCTGGTCACCACCATGACGAAAAAATTGGCCGAGCAGCTAACCTCGTACTACCGCGAATTGGGGATAAAAGCCGAATATCTGCACAGCGAAATTGACACGCTCGAGCGCGTGGAGCTGCTAAAAGATCTTCGCAGAGGCACATTCGATGTACTCATAGGGATCAACCTGCTGCGAGAAGGGCTGGATTTGCCAGAAGTCAGCCTAGTGGCCATACTGGACGCCGACAAAGAAGGCTTCCTCAGAAACCACCGCAGCCTAATCCAAACCATCGGGCGCGCCGCCCGCAACGTCAGGGGAAAAGCAATACTGTATGCAGATTCCGTCACGGGTTCCATGAGCGCGGCCATAAACGAAACCAACCGCCGCCGAGCCAAACAACTGGAATACAATGCCGCACATGGCATCACGCCGGAGACTATACGCAAAAACATTGATGACGTGCTGGGGGAGGCGCTCGCCAGAGAGTTTATCTCCGTCCCCAAAGATGGCAAAGATGGCAAAGATGGATTCGTTGCAGAGGAGCCGCTTCTGTACCTGACAGACGGCGAATTTGGCAGGGAGATCAAAAAACTGGAAACCCAAATGCAAAGACACGCTTCGAGAATGGAATTTGAAAAGGCCGCCGAACTTAGGGACAGAATTATCAAGGCCAAGAAGGAAAGACTGGTGGCGCCTATGGCGCCGAGCAATGCACAGGAAGCACAGATAGATGAGTAATTTTTTTGTTGAACAAACAGGATAAACTGAATTTGGAGCCAGCCGCAGACAAGAAGAAAATGCATCCATCTTTTTTCCTAATCTTCCGCCGAGGCATCCCACTTGCGGGGATCGCCCTGTCAGTGGCTGCCTTCGTGAACTTTCCCGAATACATAGGCTGGGCCCTCTTAGCCTCAATTGCGATACTGGCAGACTTGCAAAGCACATTCAATTCGGGAGGGCTGTACTTGGCAAAGCACAGGGCCATCGTGCGTTGGGACGGCCACTGGCTGCAAGCGCTGCGCCCATTTTTTAGGGTGCTTCGCTTAGAGGACAAAGGGCTGCTGTCTTTTTGTGCATGGAACAACCAGCGCGTCTGGAAAGCGCTAGCCGGCAGACAATCATTAAATGCGTTGGCGCTGCTGCCCCATTGCATCCAATCCACAAAATGCTCTGCCAAGGTGGTTGAAGACGTGCAGTCCTGCACCAGATGCGGGGCCTGCATCATTGGGAACATAGCAGACGCAACACAAAAATGCGAATGGGACGTGAGGATAGCCCCGCGAAGCCGAGAGGCGTACGCCCAAGCTAGAAAGTCACGCCCTGACATAGTTGTAGCCGTCGCCTGCCCCGACCGCCTTGCAAAGGGCCTTTTCAAACTGCCTGAAATTCCGTCGCTGGCCATTCCATTGGAATTGCCTCATGGAATGTGCATTGACACCGCATTCGACTTCCAGCGCCTCGCGCGCGCCATGGCACAATTCCCAAATCAAGCACAGGCCCCAAAGATACAGCCACTGAAAAGGAATTTGTTGGGTGGATAAAGCGGCGATTATACCGACATGCAATTAAAAGATTGGGAACAACATACTTAATTCCACAAAACCGTTTCATCATCAACAACAATTCACAAGGAAGCAAGAAATGACAGACCATCAAACCGATGACGATTCACAGGGCATAGGCGGATTCCACGAATGACTGAAGCACAAAGAGATCAAGATGCCTAAAGACTATTGCATAACAGCCGAAGAAGTTAAAAGGACAAGGGAAGGAAGGGCCAAAAAAGGGCGGCATGACTACCGCCGGTTATGGCCGCAGCATAGGCATTTCTTAGGGTAGTATGGACAAGAATTGTTGAGGGGGAGCGCATGGGAAAAGACAAACTGCACATCTGGCTCGTTTCAAAGCTGGCGGCCATGGCTTGTCCTGAGAATCCGCCTAAAATCACCTACTGCAACAAAGGGGGTGATGTAATAATCGTGGGTGTCACGAAGACTCCGCGAGAGAAATGCGTCGGCTATCCCGATGGATGCGAGCGCTGCTGGTGGTTCGGCATCGAAAACCTAGCTTTTACCGGCAAGTTCGATGGCACTGTGTTAGGCGTTTGCCCTACGTGCGAACGTGAAATTGGTGATTCCTATGTCTATGAGGACAACAGACTGCAAGGCATGATTCTTGTCCCAGCCTCAGATGTGGCTGAAACTCAGATGCTAGGCTGGAAAACGATAGCCAAGACTCTGGCGCGCCGCTTGACAAAACGCAGGACTGTACATCGCAGCGTACTCGAATACTGCCCTTCCGATGAATCAGAGGGTACTAAGATATGTTGCCAGAAAGCTCGGCTAGAGGCCGTGGGCAAAAGCGAAGGGTGCAGGGAAGACGAAAATCGGCGGGCCGACTGCTGGATATCCTGGGCTGCGTCAGGCAAGGCGATAAAGCTGACGGCGGATGGGGTAGAGCCAGCCGATGAGGACATTGAGAGCCTACGTGCTTCTTGGGAGGCAATTGCCGATGCGTTGGCTCGCCACATAATAAAATGCGAAAGTGAATTTGGCATCATCTCGCACCTCTGTCCGGGAAGCGTGTCTGTTGCGACAGACCGCTGCCAAAAACAACCGATCGGTGAGGGAATGCGGCTGTTCTATTACGAGCGTTTGGGCAGAGAGGACGGCGACAAAAAATTCGAGGCATCTGACAAGCGGGACGGCTATTGCGACTACGGATGGGATTATGATTTGCGGAGTTTGTGCTGGATATCCTGGGCCGCAGCAGAAAGCGGAGTCGAGATGAGGCTGGCCGACTGGGCCGTGGAACGATTGAACAAGAAACAGTATGTGGGCGAGGCGCGCACTGCAAAGGACAAGGAATGATACACTGTGTCGCATCTGACCTGTCAATGGACGGAAGGGGGAATTTTCTTGAGCAGAAGCACACTCAGATATCCAGCCGCCAAGATCGCGGGTAACTCGGATAAAGAGAGCCGCGCAGCGGCGAACAGGGCGCTACGCCGAAAGAACAGGGCTAGGCTGGCGCGGGGCGAGGAGCCGCTACTGATGAGGGAAGTTAGCGACACTTGGACATTTGCCTCCGATGGTCTGGCCCAGTACTGCCGCAGCCTTGACCTCAACTCCTACATCATGGTGGTCACGTCTGTCTTACGTGCATACATCAACAGCGGCGTAGCCAAGATGGAGCGGAGGCCGTTGTTTTTCGGTGGCGGGTATTGGTCAATAGATGGGCTGCTGGAGAAGCACAAGAACCCCGAGAGCATCACTGACAAGCAGATCGCCGAGTGGTGCGCCGCAGAGGTCAAGAAAAACGCCAACAGGTAGCAGTGGCCGATGGCAAAGCAATGGCGCACTATGCCCTTGTTCTTGTCTAATACGGTTTTCGATTGCTGTTGCAAATAACGCCATTCGGAAACCAGCACTGTGCAATGCTTTTTTTCTTGTAACTTGTACCTGATATAAGGCGGCGATCAGTTCGTCTCGCCATCTACATACACCCACCTGCCCTCTTCTCTAACGAAAGTGCTCAGCTCGCGGTGAAGCACCCTGCTTTTGCCTATTTGCAGGCTTGCATGAAAGAGGACAGTCCCCGTCTCATCGTTCTTTCCGCCCAACTCGGTCTTAAGGATTTTCAGGCCCAAGTAGCGGATGTTTTTGCATTGCCTCTGTAACTCTTCTACGTTGATCTCCTGCCTCTTGTCCTCTGCCGTGGTTTGAACGATGTAGTCCACCCTCGCTTCCGAGTAGGCCGCAAATCTGCTGCGCATCAAGGCGACGGCAGTCTCGGGCAGCCGCTTCCCACTTAGGAATGGCGCACAGCATTTTTCAAAAACGATGCCGGAATGGCAGGGGCATAGGCGAGACATAGGCAGGCTCCAAAAAAGATTTTAGCGCATTTTTAGCTTGACTAGCTATCAAAGTGATAGCATACTGAAATCATCACAAAGGAGATCACCATGTTCAAAGAAAAGGCTATCAACCCCACCCCCGGCATTCCGGCTCTGCTGTTGGTTACGGCAGTTTTTTCTGCGTCCCTTGGCGGCACCATCTATTTTGGCAACATGGCCGACAAACTATCGGATCTGCATGAGTCCGTCACCTTCCCAACAATCCTGATCATCGCTTGCTCGCTTGTGCTGCTAATTTCCATCATCTGCTTATGCGGCTTTTACTTTTTGAGCCCCAACCAAGCGGCTGTCTTGCAGCTATTCGGCAACTACAAAGGGACGGTGCGAACTGATGGGGGGCTGTGCTGGGCAAACCCATTCATCATTGCAAAAAAAATCAGCCTGCGCGTCAACACTTTTGAATCTTCAAAACTGAAAGTAAACGACCTAGACGGCAACCCTATCGAAATTGGGGCCGTCGTCACATGGCGGGTGATAGATACAGCCCAAGCCGTGTTCAACGTAGAGACCTATACACAATTTGTGACCATCCAGAGCGAGGCTGCCTTAAGAAACCTAGCAACGCATTTTCCCTACGATGTCCATGACGATGAAAAAATCGCGCTAAGGAGCCACACCGACCTAGTTGCCGAAAAACTGAAGACTGAAGTAGAAAAAAGACTGGCCGAAGCTGGGGTGGAAGTCATCGAGGCCAGAATCAGCCATCTTGCGTACGCCCAAGAGATAGCCCAAGCCATGCTGCAAAGGCAACAGGCCGGGGCCATAATAGCCGCCCGGCAACGCATCGTGGAGGGCGCGGTGGGGATGGTCGAGATGGCCTTAGAGCGGATAGAGGCCCAAGGCAGGGTCAAGCTGGACGAAGAGCGAAAGGCCGCCATGGTCTCCAACTTATTGGTAGTCCTATGCTCGGAGAGGTCTGCCCAGCCGGTTGTAAACACTGGCACCCTTTACCATTGATCACCCATGGCCGAGAGAAAGCCATTCCTTCTGCGCCTAGACCCTGCCCTGCTGGAGGCCCTTCAACGCTGGGCCGCAGACGAAATGAGGAGCCTGAATGGGCAGATTGAGTACTGCCTAAAAAATTCCCTCAAAAATTCTGGGCGGGAAAATATAGCCCTTCCCGTAGGGAATGGCACGGAGTGCATAGGCTGCGCCGAGAGTGAAGCGAGCCGCCCAGTGGGACGCTGAGGCTGTCGTTGAAGCGCAAACCCGCTCGCCGCGATGGGTTAACCGCACCTCCACAAGGCGGGGAGCGGAACGGATAGCGCAGCCGTAATCTATGAGATTCGGTGCCAATCAATAGGGGAAACGCTATAGACAAGACAGCGAATAGGGGCATGTGTCAACAAGTTGGGCATTTTGTAAAACTATCCTAATGCTCATCGGGGGCATATCCAAGCATCCGCCCCACCATCGAAGCCATGTCCATGTATCAGTCCCTACATAGGGCAGTAAGCGAAACGAGTATAAGGGGTCTGGGGAGTAGCGAGGGAAGTGCTCGCATGCGAGTGCGACCGAGCGAATCCCCAGTTAGCATTCGGGAAGCTTTTCCACGCCCCAGCGCAAAATGTAACAGGCCGCAAGACAGCCGCTTTGGGTTTAAGCAGCGCATGACCGCGCTGCGTGTCCAGTCGGCCAAAAGCATGGCGCGGTGCGAAGCACCGCATCAGTACCGCCGCGAAGCGGCCAACATACTTAACGGAGTCTTGCACACAAAAATTAGTCGAGTTTTGCAAGAGGCTCAATTTCCATGGTCTGCGCAGGACATCGGCTCTTTGTGCCGGACACTGCTTTTACACACAATTCCGGCTTAATGCAAAATATGCTATAATAGGTATCAGCAAATGTTCACGGAGTTTTGGAGGCATGCATGGCAAGTGATGCGACAGAGAAAAAGGGCAAGGGGACGATTTTTGTCAAACCCGAAATATGCAAGGGCTGCTCATTCTGCATAGACTTCTGCCCGACAGGGGCGATAGCCTTTTCTAAGGAATTCAATCAAAAGGGTTACCACTACCCAATCTTGGCACAAGAAGAAAAATGCACAGGGTGCGATCTATGCGGCCTCTATTGCCCAGACTTCGCCATTTTCGGCATCAGGCACAAAGACTTGGAAGAAATGCGCCTCAAGCGCGCCTAGGAAACAACCAATGATCATAGTAATTGACGCAACGGAAAGGGGGACACCTTGAAGGCAGATCCCAAAGGGGTGCTAACCGGAATTCATTTTATGGACGGCGACCACGCCGCCTGCGAGGGGGCCTTGGCGGCCGGATGCCGCTTTGCGGCGGGCTACCCCATCACCCCCTCGACCGAGGTGGTAGAGCGCTTTGCCGCCCGCATCCCAAAAGTCGGCGGGCTTTTTATCCAGATGGAGGACGAGATAGCTTCTTCCATCGCCATACAGGGAGCGGTCTGGGGCGGGCGCAAAGTGATGAGCGTGACAAGCGGGCCGGGCCTTTCCCTGATGATGGAGCACATCGGCTTCGCAGTGTGGACCGAGACCCCCAGCGTATGGGTGGACGTGCAGCGCTGCGGACCTTCCACCGGCCTGCCCACACAGCCGGCGCAGCAGGACATGCAGCAGATCAAGTGGGGCAGCCACGGCGACTATGAAATAATCGCCCTTTCCCCAAACAGCCCGCAAGAATGCTTTGATCTGATGATAACCGCATTCAACCTTTCAGAAACTTACAGGTGTCCCGTATTCTTTATGATGGACGAAGTCGTGGGGCACATGACTGAAAGAGTGCAGATTCCCAGCGCCGACAAAATTGAAGTCACTCCGAGAAAATTCACAAAGAAGGCACCCGGCGAGTTCACCCTTTACGAAACCACCAAGGACGATCTAGTCCCCGAAATGGTCAAGGCCGGGGACGGATACAAAATACACACCACTGGACTCACCCACGATGAACGCGGATACCCGCAGATGACAGCAGCCGCCCAAGAAAAAATGATGGTGCGACTCATAGACAAGATCAGGAAAAACGCGCACAAGCTGGTTGACGTCCGGACAGATTCCTGCGATGGCGCCGACGTCGTCGTCGTTTCTTACGGGATTACCAGCCGCATCTCCCACGCCGCGATAGACGAGGCAAGGGCAAAGGGTCTAAAGGTCGGCCACGCCCGCTTGGTCATCTGCTGGCCCTTCCCTGACAAGCTGTTTGCCGAAATGGCCACAAAGGTCAAAGCATTTGTATTTCCAGAATTGAACATGGGCCAAATGGTCAGGGAACTTGAAAGGGCGGTCGCTGGCAGGGCAAAAGTGATCTCCGTCCCCCACGCCGGAGGAACAGTGCACCAACCAGAAACCATCCTAAACGCAATCATGGAGGCAGCGCGATGACCGAGTGCAACGTGTGTTCAGACCTTCAAAATCCTGTACTGGACGTTCTCAGACAGGATCGCATGCCCCACATCTGGTGCCCCGGCTGCGGCATTGGCACCAGCCTCAACTGCTTCGGCAGGGCGCTGATGGACTGCGGGCTCAACTTAGACAAAGTGTCAGTGGTGTCGGGCATAGGCTGCACGGGAAGAGTGGCTGGCTACTTGAACCTGGACAGCTTCCACACAACCCACGGGCGCGCCATACCATTTGCCACGGGACTGAAACTCAGCAACCCAGAATTGACTGTCGTTGTCTATTCGGGCGACGGCGACCTGTTCGCCATCGGCGGCAACCACTTCTTCCACGCCGCAAGGCGCAACATGGATTTGATGGTGGTCTGCGTCAACAACTATACGTATGGCATGACGGGCGGCCAGGTGGCGCCCACCACTCCGCTGGGCCCAACGCAGACTACCATGCCTTATGGCAATTTTGAAAATTCATTCAATCTGCCATTCATCGCTGATGCCTGCGGCGCCACATACGTCGCCCGCTGGACGGCGCACCATGTGCGACAATTGTCCAAGTCCATGCAGGAGGCACTGCTGAAAAAAGGGCTGCGCTTCATTGAAGTGCTATGCCCCTGCCCCACCCTATACAGCCGCCGCAACAAGCTGGGCGATGGGGTGGATCAGATGAAGTACTACAAAGAAAAGAGCACCATCAAGAATGGCGCGGACACAAAGGAAGCTGTGCTGACTTTCCAAGGAGAGATCATCGTTGGCAAGTTCGTTGACCGCGAGCGCCCAACTTGGCTGGATTCCATGAACGCCCATCTGGGCAAAGTCCTTGGGGATTCATTCCAGCCTTATGGACAAAATTGCGGAGAGGAGGCGAAAAATGGCTAAGTCAGAAATCCGCGTCGGCGGCCTTGGGGGCCAAGGCGTCATCCTTTGCGCCTCTATTATCGGCAAAGCCGCAAGCATCTATGAGGGCAAACACGCCACGCTGATACAGGCATTCGGGCCTGAAGCCAGAGGCAGCGCCTGCTCGGCCCAAGTCAGCGTATCCGACAACATCATCGGGTACCCATACGTGACCAGCTTGGACATATTGGCCGTCCTCAGCCAAGACGCATACAACATCTTCTCCCCAACCATCAAACCCGGCGGCATCCTGCTGTACGAAGAAGAACTGGTGAAGCTAAACGACAAACTGCCGCAGGGCGTAAAGGCCTATGGCATCCCCGCTACCCGTTATGCAGAAGAACTTGGGCGCAAGCTAGTCCTCAACATAGTCATGGTGGGCTTCTTCGCGGGCGTCACCAAGCTGTGTTCATTCGACGCATTCAAGAGCGCCACACTGGACTCCGTCCCCAAAGGCACGGAAGACCTGAACCTAAAGGCACTGCAGAAAGGGTATGACTGCGGGATTAAGATGGGGTAGGGCAAAAAAAGTCCGTACCCTAATCGATCGAAGCGTCTACGAGTTTCTGAGTCCAACGGGGGGATACTCGTTTGGTTTTTTTCGGTTTGGTTTCGCACCTGTCACTTGCCCATCTGTGGTTGAACGGTAATTATAAATTCATTCTTTCCATCTGCCAGTTGCCGTAACAAAAATTGTTTACTTTTTTCAGCAATTATTGAATCACTATTGGCGAATATTTCGATTTTCCAAAAACATGATTTTGCATTTGGTGTAAGGATGAACAGCAAATCACATTTAGATTTTTGAAACAAATATTGTGCGTCATTGTTGTTTTCACTTAAAAATGCTGCGGCTGAAATTACATCAAGACTATTAATGTCGATGACTTTATCCGCTGTGTGCCAATCAGTATTAATTGTTCTTGCGACACTTGGGGGGAAGCTCATTAACCAAGAAATGTAATTCCTAAGTTTTCTTCCGATGAGATTTTCTAAATTATTACTTCGTTCTTTTGACTCCAAAATGATCAAAACTGGTCTGCTATTGGGAATAAATAATTCAACAACATGGTCTGGGCGTTTGGCATCGTTTGCACTCACACGAGGCAAGGATAGCCAGCGATACTCATAGCCATTTAGGAATACAGATAGGCCGCTCCAATCACCGCCTGGTGGATTGCACATGCCTTCAAAAGCATGGGTACGAAGCAGGGACGAGAAAATATAATGCAACACAGTGTCAACGTCATCTTCACGGAAGTAGGTTGGCTCGTTAGAGATGGCTGGCAATGAAAAATTTTTAGTATTTTTTTGAGCAACAAATTCTCGCTTGATTTTGCGGTTATCTATGAAAGCATGAATGGTTTCGGATGTACTCAGTAATTGTGTATCCAAAAGAAGAAAATCGCTCAAAGATAAAAATACCTGCCAGAATCCATTATTTTTGGAAAGTTGGATAGGATCGGAGATCAGAAGTTGGTAGTTGTTTTCGATTAGAGGTCCATAAATACAAGAAAGGATATATACTCGGTCTGAAGTAAGCATCGTGACCAATGGCAATATGCCTCTGTCTGGCCGATTGTCATTTCCCCCGGGCTTGAACCCTTTTACCATGCAAATAATATAGTCTTCGTTAATTGAATTTAAGACATCAAAATCTGATGCAATTGATGGATAGATTTTCTTTAATTCATAAACAAAATTTGAAATTTTATTCGATGGCATAATCCCGAATGGCAAATCATTTTTAGCTAGGCCTATGCTCATTTCTCGAACGGTTGCCGCAAGAAGCGCCATTTTACTTCCGTCCGATTGTGCTTTGCGTGTTATGGTTTTTTCGAATTTGAATCCGTTTGGCCGGTTTTTTGAGTATTCAAGAATGTCGGCATCAGTATTATAGATTAGCTGCCAATCGCGTACTGAAAAACTGTTTTTATCTTCTTTTCTAGAAGCAATAAATTCCACGACACTAAAATTATTTTTCAATATATTAATTTCCGTTTGCGCTGTTGATAATCCCATCATTTTCTGAATAATAAAATCACTTATAAAATTCTCGGAAAACCATTCTTTATCAAATGATTCTAAAGTTTCATTGGTGCTATCAAATTCCTCTGCCCTGATGTATGCCTGAGCAACAAAATTTCCAGTTTGTTTTGAGAAAGATATATAGCTGAATGGCACAACTGGATTTGGGAAACGTAGATTTTTGCGCTCTCTCGTATTTGGCTCAAGTTCATATTTGACAAAATCGACAACATAAATATAAGGACAACCTGTTCGCCCGACCGAATAAGCTCGTCCACTTCTTTGCCACGCCTGATTTCCGGCTTGCAGTGCACTGCAAAATTCAATTGCTAACAAAATAGTTTCGCGTCCGTTTTCAACGTGCGTTATTACGGCATCGGGAGTTTCATCCAGAAAGCCGCCGTTGGCTTGTATAGGGCCAAAGATATTTGTTTCCCATCTTTGGTTCTGGCTTTCTTTGGAGAATCCCGGGAACAACTCAATAATCCAATGATGGCGGCTACCTGCATAATCAAATTCTATATCTACGGATAAACAGGCCAGCGATGAGAGCGATTTTTTGAATGAATGAATAACTACATTCAGCCTTATGTATGCAATAACACGCTCACACTCAATAATGTTGTCACCGTGGACTCGGAATAATTTATACATCGACATTCCTACTAATAATTGAGATACAGCGATTCCAACACTGGTTCACATTTCTTATTCATCACCTTCTTGAAACTTGAGTTTCCCGAGGGCAACATTAGATGTCGCGTATATAGCTCTTGCGGGACTTCGATAGAATAGTCTCGATTCCCCCGCTTACCATCTAGGGATAATGCGTATTTCACTCTCCGTTGGTTGAGCCAGTGAAGGTAACGAAGGAAACGGTCGTAATCTATCGTGCCGTAGTAACGTCCCTTGGTGTTCAAATATGGCGGATCAAGATAAACGAAGTCTCCCTCCTTTATGTCTTCTGTAGTCTCCCAGTAATCACCGTTCCTGAAGTCAACTCCCTGCAAACGGCTCGACCAATTACGTAACACAGCTTTTAGACGCTCTGGCTCAATGCCTCTGCGAGTATGATGCAATGAATTGTTGAACTCCCCCGATTTATTGAACCGAATAAGCCCATTGACACATGTTCTTGACAAAAATAGGAAGTCTGCTGGGTCATGATTTCTATTAAAAGTGTCACGTATTTCGTAAAATACGGTGTGCCCCAAGTATTGCAGTTTTTCCCATCGGATTTTATATTGCTCGGCGATTTCTTCACAATTGGTCTGAATTGCTCTCCAAAGGCTTATGAGTGGTTGGCAAATGTCACCGCAAATGCCTTGTCTTGGGGAGATTGCGTAGGCAATGGAAGCACTGCCAACAAATGGTTCGAAATATCGGTTGAAATGCGGCACATTGTTGAGTATTGCGATGGACTGACTACGCTTGCTTCCGCTCCATTTGATAGCTGGCTTAATATTCAGCACTATCATCAGCAACCTACCATGTTGCTTCTAATAAGGGTGTTTGTAAAGCAGGCTTGGCACTAGAAAGCCGGAGATTGGAAATATTGAAGTACTCAGTATCGGTCTCAAAACCTAGATATGCGCGTCCCGCCAATTTGGCTGCAACACATTCGCTACCTGAACCACTGAACGGAGCCATAACTAGATCGCCTTCCATGGTACTAAGTTGTATCATGCGGTCAAGTATTCTCAAGGGTTTTTGAGTAGGGTGTTCGCCGAATTCGGTTTCATTTTTTCGTTTATTGTTCGGTATGTCCCATACTGTCCTCATCTGTTTGCCGGGGGCCTTCAGTCCATCTTCGGGGAAAGCACTTTCTTTTGCGTAATCATAATTGAAATAATATTCTCTCTTTTTACCGCCCTTGTTGCACCAAATTATAGTTTCATGACTTGCTGTCAATCGTCTACATGATAAATTCGGAAATGCATTTCTTTTATACCAAATCACTTCATTTATAATTTCTATTCCGATTTTTTGGCATATAACATTTATGATTCCGATGTTATGATACGTACCGAAAATCCACATCGATCCAGTGTTTTTTAAGACGCGACGCGCATGTGAAAGCCACATCTCAGTAAATTGCATGTAATCATCTAAAGACATATCATCCCAGTGCTGCATCACTTTATTCCAATTACCCCCCATCCCATCCAAAGGAACGCTGTTGTCCCACTTCCAGATGCCACCCTTTGAGAGGTTGTAAGGAGGATCGGCGATTATAAGATCAACACAATTATCTGCCATGTCTGCCATCCCCGTTATGCAGTCTTGATTGATCACGGTGTTCATTGGTACATTTTCTTCGATTATTCTATTGCTTTCCATAGAATGTCTTTGATTCATTTATCCAGTCCTCCAATTTTCTGTGTTTTGTAAATAATCCCCTTCCTGATCATTCCTCCTGCCCGCAATTTATTTTCATCAACAGTATTATTCACACAATTGCCTATATCTAATCGAAACACAAATTTATTAACAATCTGTTTTGCTGAAAAAATGGCTATTCCGTGGCTAGGTAAGGTACTCAAATCGTGCCAGCATTGCCGCTCGTCAATGCTGACGGTAGCCCTTGAGATGGTGTTGCCCCATCTCGCACCATGAAGTGCATTGCTTCTAGTGTCCTGTACTGCTTTAGTCAATACCTGCCCTTTCATCTTCCCAAAACTTATTATAGTCACTTTCTTGCTGATCCCTACCATTTTTTTGTTTCTTGCTTGGACGGTGATTTCTTCCAATATCTCCTTGCCGTGCAGATCGTCACACCATCACCCTCGTCTACTTGGCTACCAAGTTGACCACTCCCACCTATTTCTCTGTGTCAGTAATATTTCTGTTTATCATACGTTTCTTCGCTTCCATGGCCAATCCACGCTCGCCAGTCGCCTTGCCCACAGGGCAAAGCGGAAAGCCTCTGACCCTTTGGGCCAGCCCGTTTAAGCCGCCCAAGTGCTGCTGGCGTTTGAGGCTGCACTGCAGCCTCAAACGCTCATTGCACTAATGCGTCTTCCCCCAGACCCCCGCGGCTATCTCCCCAAACACACGCGCCTGTGGGCCATCTGGGTTGATGGCCGCTATGGGTGCGCCTTGGTCGCAGGTCATTCTTATTTGCAGGTCGATGGGTATCTCGCCCAAGAACGGCAAGCCCATCGCTTGTGCGGCTCTCCGCACTCCGCCGCTGCCAAATATCTGGGTCTCTTCGCCGCACTTGGGGCAGACAAAACTGGACATGTTCTCTATCACGCCAAGGATGGGGATG
Organism: Holophagales bacterium; assembly: GCA_031281385.1. The sequence goes on from JAITFL010000058.1 coordinate 27,568, forward strand.
TTTGCCTCGCTGAACATGGCTATGGCTTTTTTTGCGTCTAGGAAGGCGACATCTTGCGGGGTGCTTACTACCACGGCTCCGCCGACGCGGACGCTGTTGACGATGGAAATCAGTATGTCGCCCGTGCCAGGGGGCAGATCAATCAAAAGGATGTCCAGCGCCCCCCATTCCACTTCGGCCATGAACTGCTCCAGAGCCTTGTGCAGCATGGGGCCGCGCCAGATGACGGGCCTTTCTTCTTCTATCAGGAATCCCATGGACATTATTTTTAGCCCATATTTTTCAACCGGCTCTATCATTCCTCTGGGCGACACGATGGGGCCATCATCGCCGCCCACACCGAACATCATGCCCATGCTGGGCCCGTGTAGGTCTGCGTCCAGCAAGCCAACGGCGTGTCCTCTCGCGGCTAGTGAACAGGCCAAGTTTGCCGCAACTGTACTCTTCCCTACCCCGCCCTTTCCACTGCCTACGACAACCACATTTTTTACAAATGGCAATAGGTTAGGTTTCTTGCTCTCAGGCGATGGCTCCCACTCGACATTGACGCTAACGCCCTCGATGCTTTCGATTGCAGATATGCGCTCGGCCAGCTCGGCCTGAATGGCAGGCCAGTCGCCCTTGTAACTCTCTGGAAGCCGGAGAGCCAATAGCACGCGCCCGCCCTCCAACTCTGCGGAACTCACGGCCTTCATTGCAAGCAAACTTGAGCCAAAACCGGAAGGCACATAGTTACTAAGGACTTCATGTATGGCCGCTCGGCTGATTTTTTTTGCCATTTGTCTCCTTTTAGCCGCCGCTGACGGGCGGCATAAGGGCCACTTCGTCGCCGTCCACCAACGGCTCTTCCCTGCCCACAAATTTTTGGTTCACCGCCAGCAGCGCCTCCTGCGGAAGCGGCTCAAATTCTGGCCTCTCCAGCAACTCGCCCAACAGCGTGGGGCCAAGCAGGATCAATTCGATTCTGCTGAAGCCCAACAATTCCCTGTAGCGGGCAAAGGCCAAGACGGTCACACTCACCAAGCGCTCCACGAATAGCGGATCTCTCCAGACGGGGACACGCCAAGCGATTGGTTGCCGCTGGCACCAAGGTGGATGACAAAGTTTCCGAACCTCATTTCCATTTGGCCGCCGAGCGTCACTGTCTCGCCTATTTTTCTGTAGTTGCCGACCAGCGACAGTGGCCAATCCATAATTTCGAGATTTTTCCCGACTATCACGTCGGTTTCGGCGATCACGCCGATCCCGCCAATCCCAGTCCTCAAAGCAACGCTGACCCTGTCAAATCGGAGCGTCTTCCGCACTTGCTCTAGCGTAGAGGTCAGAGCCAAGTTAGTGAGAAGCCCGCTGGTGGTACCCTCAAGCCCGGTGGTGGACAGGGAAGACGCATAAGCGTTGCCCCTGCCTATGGTCTGGGCTGCAGCCGGATTGAGGAGCAGGGAAAAAATTTCATCCTGCCTCAGCGTCGGCGTTGAAGAAAGAGCCATGTTCAAAGAGTCTATTGGGCCTTGGAAAACCAAGTTCACTCTGTACGGTGTAACGTCAATCTGCCCCTGTATGTTGATCTCAGGATCGAAGGCCCTTGGATCCATGAAATCAATGCTCCCGCCCTCGATTATGACGTCGCCCGCCGGAAGGATGTTTGTTATCCTGCCACCAGGCACCAGCTCCATCCCGCCGAGGATGCCCGGGTTCGCAAGGGTGCCCATTATCTTCATTTTTTCGGAAGGCTTGTTGTTGCCCTTCACTTTTATCAGGTTGGTGTTGATTGTCCAAGGCTGTTGAAGGTCAACGTCTAGGTTTAGGGTAATGGAATCGAGCGGGTTTTTGAAATCAATGGATCGGATGCTGTGGATGCTCTTTATCGAGTTGTTTAATATCATGCTCATCAGATCAATTTCTGCTCTGTACTCAATGTAGCTGGCGTTAAGGTTGCCCCTTATCTCGCCGCCGCCACGGGTGCTCTGGAACCTAGCATCGAGGCTGCCGCCTACCCTAAAGCCTTCGGGGATGAAGTCGTAATGGAAATCATCAAGGTTTGTCTTTAAGCTATAACCCTTTATGCCGTTGTTGTCCCAGTCGGCCTGCCCGCTGGCTCTGAGCATCCCCCTTAGCACCCTGCCCCGTACGTTTCTAACGTCAACCCGCCTTCCCTCGCACGCTAAATCAACGTCCAAGTCTTCGATAGCATAGGGAAACCCGCCGCTTGGCTCCAACAGGCCACTTCTGATGGTGAGGCGCCCGTCAAGGCCCATCTCATCGTATGGCCCTCGCAGCCAAAAGTCCATTTCGCCCTTCCCTCTTGGTCTAAACCCTGCAAGAAAGTCATCGGGCCTTTCCCCGAAAAGCCGCGCAATTGCCTCTTTTGCCTGTTCGAGGTCAACCTGTCCGCTCAGATGCAGGTCGGCTGGGCGGATCCCGCCAAGCGGCACGGAGCCGTTGATCTCCAGCTTTGTTGTAAGCTCGCCTGAACCGCTGCCCGCTCTCCGGCTTCCAATGTTCATGTTCAGCCCAAGCCATCCAGCATCCCCCTGCACTGAGCGTCCGCTGATGGCGCAGCGTCCAAGGCTGCTTATGTCAAGGCCCAATGCCCTGCCCTCAAACTCAGAAATGTCGGCCTTCCAGTCAACAGAGCCATCTTTTGCTCTTGCGGTAATTGCTGCGCCAAGTACTATATCCTCGATGGCCCCATTGGTGAGCATTTTTGCAATGTCCGCAGTTTGGGAACTGTGTTCTGTTATCGCCAGCTCCGCCGCCGCCTGGGTGGCGTCTCCGTCCTTTTCGGCAGTTATTCTAAGCAGCGGCCCGCCTGCTCCTAAATAGTCAATAAGGGTCAATTCACCGTCTATGCTATCGCCGTCCAAGGACAATTTGCCAACTATGCCTTCCACCTTTGTGTCGCTGTCAACTATTATTTCTCCCTTGGACAGTGCCAGCTGGCCTTCGGGGAGCCAAACCAAACCATAGTTTGTGGACATCGGGCCATCAAATGTGTAGTCTAGCCAAGCGGTCATCTGTGGGGCGTCTCGCATCCCAAGGGCTAGGCTGTCGAATTTGCCAAATATTTTTCCGGCCCATGTCCGTTCGCCCAGGTCAATGTTGAAATGGCCCTGAACCGCCAATTGCCCGTCAAGTGACCCGATTGTTTCCATAGAGTCGGCCAAGCGGAAATCCTTCACCAACAGCTTGTTGTTTTGTTTGCTCAAATCCATTTCGATTCCGCCAGAAAAGGCCGGAAGGGCTACCCCGTAAATGGAGCCGTCATGCAGCTCGGCCTCGGCCCGCAAGAAAAGCGATTCGTACGGCCCGCTGATTTCCACCCAGCCGTCCACTGTACCCTGCGGGGCCATGGCTTCAAGCATTTTCATGTCGCTTATTCCGGCGTCCAGTCCCTCTGAGAGTGGCAGCCCAAAAGACTTGTAGCGCATGTTGATCTGATCTGCGCCATGTGGCACTTTGCCCCAAGTGAGCCATAGTTTGCCAGAGGCCGTTGCGTCCCCCCGGCGCAAAGAAATGTCATCCAAAAACAACTGATCGGATTCTATGCTGACCTCCGCAGTCAAAGAATCGGCGGATGCCCCAAAATAGACAGGGTCGCTCACTGCAATATGGCCGCTCAGATTCAATTTTTTTGACCGCGACCAAGTGATGTCCGCGTGCGCGTCGGTCCTGCCTGAAATTGGCAGCCGATTAACCACGCCCCACTTGTCCAACGACAGGGCCACCTGCTCGGCACTGGTGGACGCTTCTGCGTTTATGCGAAGAGAGGTCAGGCGGGCGGAAGTGCCGCCGTCCTTGGTCGAAAAAAGGCTGTAGCTCACCCGGCCGCTTGCCGAAGCTTTTGCCTCTGGAATTGCTATTTTGAACGAATCAATCTGCACCCAGCTCTCTGTGGCTCGGGCGTTCAATCCGCCCGCACGGGAGCCGTCCTTTATGATCTCCCCCTTCAAGCCAAAGGCAAATTTGCTTGATGGACTGAACGCCCAAAGTGGTTCGGGGCTTGAAAGCTCGCCGCTGACGTTTGCGGCCAGCGCATCAAAGGCCGATGACCTGAGCAATGCCGAGAGTGGCCGCAGTGGCAAACTCTTCCCGTTGAGCGACAAATTTGACCCTGAATTGCTCAATGTGCCTTTTAGTGATAGAGAATTGCCATCTAAATCTGCGTTAAAGAAAGTTATTTCGGCCGAATTAGAATCTCCATTGGCTTCCATGTTAAATCCGCAACGCTCAATCCCCTTGAACTCAGTAGATAGATCATCCCCGCTGGCCTTGAAATTCCACTTAGGGTCATTAGTTTGGCCTGACAGAGAAGCCTGAAATCCGGCTTCGCCCGAAACCCCACGAAACGCGTCACCAAATGCAGCCGACAAATGTTGACTATAAAGAGAACCATCTATTTTACACTGGATGGTTTTGTTTTTAATGTCATACGCTCCAGTCGTTTGAACTTTTAACAATTCACCAGCAATGTTAAATGCTTGGACGCTCAATTCGTTTTCGTCAATGCCGAGCTGGAAATCGGCACTGCTGTGCAAGATGCCTGATTTGCCTCTAAAAATGATATTTGGGCAAGTGCCGCCAATTCGCAGCGCGTTTGGGCCGCTGCCAGACCCGGTGATGTCATACGAAGCCTCCGCAACGCCCCAGCTTGGATAGTCAAATTCTACCCTACCATTCACTGCTTCAAATTTATCTATAACCCATCCAGTTGTTGAACCATCCGAATCTTTTATCTGGATTTTTTTCAACATTTCTGGGCTGATACGCGACATAGGGTGGATTATTGATATTCTCTTGATGTGCGGGATGCCGCCAAACAGAGACCGGACATCGGCTTCAACCACAATTTTTTCTGCGCTGAACAGCCCATCGCCCAAATAAGGGGCTTCTAAAGCGGCTTCCCCACTAAAGACGCTAAAGCTGAAGCCCTTTGCGTCAAAATTGAGGCCCGTCATGTTTTTCACTTTAGAAGCGATCACATTGATATAGAGCCTCTGCATGGGTGCTGAATGTGCCAGCCATACGGCGCCCGCGCCAGCCGCTGCCCCCCCCGCTATTATGAAGCTCAAGCGCCTCAGCCAGGGGCGCGGCCTGCGCGAAGGCACAGAACCAGCCATCTAGTTTTTCTCCTTGCACCGCGGGCAAATGGTGGCAGTCTTATGCAGCGGAAGATGGCAGTTCCAGCAGGATCGATCCTGGGCCGAGGAATGTTTTGGTGCGTGGCTGGCGGGCAGCTGGTTCGGAAGAATGGCAATCTGCGGCGGCTTTTGCTGCATGGCCGCAGAACCCTGTTCTTTCGGTTCGTTAAGCGCGCTCAAATTTTTCAGCAGCTCGTTGGCCGAAATGACCCGTTCGCCAAGGTTGATTTTCAGGCATTTCATCACCAGCTCGGAAAATGCCTTTGGGATTTTGGGATTTCTCAAGTGGGGGTGCAATATGTCGCGCGTCATAAACGCTTGGTGAATTTTTCCGGGGTCAACGTCATAGAATGGCACCCCGCCAGTGAGCATCTCGTACATCGTGATGCCCAGCGACCACAGATCCGACTGAAACACGGCCCTACCCTTAAAATGTTCCGGCGCCATGTATGGTGGGGAGCCGATTCGCGTCGGCGCATATTCCCCCGCTTCAAGTATCCTGCTGGTGCCAAAATCAGTGACTTTTGGTATTCCGTCCCATGTCATCAAAATATTAGCCGGGCGAAGGTCACGGTGGATTATCTGGTGGGAATGGGCATGTTCAATGGCCGAGGAAATCCCTATTGATATTTCTAGGGCCCGCTGCGGCTCTAAGCACCCCTTTTCCCTTATAAGCCTGTCGAGACTCTTGCCCTTCATTTCGACGCTATCGCCCTTCACGAACTCCATAACCCAAAAATGAACGCCATCAAAGTCCTCCTTGTTGTACAGGGTGACAATATTAACGTGGTTAAGCCAAGACTGATACATTGGCTCTTCCTCAAGTTCCTTCACGTCCCCCTGCTGGTGGGGCACTTTTAGCGCCACGTAGCGTTTTAGCAACTCGTCAAACGCAAGGTAAACCGTGCCGAAGCCGCCGGCGCCTAGGTCGCCAACAATCCTGTATTTGCCAAGCATCTGATTTTCTTTTAATAGCAACAGCACTCCTATGGGCTAACAACAGAATGGCCTGAATAAGTCCAAAACCATAATTGCTTAATTGTACCAAGCAATTGCAAGTCGTGCTAAAAGAACTGGCACAAAAATAGGCAAAGTACGCACCCATCCGCAGCTTTGGCTGTGCGGCCTTAACTTTTAGGAACGATTTGCAGACCTACGGGGCCACGCATCTACTTGGCGGGACGCATGGCCAGCCAAAAGGCACATAATTTGCTTGCGTTGTACAATGGATTGTCGGAGAGCCATATTTGACCCAATCAACCCCGGAGCATGACAGTCGGGTTCCGCAGGCTTTTTTGGAGCTGATGAACAGACAGGACGAATTTCCCCTCAACGTTGAGGCGGCAAAGACAGCTCCGTACGCATCCACGGTCGTCAGCGTAGATCAAGCAAATGGGCAAGTACTGCTCAGAATGATCCGCCCCATGCCAGCCCAGCTCCCGCCGGAGACGCCATGCAAGGCGGCCATCAGCGCACTTGGCGAACACTGGAAAGCAACCTTGCTCTTCCAAGGCAGGGTAGGACACCTGCAATATCTGTTCGATCTTCCGAAATTCCTTGAAAAGGCGGCTAGGCGAGAACACAAGCGATATAGGTTCAGGCCGAGAGAAAATGTGAGCGTATATGTGCAGGATTCGAGCTTCCCCGGCATCGCCGCCGTCGGCCAGCTAGTTGACCTGTCCCAAGGGGGCCTTGCGTTTAGGCCGGAACGGGCCTTCAGGGTAGAGGACAAGGTAAGGCTGGCGCTGAGTACCGCCCTTTTCGAAAAAGGAAAGTCATTCCCAATAATCCGCGTGGACGGGCTGCGGGAGATCAGCGGCCCTCTAAAGCTTAGAGGCATCGCGGCATACGTGGGGGAACAAGGCTCAATCATCACTGCGGCCTTCGTTTTTGGCTTACTCGACCCGGAAGCCGAGCAAGCGCTTGGGAAAGTGCTAGAAATGCGGGAAAAGATCGCCAATCAAGCGCCGATGATGGGTTCTGTGACCCCGATGTCCAAATCTGGGGGGCCAGCGCTCAATCCTGCGGCCACTTTGCCCGAACCAAGCGAGGAGCCGACAATATCGCCAAAAACGGGCCCTGAGACCAGACAAGCCGAACAGGAACAATCTGACCTGCCTCCCACCACCCTTCGCCTCGCCCGCCGGGCAACCAATCTGCTCTTGGTGAAACATGGTGGAGAAGAATGCGACAAGATCATATCCGTACTAAAAGACGGCGGCTTCGTGCGCATCGAGCACTGCGAAAGCTTTGATAGCCACCTTGCCCAGACCATCCAAAACGTGGACGCGCTGTTGGTGGGGCTAGAGGTGGGCGGCGACATCGAAGCCCCGCTTGACTCGTTCCGCAAAATCCATGAAAAACTAAAATCCCGCAAAGAGCATGGGGCAATGGTGCTTTCGGACAGGTTTGAACCCATCCTTACGCAGCTGTCGCAGGAACTATCTCTTCCACTTGGGTTCACTCGCAACCGAAATTGGATAGAAATTGTTGACAAAGCCGCCAAGCTGGTGTGACGCCCGTCGCGCAAGAGATGTCACCCCATGCGCACTTGCAGGCTCCGCACTCCAAACTGCCCCCTGAATGACCCAATGGCCTCGCAGGCTGCCAGAGCCGCGTTCATATTTGTAAGGCATGGAATTTTTAGGCGCAGGGATTCTCTCCGAATAGCGCTTTCATCGTAAAACGCCTTTCGCCCCTTGGGTGTGTTTATCACCCACTGAACTTCCCCATTCTTCAAAAGGTCTATCGCGTTTGGCCTTCCTTCGGTAACCTTTTGAACTTTGCGAATCTTGACGCCCAGCGTTTCTTCTATGTGGCGCGCGGTGCCCTCTGTGCCGCAGAGGCTGAAGCCCAGCAACGCCAGCTTTGCCGCCAACTCCGGCAGGTGCTGCTTGTCGCTGTCATAAACCGACAGGAACACAGTCCCAGAGCTCGGCAGCGGAATCCCCGCCGCCAAAAGTGCCTTGGCGTACGCCTCCCCAAAGCTTTCTCCCATCCCCATTACTTCCCCGGTGGATTTCATCTCGGGCCCCAAGACGGGATCTACGCCTGGAAATTTTGCAAAGGGGAATACAACGCCCTTGACCGCGACCGCTATGGGCTCGCCGTCTCGGATGCCCATGCTGGCAATGCTCTGTCCAAGGCCTATCCTTGCCGCTATTCCCGCCCAGTCCTGCCCCGTTGCCTTGCTTATGAAGGGGACTGTCCTGCTGGCCCTTGGGTTGGCCTCGAGGCAGTACGCCACGCCGTCTTTGATAGCCCACTGGAAATTGACCAGCCCCTTGACGCCAATCTCCAAGGCCAATCTCCTGCATTTGTCCTTGACGTCCTCTAGCAGCCCTGGGGCCACCCCAAGCGCGGGAAACACTGCAAAACTGTCCCCAGAATGCACCCCGGCTTCTTCGATGTGGGCCATGATCCCCGCGATGGCTGTGTCTTTGCCGTCGCACACCAAGTCAACGTCTAGCTCTTGGGCCGCGTCTAAAAAGTGGTCTATTAGCACGGGTTGGTCCTCGCTCACCATAGCAGCCTCGCGCATGTACCCTTCAAGGTCGGTGTCATCGAATACCACCGCCATTGCCCTTCCCCCCAGCACAAAGCTTGGGCGGACCATCACAGGGTAGCCCAGTGCTTGGGCGATTTTTTTTGCCTCGTCATAGCTGGACGCTGCACCCCACGGCGCCGCAGGGATGTTTAACCTCTCCAGCACTTTCCCGAACCTGCCGCGATCCTCGGCATCCATGATGGCCTGGTGTGGAGTTCCAAGAAGCGCGATGCCTGCAGAGCTAAGCCTAGCGGCCAGCTTCAGGGGAGTCTGCCCGCCGAACTGCGTAAATACGCCGAGCAGCTTCCCGCCAGCGGCTTCCCTGTCTATCACCGACTTAGTAGATTCAAAGTCGAGCGGCTCAAAATAGAGGCGGTCTGAAGTGTCGAAGTCAGTGCTGACTGTTTCGGGGTTGCAGTTCACCATGATGGCTTCCACCCCGCAGGCCCTTATGGCTTCCACGGCCTGTACGCAGCAGCAGTCAAATTCCACGCCCTGCCCTATCCTGTTAGGGCCCGAGCCCAGCACTATGGCCTTGGGCCTGTCCGTTGGCTGCGCTTCGGATTCATAGTCCCAAGTCTGGTAAAGGTAGGGGGTTTCGGCGGCAAATTCGCCAGCGCAAGTATCCACCCTCTTCACGACCGGCATGATGCCCAATTTCTCGCGCAGTTCCGCTACCATGCGTTCTTGGCTGCCCGTAAAAGAAGCTATCTGTGCGTCGGAAAACCCCGACCGCTTTGCCCACTCCAATATCTCCGCTGGCAGGCGTTCTAGGCTGAAGCCGCGCAGCCGCCCTTCTAGTGCCATTATGCTTTCCATCTCGGTCAAGAACCAGCGGCTGATCTGTGTGCGGCGGTAAAGCTCTTCTACAGAGTGTCCCGCCTTTAGTGCCTGATATATCCAAAAAATCCTTTGAGGGCCTGGGGTCTGCAGGTGTTCTGAAAATCGGCTCATGTCCAGCTTGCCGTCAATTCCACCGGCCAAGCCCGGATGCCCTTCCTCTAGGCTTCTAAGACCCTTTTGGAGAGCTTCTTGAAAGCTCCTGCCAATGGACATCACTTCGCCGATGCTCTTCATCTGGGTGCCAAGGGCCTTGTTGGCCATAGGGAATTTTTCAAATGTGAACCTCGGTATCTTGGCTACCACATAATCAATCACCGGCTCAAAAGCGGCCTTTGTGCGGCGGGTTATCGCGTTCGGCAGTTCCCACAGCCTGTAGCCCAGGGCCAGCTTTGTGGCCACCCAAGCGATGGGAAAGCCCGTGGCCTTTGACGCTAGGGCCGAGCTGCGGCTGACCCTTGGATTCATTTCAACGACAATCAGCCGCGCTTCTTCGGGATGTATGGCGAACTGAATGTTTGACCCGCCCGTCTCCACCCCCACGCCCCTTATCACCTTCAATGCGGCGTTTCGCATCATCTGGTACTCAGGGTCGGTCAGCGTCAGCGCGGGAGCTATTGTTATTGAGTCGCCCGTGTGAACCCCCATCGGGTCCAAGTTTTCGATTGAACAAATGACCTCTACGTTGTCGTCCATGTCGCGGACCACTTCAAGTTCAAACTCTTTCCAGCCCAAGATGGATTCTTCCACCAAGACTTGCCCTATGGGACTCAGGTCCAGCCCTCTCTGCACAATCGTTTCGAATTCCTCGATATTGTATGCAACGCCGCCGCCACTGCCGCCAAGTGTAAAAGATGGGCGGAGTATGGCGGGAAACCCCGTCTGCTTGACTATCTCCCGCGCCTCTCCAATGGAATTGGCAAAGCCGCCCCTGCAAGTTTCCAGTCCCAACTCATCCATAAGGGCCTTAAACTTTTCCCTGTCCTCTCCCCGCTCTATCGCCTGGGGCTGTGCGCCTATCATAGAAACGCCGTGATCCTTTAATAGGCCCGACCTGTGCGCCTCCATGGCCAAGTTCAGCGCGGTCTGCCCCCCCACCGTCGGCAGGATTGCATCGGGCTTTTCTTTGGCAATGATCGCTTCCAGCACGCCCAGTGTCAGCGGCTCGATGTACGTGGCGTCTGCCCGCGCTGGGTCTGTCATTATGGACGCCGGGTTAGAATTGAGCAAAACAGTGCGAATGCCTTCTTCCCTCAACGCCTTTAGCGCCTGGGTGCCTGAATAGTCGAACTCGCAGGCCTGCCCTATCACGATAGGCCCAGAGCCAAGGACCAACACAGAAGAAACGTCAGTGCGCTTGGGCACGAATCACCGAGCCATCATTTCTGCAAATTTGGCAAAAGCACCCCTGGCGTCGTGAGGGCCGGGGCTTGCCTCGGGGTGGTGCTGGAGGCCGAAAATAGGCAGAGTTTTGTGCCTCATACCCTCCACCGTATCATCCGACAAGTGGCGGTGGGTAACTTCCACGTCGCTTGGCAGGCTGCCGTCGTCAACAGCGAACCCGTGATTTTGGGCCGTGATTTCTATCCGCTTGGAGCGCAGGTCAATCACGGGCTGGTTGGCGCCCCGATGGCCAAATGGCAGCTTAAATGTTTTTCCGCCCAGCGCATGGGCCAACAACTGTAGGCCAAGGCAAATGCCAAAAATGGGCCTGTTGCCCACAAGCCTAGCCACTTCGCTCTGCATGGCCGGCAGCGCCGCAGGGTCGCCCGGCCCATTGCTCAAAAAAACGCCGTCAAACCTAGGTGCAAGCATTTCGCTCGCAGGCGCGTCCCAAGGAAAAACCTCAAGGTACAGGCCCGCGCTGTGCAACTGCTTTAATATTGATGCCTTGATGCCCCCATCCAGCACCGCAACGCGGAACTTTGCATCGGGGTTGGGCATCTCCCAGCGCTCCTTGCAGCTCACTTCGCTGCAAAGGGCTTGCCCCGCCATGTCTGGCAGTTCGGACGCTCTTTTGGCCCCTTCCTCTAAGCTCCCGTCGCCCTCAGTCCAAATAATAGCCGGCTGCGCCCCTTTGTCGCGTATCCGCAACGTGAGCGCCCTAGTGTCAAGATCGGTCATGACGGGTATCCGGTGCCTTTTCAGCCAGTTCGCAACGTCAGTTTCTGCAAATGCGTGATCCGGCGTGCTCGTCAGGCGCCTGCACAGCAGGCCGCTGGCCCAAGGATGGTCGGCTTCTTGGAGCCCCGAGTGGATGCCGTAGATGCCCTGCTCGGGAAAAGTCATCGTCACAAGCTGCCCACAAAAACTGGGGTCGGTGAGTATCTCTTGGTACCCTGTCATAGAAGTGATGAAAACAGCTTCCCCGCTGCCGCCGATGCCAAGTGGCGAGCGCCCCCTAAAGGCCGTTCCGTCCTTTAGAATCAGGTGCGCCCTCATGTCCCCCCCGCGATCGGCTCGCAAAAAAAGTCAAAAAAGAAAAGGTCGGAAAAAGTTGACCGCTTTTGGGAGTATAGCCGATGTGGTTAAAGGCATTCTAGAATGGCAGAAGAACAATAATGGGTGTATAATACCCTTTTTCTCCTTTATGGCATGGAGGCAGAAAAATGGCAGAAGTCAGCGCCAAATCCAAAGCACTGATAGAACAAGAAAACAAGTATGGGGCCCAAAACTACGGCCCGTTGGACGTTGTGTGCGCAAAAGGGGAAGGCGTGTTTCTCTATGACGTCGATGGCAAAAAATACATGGATTTCCTGTCCGCTTACAGCGCCGTGAACCAAGGCCACAACCACCCGCGCATAGCCGAGGCGATGATAGGCCAGATCACAAAGCTGAACCTGACCAGCCGGGCATTCCGAAACGACACATTCCCGCCGCTGCTGGAAAAATTGTGCAAGCTGACGGGCTTCGACAAAGCCCTTTTGATGAATTCGGGCGCAGAGGCAGTGGAAACGGCGATAAAGGCAATCCGCAAATGGGCCTACGACGTCAAGGGCATAGAGTACCCAACGGCAGAAATAATAGTCGCAGAAGGCAATTTCCATGGCCGGACTACCACCATCGTTGGCTTCAGCACAGACCCAGACAGCAACGGCGGCTTTGGGCCGTTCACCCCTGGTTTCAATATAGTGCCTTATGGTGACTCTCAATCAGTGGAAAAGGCCATTACGCCCAAGACCGCCGCCATTTTTGTCGAGCCTATCCAAGGCGAGGGCGGCGTGGTCATTCCGCCAAAGGGCTACTTAAAGGCTCTAAGGGAGATCGCCGACTCCAACAAGTGCCTCTTGATCCTAGACGAAATCCAGTCCGGGCTTGGGCGCACCGGCAAAATGTTCGCATTCGAGCACGAGGGCATCAGGCCAGACGGCGTGACCATCGGCAAAGCCCTTTCTGGTGGCTTCTACCCCATCAGCGCGTTCCTTGCGTCAAAGGAAGTGATGGACGTATTCACGCCAGGCATACATGGCTCCACCTATGGCGGCAACCCCTTGGCATGCGCCGTGGCATCAGAAGCTTTGGACGTTTTGATGGAAGAAAACCTGATAGAAAAATCCGCCGAGCTTGGCGTGCATTTTGACAGGCTGCTGCGGGGCATGAAAACCGAAAAGGTTCAGGAAATTAGGTGCCTTGGCCTTTGGGCAGGAATCCAGCTCAAAGAGTCCGCCGGAAAGGCAAGGCCCTATTGCTATAAGCTCAAAGATCGCGGGATATTGTGCAAAGACACGCACGAACAGACAATCCGCCTTGCCCCACCTCTGACGATCACAAAAGACCAGTTGGAATGGGCAGTGGGCCAGATCGCGGAAGTTCTTGGATAATGAAATGGTATGATTTGGCGTAAGGCGGCAAGCTGATACCAAATTGCGTTCAATAAATTAGCAACCCACATTTTTCACAGGAGAAGGGCCGATGCCAATAAAGCACAGCATCAAGTCAATACTAGTTGCACTGGCGACGTTGGCAGCACTGCCAGCCGCTCTAGCGCAGGCCGCGCCAAAAAAAGGGCAGTCGCAGACCGTAGCGTCTCCCAATGGCTCAATAGTCGTGTCCGTTGCCGCTGGGGCCGACCTCAGATGGTCGGTAACGATGAATGGGCAGCCCGTCCTACTGCCGTCCAAAATAGGCATGGCGTTTAACTCAGATAAGGTCATCGGCAAGAACCCTGTCATAAGGTCATCCAAAACCGCCACCGTTGACCAAGTGCTGCGCCCAGTCCTGAAAATCAAAAGGGCAGAAATAAAGGATCGCTACAACGAAAGGCGCATAGACTTTGCCGGGGATTATTCCCTCATCGTCCGCGCATACGATGACGGCGTCGCCTACAGGTTTTCCACCAAGCTCCCCGGAAACGTGGAAGTGATGTCCGAGGACGCCGAGTTTCAGTTTTCGGCAAACCACAAAATGTACTTCCCCGAAGAGGCCAGCTTCTTTTCGCACCAAGAGCGACAATATTTGCACATAGTTTTAAGCGAGGTAGGCAATAGGTTCTGTTCGCTCCCAGCAATCGTAGAGACTGGCCCACCCGCATCAACCGCCAAGATCGCCATAACCGAGGCAGACCTATTGGACTACCCTGGGATGAACCTGACAGGCGCGGGAAGGCCAAACTGCCTAAAGGGCTTGTTCCCATACTACCCGGCCAAAGTAGAGCTGCGCGGCGACAGGGCAGAAAGGGTATTGGAACGCGAACAGTTCATGGCAAAGACCAAAGGCGCCAGAGATTTCCCTTGGCGCGTGCTGGTGCTTGCGGAAAACGACTCGACATTTTTAGAAACAGACATTGTCTATCGCCTAGCCTCTGAAACGCGCCTGACTGACACCAGTTGGATCAAGTCCGGCAAAGTTTCATGGGACTGGTGGAACGCCACCAACATCTACGGGGTCTCCTTCCGCGCCGGCATCAACACCGAAACTTACAAGCATTACATAGATTTTGCGGCAGAAAATGACATCGAGTACATCCTTCTTGATGAAGGCTGGTACAAGCTGGGGGATCTGATGACACAGACTCAAGACATCAACATGGAC
>JAITFL010000080.1 GCA_031281385.1 Holophagales bacterium
CCCCCAGTTCCTCCCACTCCGCCACGCCGCCCCAGCATAGACTTGCCGTCCGAGGCGTACCCTGTCATCAACGGCACTTGGGAGGGGACCGCTGGCGCGCCCTACGATTGGAAAATCAAGTTGGACGTCTTCGCCAAAAACGGCATCCAGAAGGTGCTGCTCACCTGCATAGCCCCAAAGTTCCAGACCTTCTATTTCCCCATCGAATATGGCTTTGAAGGCGACGCGGCACTGCTGTGGTGGAACGACGAGGACAACAGGGGGAAGATGGAGCTGCGGGTTGGCTGGGGCAACCAAGCCGTGGGTACGTTTGAGCAAAAGAAGTGGGGCGGGCCCGTGCCAATCACGCTGTCCAAAACATCTAATGCACCAAAGGACGGCGCCGCGCCCTACCACGGCACATGGGAGGGCAAGCTGGGCGACCCATTCCAATGGAACGTGAGGTTCGACTGCTTTGCGGCAAACGGCTTGCAAAAAGTGTTGGCATCCATGACAGGAAATGGACCTGACGCCCTTTTTTTTGAAGTCAACCACATGCTAGAGGGCGACGGCCTATTGATATGGTTCAACGACAATGCCAACAGGGCAAAGATCAAGCTCCAATTCAATGAGGCAGGCCAGTTGGCGGGCGAATACAGCCAAGTTGGGCTGGGAAAGGCGCATGGCGTTTTTTCAAAGACTGCGGCAGAGCCGACAGACGGCGCAACGCCCTACCACGGCACCTGGGAAGGCAAGATGGGCGAACCATTTGGATGGGACATGAGGTTCGACTGCTTTGCGGCAGGGGGCTTTGAAAAAGTGCTGGTCTCTATGACAGGGAATGGCCTGAACGACCGCTTTTTTGAAGTCAACCACACCCTAGAGAGCGATGGCCTGCTGCTGTTGTGGAACAACGAAGCAGATAGGGTGACAGTGAAGCTTAGGTTCAACGAGGCCGGGCAGTTGGCGGGCGAATACAGCCACCGTAGGCTTGGAAAGGCGCAATGCGTCCTTTCAAGGACAGCGGCAGAGCCGACAGATGGGAGAAAACCCGCAGGGTCGCAAAAGGGCTTTGCCCAAATTCTGAAAGATAATGGCGACTTTGCAAAACCGGTGAAATTTGAGTACGACTTTTCCCACCCCAAGCTGGCCGAGCTTAGGAATAAATATGGCTTTGCAAACATAGCCGGCAAAGGGGACACGCAGAGCAAGGCGATAAATTTGCTCAACTGGCTGTGCAAGGGCACCCACCACAAAGGCTATGACAGCCACATAGAGTTGAACGCCTTGGCCCTATTGGAATACACATACAACAAGGGGCCAGAGAATGGCGTCAACTGCGCCAACCTTTCGGTGATCCTCAGCGAGATGTGCCTGTCTGTGGGCATACAGGCCCGCGCACTGTGGCTTTATCCGGCAAACCCCAACGACTACGACAACCACGTCGTAGTTATGGTCTGGGCGCCCGAGCGAAGCAAGTGGATCATGCTTGACCCTTCATTCAACGTCTATTTCAGCGACGAGGCGGGCAACGTGCTATCGCCGATGGAGGCAAGGGAAGGCATAGCCCAAGGCAGTAAGTTGAAGCTGAACCAAGATTCCAAAATAAGCTATGTGGAGTACGTCAACTACATGGCCAAGGACATGTTCTACTTCAACAGCGCCACAAAGACCAGCTTCGGCACCTTTTCGGGCCAGTATGAACGTGCGTACCTGTGTCCAGGCAGCTTCGACCTGAAGGACTGGAGAATAAAGAACATGCGCTTCCGAAACACTCTCGGCAGCCCCCTCTCCGATGAAGAACTGGCAAAGCGCGAAGAGCGGATTATGCAGCAGAAATACCTGTTCGCTACGATGGAGAGTTTTTTTGGGAAGTGATGTCAGGTACAAGTTACAAGAGGTCGCTGCGCGGCGAGGTTATTCGCCTTGCGGTACCACCGGGCAGGATTGGTACCCGGTAGAGGTATTTGCTCGGCGCATTTCTTACGTACTCGGGAAGATGGCCCCGGTGACTTGACTCGTTCAATGCCGGTTCATGGAGCCCGCCCGGATGCTGAACTGGGGTGCGCTCGGTTGCATCGCTCGCAGGCTCGCGCTGCCCCGCTTGCACCCCAGACCCCGGGTACTCGCCTCGCCTACTGCCCTATGTAGGAACTGATACATGGACATGGCTTCGATGGGCGAGTGGATGCTCGGAGTGGCTCCGATGGGTGCGATAGGGGAATTCAAGCCGCCTCATTTTTGCCTCAGCCTGCTCTTCCGCCTTCCGTAAACCGCATATATCACTAGCCCCGCGACCAGCCAGAGGGCAAAGCGTTTCCAAGTCAGGCCGGGGAGCCCCAAGGCGAGCCAGACGCAAGCCAGTATCCCCAAGGGAGCTGACAGCCAGACTAGGGGCATCCTGAATCTGCGCTGGACGTCGGGCCTTTTCAGCCTAAGAATTACAACGCCTATGCAGACCAGCGAAAAGGCGAACAGCGTGCCTATGTTGGTCAGCTCCACCACTTCGCTGATGTTCAAAAAGGCGGCGGGGATTGCCACCACTAGGCCAGTCAGCAGCGTCGCGTTTGCCGGGGTGGAGCGCTTTGCGCTGATCCTGCCAAACCAAGGACCCAACAGCCCGTCTCGACCCATCGCCATGAATATCCTTGGCTGGCCTATCTGAAAGACCAGCAGTGCAGCAGTTGTAGCAATAACCGCCCCCGCGCTTATCACGCCGGCCAAAACGGTATATCCTTTTTGCTCAAATATGTACGCCAGCGGGTCGGCTATGCCCTCTAGCTGGGTGTACTTCAGCATCCCGGTCACCACCAGCGCTATAAGGGCATAGATTATGGTGCAGACGGCCAATGACCAGAGTATGCCCCTTGGCAGATCCTTAGCGGGGTCGCGGCATTCTTCCGCCGTGGTGCTGACCGAATCGAAGCCTATGAAAGCAAAGAAGATGATCGCGGCACCAGCCTGCACCCCTCTCCAGCCATTTGGGAAAAAGGGCTGGTAATTTTCGCCGCTGACAAACCTTGCGCCCGCGCCTATGACCAGCAAGAGGATCGCCACCTTGAGGATCACCATCCAGTTGTTTGCGCGGCTGCTCTCTTTTATCCCCCTATAGACTAGGTACGTGATCACAATGGTGATGACGACTGCCAGCATGTTGAAGGTCAGCGGAAAGCCAAATAGCGTGGGGGCTTCTTTCAGGGCTTCCCAATTGGCGAACAATTCGCACTCTGGCCCCCCAGCCTTTGCCGATGCCAGCGCGGAAAGTTTTTCAGCCAATGGCGCAGTTCCCTCTCTATACATCAGCGCGGTGCGAGGATCCATAGCCAGCCAGCCGGGGATGTTGACGTGGAAAACGTTTGACAGAAAGCTCCTTGCGTAGTCCCCCCAAGAGATGGCCACAGCCACGTTGCTGACGGCATACTCCAGCAACAGGTCCCAGCCGATTATCCATGCCGCCAATTCGCCCATTGTGGCGTAGGCGTACGTATAAGCGGAGCCGGAAACTGGTATCATGCTTGACATTTCCGCGTACGCCAAGGCCGTGAAGAGACAGGCGAAGGCGACTAGGATGATGCTGGCTACAAGGCCCGGCCCAGCAGCCAAGCGGCCATCCATGATATTTCCCGCAGCAGCGGTGCCTATTGTTGAAAAAATCCCCGCGCCAATGATGGCTCCAAGGCCAAAGAGAGCCAAGTCAAAGGCCGTCAGGTTGCGCTTCAGCTTGTGGCCCGGCGCGTCCACGCCGGCCTGGAGCTGCTCGATGGACTTTGTGCGAAATAGCTGCTTGAACATTAGGAACCTACTTTATTTGTAAACGTACTTGCACTGCCCGCATCCACAATTGTCAATTGTCCTTCATCCATTGTCAATTTGAGACACTTGCAAAACCATCCCAAATTTTTTCCTATTACTGGGTGGCAATTCCATCGTGCCTAATGGACACGCGGCGAGGTCATTCGCCGCTTGAACCTCGGGGCTGAAACTTTTCGGCCTTCGGCGTTCAGCACCGGGGCATGGAAAAACTTCCGAATGCTAACTGGGGATTCGCTCAGCACGGCCTCGCATGCGAGTCCGCACTTCGCTACTCCCCAGACCCCGGGTACTCGCCTCGCTAACTGCCCTATGTTGGGGCAGATACATGGACATGGCTTCGATGGACGGGCGGATAGTTTTGCAAGTGGCTCCATTGTCAATTTTGATAATCATGTTGCTCTTGCGGCGCATTGGCCATATTCTATCGCTATGTACCTGTGGAAAGACTCCCGCCTTAAACTAAGAATCACGCGGCTTGGCGTTCAGTATGTCCTTGTTACCGGCGTGGTGGGGTTGCTGGGGCTTTTCACCAGCAACAATCTGCTGCATGCGATTTTCGGCATGATGATCGGCCTGCTGCTGGTATCTGGCTGGGCAAGCCGGGCCGCCATCTTGGGGATAGAACCCGAAAGCGTGGCCACAGGCACTTTTTTTGCCAAAGCCAAGGGCGGGCTTAGGTTGAGGCTCGTGGACAAATGCCCGACAAGGACGCGCTGCCTAGAGATTTCGGCGGCGATTCCGGGTTGCCCATCGGATATCGCCTTTTACCAAGGGGGCCGCCGCATGGCAGAGAAACGGGGTAGGGGGGGCGAGCCGTCCGCAGTGCTTAAAATCTGGCCATCGAAGAGGGGAAGGGCAAAAATCGCCAGCGTTGATTTTTGCACGTCCTATCCATTTGGCTTTTTGGAAAAAACCGTGTCGTTCCCCTTCGATGCAGAGTTTTTGGTCGCGCCGCACCCGACGGGCTTTGACAGCTCAAATAGGGGCAGGGGGGATTATTCCGAGCCAAGCCCACTGTCTGGCTTTTCCAGCCCTGATGGGGCCAGACCCTTTGCCATCGGCGACTCGATCAGCAAAATATACTGGAAGCGCACGGCCCAGCGGGGCGAGCCTTGGTCGAGGAACATGGAGGGCGACCTGCCCAAAGGGCTGGAATTGGAATTAGACTTGGACGCATGGGCACCCGGCGATGATTTTGAACACGAGCTAGAAAGGCTGTCCGGCGCGATCCTTGAGGCGAGGCTTCTCAAATCCGCCGTGACGCTCCACATTTTCAAGGGCGGCAGATGCACGGACGCAGCTGGAGCCATAGCCGCATGGAGGGTACTCTCCCTAGCGGAGGCCAACGGCCAACAATCACCAGAGCCACTTGCAAAACGTCAGTTTTGCAAGTCACCGGAGGTGTAGGCTGCGCCCGACCGGAGCGGCCTCTGGCGTGGAAGCACTATAAACAGGCAAGTTATAAAATCCAGCCAGAGACGGCGGAAGGTCGGGAGCAGACGTACCGCCAAGTTTTGCAAGAAGCTCATTGATTGTGCGAGAGACGAAAGAATCGGAGCGGCACCCTGCCGATGAATCTCTTGCAAAAACCTGATGTTTTTGAGCAGTAAGACTCTGATTATCGAATTGACAATTGATAATGGACAATTGACAATGGTGGATGCGGCCTAGAGCCGCGCTGGTTTCCTTTATCGCAGTTCAACCTATTGTAGGTTGAACCGCTATGCAAAGATTTGCCGCTTATTGTCCGTAGGCGGGCTTTGCCCGACGTTAAGCGGACAATAAAAGTGCAAATTGCTATAACTACTGGAGAACAAATGGCGGACATGGAAACAAACGCCCCTGAGTGGGAACCTTTGCTGGAGGCCGCATGGCACTCTAGGGAGGGAGCGCACGCGCCATATTCTGGCTTCAAGGTGGGGGCGGCATTGCTGCTTTCCGATGGGTCAATATTCCCAGGCTGCAATGTCGAAAACGCGGCCTATCCACTCTGCGTCTGCGCGGAAAGGGCCGCCCTTTGCTCCGCCGTCTCCTTGGTCGCCGCTAGGCCCGGGCAAGTGAAGGCCCTGGTCGTAGTGACTGAGGCAAATGAATTGACACCGCCCTGTGGAGCGTGCCGCCAAGCCTTTGCGGAGTTCTGCGCCGACTTGCCCATCCTTTTGGCAAACAGGGCAGGGCGCAAATTGTTCAACTTGAGTTTTTTGCTGCCAGAGGCTTTCACTTCCCAAAACCTTGCGCCCAACAGCCCTAGATAAGGCTAAAATAATCCTTGGAACGCGCTGACGTTCTTTCCGACACAGCCCTAAAGCGATACGGGCATCGCAGCATCGAGGCAAATGATGGCCATAGACCGCACTAAGCTAACAAAACAGGCCGAAGGGCAATTGTCGTCTGGACACACAGCAAAAGCGATAAAAATCTTGCTGGAGCTGCTGGAGGACAACCCCAAAGACCTGAACCTGACCAATAGGATTGGCGACCTCTATCTGCAGGTCAACGGAGAGAGCGAAGCGATTGCCATGTTCAAGCGCGCTGCCGTTGGATTTGAAGAAGACGGCTTTCTCCACAAGGCTATCGCCGTTTTCAAAAAAGCGCTGAGATCCTGCCCTGAAGATACGGACGTCGCCACGCGACTGGCCGATCTTTACAAGCGCATCAAGATGCCAAAAGATGCCATCCAAATGCACGTCCAGCTTGCGGATGCTTTTTCCAAAAAAGGCGACTTTCAAAGGGCGCTCAAGGAGCTGGCCGAAGTTGCCTCGCTAGACCCAAGGAACATAAAAAACAAAATACGGCTGGCAGAGCTATTTGCCAGTGAGGGGATGAATGAGCAGGCCGAAAAAGTATTTCTTGAATCGGCAGAAATGCTTGCCACGGAAAATATGCCACAAGAAGCCGAACAAGTGCTGGACAGGGCCAAATCCATCGCTTCCACGGCGCTGGTGTTCCTCACCCAATTCCGCATTTCGGTAATCCAAAAAGACTTTGAGGGGGCCATCGGCCACTTGGACGAAGGCCTGAACGCGTTTCCCCAAGATGCCGACTTGCTTGGCGCAAAGGCCGAAGCGCTGATCCAACTCCAGAAGCCCTTGGACGCGCTGAAAATGCTGGCGGAAATCCCCACCCTGCCTGAGAGAACACTGCCCGCCTGCGAAAAGGCGTTGAAGGAATGCCAGGCAAAGGGGATGGCCCGCGAAGGGCTGGAAGCATTCGCAGCAGCCGCTGTTGAAGCCACCAAGATGGGACTCGGCGGGTCTGTCAGGAGGACGCTGCACAACGCCCTGAACCCGCAAGGTGACAACGCCTTGGCCGATTATTGGCTGCTTCAGGCTGAAATCGCTAACCACGGCGGTTCCCAAGAAGACCGCATTGAATCACTGAAGTACGCTCTTGGGCTGATGGAACCCGGCGACAGCCGCGTTGAAGCCACGCGCAAAGGGCTGCAAGATTTGGGCATCAGCGACACAGACATGACGGCCGCTGCCCCACCAAACCTAATGAAGCTGGACGAATCGGCGCCGAGGACACTACCGCCCGAACTAGCCTCGCGGGTCGCAGAGCTCACCAGCGAGGCCGAGCAGCACGAGAGCAATTCCAAGTTCGACAAAGCCATCGAGGCGTACCAAGGCGTATTGGTCATTGATCCAAAAAATGCAAACGCGATTGACAAAATCACCGAGATACACAAAACAGCAGGCATGGTGACCAAGGCCCAGGCCCATCTGTGCGCCGCCGCCGAAAAACTTGCGTCCTTGGGCGAACCCCAACTGGCGACGCATTACCTCGACAAGGCCGAATCTCTTTTGCCAGGTTCTACGAGGGTGTACAGGCTGACCTTGGGGCTGCTCGATGAACCCGCTTCTGATGCGCCCCCAACCCAGCCCCCCGATTTTGATGAGGCTGACGCGGCACTGCTCGGAGAAATGGCAACTCCCGCCGAAAAGTCCGTCAGCCAAAATGAGCTAGACGAATCCGACCTTGCGCTTGCCGACGCACCTTCGCCCCTAGATCAAGCACTAGAAAAACTTGTGGAACAAGACGAGCCGCTGATCCCGCTGGAGGCTATGGCCGAACAACAAGAAACAACAGAAGAGCTGGCCGATGAACCTATGCATGATGTGGAGCCACAGACAGAGCAACAGGAAGAGGCTGGGGAAGAAATAGAACAAACTGAACAAATCGAGCAGCCAGACCAACCAGAGGCGCAGATCGAGCAACAGGAAGAAACGGAGGGGCTAGCCGAGGAGGTCGAGCCGCCACAGACTCCAGATGTACCCGATATGCAGGATGGCGGGCCAGATCTGGCCGAGCTAAACCAAGCACTAAGCTCCATTGACTTCCAATTGGGGTTTGGAAGCCCGCTTGAAGCCAAGGCCGAAATAGAACGCACCCTCGCAATTTTCCCAGACAGCCAAGAGCTGACGAACAGGCTTGAGATCACCGAAGAAAAGATAAAATTGCGTCAACACGCCGAGCCAAAAGAAAAAGACCTTGCTTCTTCCCTCGACCTCTCCGATATGCTGGCCCCTGCCCAAAGCACCGAAGTGCTCAATGACAACACAACGGCTGCCGAAGCAACGCAAACCGCAGAAGAACTATTCAACGCCTTTAGGGACGGAGTAGCGGCAAAGGTTGGGGGCGATGACTACGACACCCACTACAACCTTGGAATTGCCTACAAGGAAATGATGCTGGCCGACCCGGCCATAGAAGAGTTCAAAAAGGCGATGGTTGACCCGGAGCGCACATTGGATTGCTGCTCGATGCTGGCAATGTGCGAAAAGATGAAGGGAGACGTTGACGCCGCCGCCAATTGGCTGCGCGTCGGCATTGCCGCGCCGGGCTTCCCGCCGATTGACAGCAGGGGCCTGCGGCTCGACTTGGCTGCGCTCTTGGAAGAAATGGGTCGCCACGATGAATCCGAGGAGCTTCTAGAGGAAACCAGAAATTTGGACGGTGCGCTTTGGGTGAATTAATTCGGGCTAAACTTTCAGTGTCACTTCCCCAAACAAAACTCTGAAAACATCGCATCTAATGACAGGCCCGCCCTGTCTTCCCCGGTCAGCCGGGCAAAAAGTCCAAGGGCCCCTTGGAGAAGGCTTGCGGGAAGTTCTAGCGGAACGCCATCGGGCAAGCCCGCCAGCAACTCCATCTGGCTGGACAGATCTGCCAACAGCTCCCTCTGCCGCTCGGTCGCAAGGGCACCTAGACAGGCATCTGGCGAAAATTCGCCCAAAAAGTGCTGCCTGATGGCGTCCTCTAGCGGGCCAAGAATTCCGTTCTTGGCGGAAATGCAGATTCCTTCGGCTTGGGCTAGGTCGCATTGGTTGCGAACCGTCAATGTTTTTTCGGAATATGGGTTCAGGCGGCTCATCATTTCTGGGTCTGGACGGTCGTCCGTGGCCGGAACCAAGTGCAGGATCATGTCTGCTTCTTGAAGCACGGGGGCTATCTTGGCGATGCCCTTCTTCTCAACTGGGTCGCAGGTCTCCCTAATGCCCGCCATGTCGAATATTAGCAACGGCAATCCGGCCCACTCGCACCTTGCTTCCAGAATGTCCCTTGTGGTGCCTGGGCCCTCGGACACTATAGCCCTGTCTTCGTTGGCCAGCGTATTGAACAGCGTGCTTTTCCCTGCATTGGGCCTTCCCGCTATCGCTATCTTTATCCCGTCCCTAAGCCAGCGGGCAGAGGCCGAGCGCTTTTGTTCCACGTGGAACTTTGCGGCAAGCGCTTTTGCTTCCTCTCTTAGACCGCGCACATCAAAAGACATGCCCTCGTCTTCGCCATAGTCAACGCAGGCTTCGATACTGGCTGCCAAAGAAGCGATTTTCGCCTTTGACTGTGCGACCCATGCTGGAACCCCTCCAGACCGTGCTTGGGCTTGGCGCAACTGGGCATCGGTGGCGGCGCCCATCAAATCCTTCAGGGCTTCAACGTCCAAAAGGCTCTGCTTGCCGTTCAAAAGGGCCCTCTTGGTAAATTCGCCGGGCTGGGCCAAGCGGACGCCAATTTGGCCTAAGCGCTCCATCAGTCGCGCCGCCAGCAGGGGATTGCCGTGGATATGGAACTCCACCACGTCCTCGCCTGTATAGGAGCTCGGGGAAGGAAAATACAGAACCAGCGCCCGCTCCGAAAACCCATCCCACTTCAATTGGCGCAGTTCAGCTCGCCTTGGTTCCGGCAGTTCCAGTAGCTGCCCCATGATTTCGCCCAAGCCGTCCCCAGACACCCTTATCACCGCAATGGACGATCTCAACAGCGGCGTCGCGGGTGCGCATATCGGCTCCATCGCGGCTAGGCCCTGAGCGACACCTTTAGGCTCTTGAGTGCGCCTGTGCCTTCGCTGGCAGTTTCCAGGTCAGGCTCGCTGCCGATGGTCAGGTGCACCCACCTGCGTTCTTTGGGGGTGAGAGAAGAAAATACAAAGCTGCCATTGGCCCTCGCCTTTTTTGCCGCCAGACTGGCCATTGCGACCAGCTCGCGCATCCGGAAAAGCCTAGTACCCTGCACGTCGAGATAGACCAGCTTTGATTCCTCTTTTTCGCCCTGCGTTTCGTGTAAAAGGAACTGGAGCGCGTCCAGCGCCTGAGGCTTGCCAGCCAGCATAAGAGACGAGTCTTGGCCCGAAAGCGACAGCCGGTTCGGGAACAGCAATTCATTGCCAGACGGCTCAAAAGCCGCCTCTATGTCCAAACCAAGCATGGCGCACCATTTTTTGGTTAGGGCGGGTACTTCATCAAGGGGTGTTCGGTTCCTCATAAACGCCTCAAATGACAACCGGCCGGGGCTTGTACCTGAGCTTCAAAACCCAGAACTGCCCCATCCCGACAATGTTGAACATTAGGTAGTATAAGTTCAGGCCAGCAGGCAGCGAGGCAAAGATGAAACCCATTATGGCGGGCATCATAACCATCATCATCTTCCGCTGCTGGGGGTCTCCTGTGGATGGCGTGGCGGCCTGTTGGATAATCATGGAGCCTACCAACAGGGCAGGGAGAATGTAAAATGGGTCGGCGCTTGACAAATCCTTGATCCAAAATATCCATGGGGCGTGCCTGAGCTCAAAGACATTTTGGAGCATTGACCACAGTGCCATAAAGACAGGCATCTGGACTAGCATCGGCCAGCAGCCGCCCATTGGGTTGTGTCCATTTTTTTTGTAAAAGGCCATCAGCTCTTTCTGCATTTCTGCCTTTTTGGCCATGTCGCTACCGAATTTGGCATACTTGGCCTGAATCTGCTTTTGGTAGGGCTCTAGGTCTTTCTGTCGCAGCATCCCCACAGTGGTCTTGGTGTTCAAGGACCAGAGCGAAGCCCTAACCAACAGTCCGAACACTACCAGCGCCCAGCCCCAGTTGGGGATGTATTTTTGGATGAGCTTTAGCACCAAGAAAAAGAACTTTGCGATTAGGCCAAAAAAACCAAAGTCCATGACCTGCAAGAAAACTTTGCCTTTCTCAGGCTGCCCTTCGGGGTGGAACGCCGATAGGTACTCATCCTGCTTGGGGCCCAAGTAAAGCCTGGCCAGCCCGCGGCCATCGGGGCCGGGAAACGAGTGGTAGCCGGGGGCCGCTGCTGTGTCCCTGAGCGGCGCCTGGCCCAAATCCCATATAGCTGCAAAGTAGTGGGTGGTCTGCCTCTTGGAAGCCTCTAAACCCGCGTCCATGCCCACCCGGGGGGCACTTGGGGGAAGCTCTTTGCGCCTGCGCCCCAGAAACATGAACCATGGATCCGTTAGCATCTTGTCCCAAGTTACTGCATGGATTGTTTTGTCCTCTAGCGAGAAGACCCGCCCACTGTCCAGCCCTTGAAACGGATTGGTTTTGTACTGCTTGCCGGACATGTCGTAGGCAGTCGGGAAATCCAATAGGCTGCGGATGGCGTACAGGCTTTTCATGTTTGGCGAATGCCACTCTACGTCCAAGATGTGGCTACCTTTGGGCAAAAAATACGTCAGCCTGTCGCCGCCGGGTCCGGAAAAGGCCACCAGCAGCCCATCTTCGTTGTCCGTAACCTCTGGCCTGTCTGGAAAGCCCGCGCCCGAAAGCCCGCCGATGCCCAAAAAATCTGCAGATGCCAACCTGCCGTCCGTGCCAATTGCTTCTGTGGGAAAAAAATGCGTGCCGTCCTGCTTCCAGACCGCTTGGAGCAGTGCGCCGTCGTGCTGTCTCCAAGTCAGTTCCAGTAAATCGCCTGCAGCGACAAAGGTGGCCCGCCTGTCAATGGACACTGCGACCTCGCTGGCTTCAATTTGCGGGGCGGGGCTTGGAGAGTTCGGGATGGTTGGCGGCGGCGCGGGTAGGGCCTCTGGCGCGGAGATGGCGGCGGGAACGGCCTCTGGGGGGGGCGGCATGTACTTCTTGGTCAACCAAGAGTATGCAAAGAGCAGCGCCGCGCTGCAAAGCACAAATGCAATGAGATTCTTGTTGTTGTTCATGGGTGCCCCAGAAGGCTCAGTGAATGCTCTATCAAATTGACAATTTCCCGGTACCCTACCCTGCACCCGTTGGCACTGCCTCGCGTTGGCCTCACGGACACGGCGAAGCTGGAAGCGGCTTCGGCTGGCATTTTTCGTAGAGCTTCCAAAAGCGCCATCCTCACTCTCCGCCTGAATGTGTTTCTTTCCACGGCGGAGCCAGTTTTGCGGGGAGCACTCACCAAGAGGAGGGGCGGCGGCAAAGACCTAGTGTCCTGGCCCAGCCAAAAAACCTTGATGTCCAAGGGGCCGCATGTGGAAGGCCGGGGCCTGCGCGGAGCGGCGGGGACTACATGATCCTTTTGCCGGACGACGCTAAAGCGCCCAGCGATTCGCATCGGTCTGCGAGCCTATAGCGCAAGGACGTGCCGACCTTTTGCGCGGCGCCTTTTTAGCACCAGTCGGCCATTCTTTGTTTTCATGCGGGTCAAAAAGCCGTGGGTCTTGGCTCGGCGGCGATTGTTTGGCTGGAA
>JAITFL010000085.1 GCA_031281385.1 Holophagales bacterium
TGCGATTCTGGGGTGGCGGCGGCCGAGGCATCTGCGTTGAGCTGATCTTGAATTTCTTGTTTGATTTCCGCGAGCGTTTTTGGTTGAACGACCACTTTTTCGCCTTCCTTCTCTCCTTCTTCAACTTCTGCGTCCGTTGCCTCTTGAAGTAGCTGGACCACTTCTTCTTGCGGCAGTTCCTTGGGCCGGCTGAGGAGCTTGTAGATTGCCCAGACTAAGGCGGTTAGGAACAAAAGCACAAACGGGGCCAGGAATTTCCCGACGTTAAGCCAATATTGGCGCCTTGCGGCTGCTTCCTCAAGGGGGCTCACCTTGGCGGCAAATTCGATGCACTGCACAGAGACGCTGTCGCCCCTAGCTACGTCTATGCCTACGCCTGATGCCACCAAGCTGTTAAATTTGTCAATCTCTTCTGGGGTGTAGGGCACACGCTTTAACTCGTATTCCCCCTTTAGGTTCATGGGGTAAGTATCTTTGTAGTCAAGCATTACGGAAATGTTGACCCTCTTTATGTTGCCAGGATTTTTTTCCACGGTCTTCATCGTGGTGCTTATTTCGTAGTTGGTGATGGATTCTTCTCTCTTGGCGCTCTCCACCACGTCGCGGTCGCCCAGCCCTGGGTCTGCGGGGGCCACGTTGGAAGGGGTGCCGGGGACGCCCAGGGGGCCTTCGCGCTTAACTACCTCTTCTTTGCCTTGGTGCACCGAGCGCTCAACCTGGCTCTGGGGGTCGAATGTATGCTCTTTGATGTGGGTCTTGTCAAAATCCAGTTCGACGGTGGTTGTGACGCGCACTCTGTCCCTGCCGCCCACGGGTACTTCTAGCAGATCCCTCACTTTGGCCGCTAGGCGGTCTTCTTCGTCTCGCTGCAGCAGTTTCTGGGATTCAGTAATGGCACCCGGGGGGTCTTCTTTTTTGCTCAGGTTTCGCGCAAATTGGTCTGTCACATTTACGTCATCGGGCTTAAGGCCTTGGACTGAGTAGGCCACGACGTTCATGATGGACTGAATTGCCTCTACGCTTGGCACCTTTGGGCTTCGCAGGTGCAGCGTGACGGACGCTTTGGCGGGTTCCTTGTCTTGTATGAAGACGCTCTCGTTTGGCGGCGATATTTTAACCACCGCTTTGCTGATTATGGTGGGGAAGGCGTCTCTCATGTTCTTCCCCAGCTCATCTTCGAGCGTGCGCCAAAAGGTGTTCTTTTGAGAAAATTCGGTGCTCGTCAGAGACGGGGTTTCAAGCTTTGACCAACTGACCTTGTCGCCAGAGAGAGCCACGTTGCCGCCAAAGATAGCAAATTTTAGGCGTCCTACCTGCTTTTCTTGTACATAAATGCTATTGTTGTCGGAGCCTATCTCGTACTTTACCTTGAGCTTTTTTAGCTCTTCTACGACTGCGTTAGCGTCAGACGGGTTGAGGTCGGTAGCCAAAAGGGCCATGTGCTCTTGGTTGGACCACACGACCATCGCGATGAGGAATATGAACAGTATCCCCAAGATGGCGATGACCATGCTCTTCTGGATTGTCTTTAGCCCATGGTAGGCGTTGACGACCTGGTCTAGGATCTTGCTTCCGGCGGCCATAGTTACCTCGGTGCGGCCGGCGTTCTGTGACTAGTGCCGCTACATCTGCATTCGCATGACTTCGCGGTAGGCGTCAATGAGCTTGGAACGGACGGCCATCATTGTGTAAAAACTGACATCGGCTTTTTGGACAGCCAAAATAGCCGTGTGCATGTCAGTACCTTGACCTGTCATCAAATTCCGTGCCTCTTGTGATGCCACCTCTTCATCAGTGTTAACTTCGTCTATGGCTCTTTGCAGTAAATCGCGGAAACTGGGGACTCCCTGCGCGCCCGGGTCGCCTTGGGGGGGGGCTACGCCCACTTGCCCCGCTGGTCTCAGCGAGTCCGGTGTGCGTAGGTTAATGAGGGGGTCCATGGTTTCTTCTCTGTAAGTCTATCGGTTAATTGTAAGGCGATCTTGAGTGTTTTTCAAGTCAAAAAATTGTCAGGCGCCGCTCACTGCGCCCTGAGTATCTCCAAGGCCGACTGTCCCATCTGCCTGACTGCGCGCACGGTGTTGACGTTAGCGTCGAAGGATCTGGCGGCTTCGGTCAGGTTCACGACTTCCTCTATTGGGTTGACGTTGGGGTAGGTGACTATCCCCTCGGCGTTGGCGTCGGGGTGGCCAGGCTCGTATTTCAGGATGTATGGATCGTTCGATACATGTATGTCGGCCACCTTGACTCCGGCCAGCGGCATACCGTCAAGCGTCTTTCCCATATCGCGCACCTTGAACACCGCGTCCTTTTTGCGGAAAGGCCCGCCATCCGGCGTGCGCGTGGTGTCAACGTTGGCCACGTTTGCGGCGATGAGCTGCACGCGCAGGCGTTGGGCGGACAGCCCGGTGGCGGCGATGTCGTATATCTTGTTGAATGACATTATTTGGCCCCTTCGCGGACGGCGTAGAACACCCTTTTGAGGGCGGATTGGGTGAAGGCGCTGGCCTGCTGGAAGGCGCCTTGGGTTTTCATGACCTTCATGTTTTCTTCATCTAGGTTCACGTCATTGAAATCGTTGCGCTCGTAGGCAGAATTTACCTGATGGGTGTCGGAGAAGAGCAGCGAACCCCGGCACTCCCTGCCGAGAATGTGCATGGGATGCGTCCGAACCAAGTGCAATGGGTGCCCAATGTTTTCTTCGCCCTCCAGCGCCTTGATCAAGGTTTCATGGAAGGGGATGTCTTGCGCCCGGTAAAAGGGCGTGTCAATGTTTGCAAGGTTGGAGGCCACCAGCGCCATCCGGCGGGAGGCCACGGTCATGGCCTTGTCCATTGTGTTGACCATATCGTTTTTGGCTAGGAGATCGAACATTTTGTGCCTGTGCAAAAATAGCCCACTTGGGGTTTCACCCCCATACCCATGCACGGTACGTGCCTAAACCCGGGCATCGGAAAAAATCCGCCCAAAAAAGGCGGGGAGCGCCACCCCGGAATCTGATACAATCTACCCATGTCTTTTTTTCTGAGGTGCCGCCCATGAAGATCAACCAAAAACAACACAACGATGTATCCATTTTGTGCCCCGAGGGCAAAATCACGCTTGGCGACGGGGACCAAGAGCTTGCGGAGGCCGTCCGCACAGAGCTAGAAAAAGGATCGCGCAAGATATTGATAGACTTTACAAAAGTCAGCTACTTGGATTCGTCGGGCATCGGCGAGCTGGTGGGCTGCTTCACCTCTATTAAGAACAGGAGCGGCGAACTTAGGATCTGCGGCCTGAACTCAAAGATATTTGGCCTAATGAAAATGACCAGCCTCCATTCCGTTTTTGAAGTGAGGGACACCGAGGCCGAAGCGCTGGCCGATTTCTGACCATCGCCCATCCACATCTTCCCGCCCGGCCAATGGTGGCCCATCTGGCGCGCCAGGCCCTTGGTCGGCCATTATTTGCCTAGTCCATGCCGATGCAGCGGTGGCCCGCCAAAATCAGCTTTCCACTCGCCATTGTTGCCGTTGCCTGTCCGGCGGCGGCACAGGAGGCCGCTGAAACGGCCGACTTGCTGCCCCCGCCAATATTCGTGGCCAAATCGCAGGACGACAAGCTGTTTGCCCGCCACGCGCTGGGGGCCAGAGAGGGGCAAGGGATCACCCAAGAAAGGCTGGACTTGGGCTTGGCAGCCATCCGCGCCACGGATCGCTTTAGGGCCGTCCGCTCCGAGATCGAGATGGTAGGCGGCGCAAGGATCCTTAGAATTTATCTGGATCGCTGGCCCAAGCTGAAGAACGTTGAAATAACGATTCCATCGAGCCTAAAGAAACGCGTGAAGCCTTGGCTCCATGACCTGAGGAAAGGCTCGAGGCCTGGGGACATAGCGCTGGAGTCGTGGAAGCAAAGGGCGAAAGAATGGCTGGTCGTATGGGGCTTCCCCGAAGCAAAGGTTGAAATACTGCGCCTTGGGCAGGGCGATGAACTAAAAGTGGGCATTGACATTGGCAGGCCGCAGCTCATACGCCAGTTGGCCCTGTCGGGAGATATTGGCCGCCTTGAAAAAAAGATCACGGGCGACCTAAAAGCCCTTTTGCTCAAAAATCCGACTAATTGGACCAACGAGACTAGGCGCGAGGTGGTCAGGCTGCTAAACAAGAGGTTCGCAAAACAAAAGCAGCTATTTGCGACTGCGGCTTTCATGTGGGACGCCGAAAAGGAGCTGCTGGGCATAGAAATTAACTCCGGCCCGACCGTGGCCATATCTGCGTCGGGCCCCAAGCTGCGGGTCGGGCAGATCAAAAAGCAGTTGGCGCTGCCTAGCGTGGACGGATACGGAGATGGGCTGCTGAATGAAACCGACCGTCGGCTGACGGCCAGGCTGACGGGAAGTGGCCGCCCATTGGCAACTGTCCGCCATTCTATAATTCCAGACGGCAGGAGCCAAGGTGATTCTGTCCGCATCGTCTATACCGTCGAAAGGGGCGAAGTGCATAGGGTTGGCGAAATATCTCTTTCGGGCAATGCAGAAGTGCCAGAGGGAGAGCTGACGGCCAATTTGAAAACCAGAGGCATTTTCTCATCCACTCTCAAGGCCACCCCGGAATTTGCGGACGCAGCCAACGAACAAGTGCTGGGCCGCTACATTTCCTTGGGCTACGCCGATGCCAGGACATGGCGCGAGTGGAAAGAAGCCGACTCAAAAAATGTAAACTTGGCCATCACCGTTGACGAGGGCAGAAAGCAAGATTTGAGAGAAATAGAAATCGCGCTGGGAGCGCTTGGGGCGCAGGAACAGGAAGCGGTCGTTGCGCAGCTATTTGTTTTTTTCAACGACAGGGCGACAAAAAAGTTGACAGTTGGGCAAGCCGAATTCGAAACCGACAAGAACGATTGGATCAAAAGCAAGATGCGGTGGCGAGCGATCGGCGATGGCACATATAAGCTGGAGATGCTTGGGGCGCCGCCATACATGAAGATCCACATCGCAGAGCTGCGCTCGGCCATTCAAAGTGCGCTTGCAACCGTTGGGGTCCAAAATCCAAAAGTAGATGTTGACCCGCAGCAGACGGGGACGAGCGACAGCGTAAAAGTGGTGCTGACCGTGCCGCCGCAGGGCACAGCGAGGCTCCGCAGGATAGTGATGCAGGGCGCCGAGCACACCAGCGCGGACTTTCTGTTTGGCCTGATGCGCCCCAATGACAATTCAGAAAAAGTTTGGTACGGCGTCCCCTTGGTCAGTTCAAAAATAAACGACACCAGAAGGATATTGAGCGGCCAGGGCATCTTTAGCAGCGTTGACGTGAGGAGGATGGAGGATACAACCGACGGCCAGCTTGTCGGCCCAAGCCACTGGGAGCCTGGCGATTTGATTTTTAGGCTGCGCGAAAGGAAGCAGTGGGACTTCAGCAGCTCGTTCAGCTACGACAGGGCCGTCGGCTACCAAATTGGGGCTGGGGTCCAGCGCATCAACATTGGCGGGCGGGCAAAGACTGCGGACTTCAGCATGAAGGCTGGCGACGGGACCATCAACAGCCCCTCGCTGAGAAAATTTTTCACGACTGGCGACCCGACGCGCTCACTTGACGTCTATAGCGTTGGCTTCACTGACCCTTGGCTTTCGACCAAGATCCTTTCAGGCTTGCTG
The DNA here is from genome assembly GCA_031281385.1 of Holophagales bacterium. The sequence continues at coordinate 5,636 of JAITFL010000085.1, forward strand.
GCGGAAAAGGCCCTTTGGCGCAGCGAGGCCGCGTATGTCAAAGAACGTCAGAACGCCTATCTCATCTTTAGGCGGCGCTACACTTCCAGCCTTGAATGGAGGGTTGGGGAAGGCACCAGCTCCGAATGGCGGAACCGCCAAAAACGGAAAGATTCTATGGCCGTGCGTTTAGGCTACCGCTTTGAGAACGTAGGGGTTATCGGGCCCGACGAAAGCGAGATGCAGGATCAGGTTAGGTCTCCTGCCCACTCAACGCTCTCGATACCATTTGTTCAGTTTCTCTGGGATGCCAGGGACAATCCATTCGACCCAAAGAGCGGCAACGTGTTTTTGTTCCAGTTCGACGCAGCGTCACAGACATTTGGCACGAGCCCCAACAGCAGCTACTTAAAAGCTGACATCAGGTATGCGTACAATCTGCCAATCGGCGGGGGCGCCAAATACGGCATCGTCAGCCTAGCCGCCAGAGTCGGGGTGGCGCGCCCTACGGCCAGCACTTCTATGGAAATGCCATTGTCGGAAAGGTTTTTTGCCGGCGGCCCAAATTCCCACAGGGGTATCGAGCCGGATCAACTGGGCCCGTACGGCTGGGTGTACGTCAGGGAGCCAAACTATCCATACAGGCCGATCACGGTTGGCCCCGACAACCAAAGGCAGTACCGCATGACCCCCGTGGGAGGGCAGGGCATCGCGCTAGTCAACTTGGACTACAGGTTTCCGCTGCCCATGCTGAGCCAATGGATTTGGGGGGAGGTGTTTGTAGATTCCGGCGAAGTGTACAGCCGCGTCAGAGACTTTTCGCATGGCGGCTCGTATCAGCTGGAGTACCCCCACAACAGGTCTCCATTCATCCACTGGAGGACATCAGCCGGGGCGGGGCTGATATTGCGCCTCGGCGGCTTCCCGATAAAGGTCGAGTACGCTTGGGACGTCAGGAAAATTCTGGGCAAAGTGGATGACATCTATTATGAACGCTACGTTGAGAGGACTAGACTGAAAAATCTCTTGGTGTCTGTTGGGGTGCAGTTCTAGGGGTAATATCGAGCAGGCCGATGGCCGTATTCCACTTTTCTGCTTTTCATTTCCGCCGCTTGGCGGCAAAATATCCGTAGGCAAAGCCTATTTATGCCAAGGAGGCGCAGATGCCCAAATTTACAAAATCCCACATCCACGCGCTGGCCGTTGCTGCAGCCGTTTTCTGTGTCCCTGCTTTTTCGCAGGAGAAAAGGGCGGTGACCATCGAAGACCTGTACCGAGTCAAGGGCGTGTCCGGCATCAGCCTTGCCCCAGACGGGAAGAGCATCCTAATCCAAGTTTCCGCCACAGACCTCAGAGCCTCCACCAGGGGCACAAACGTATGGCTGGTCAACACTGCCACAGGGGAATGTCGGCAGATGACCAATTCCGCTGGTTCCAGCTTTGCGCCATTCTGGTCAAAGGACGGCAAGACCATCTATTTCAGTTCCACTAGAGAGGGCGGCCTGCAGCTGTGGTCAATGAAGGCTGACGGCGGGGAGGCGCTGCGCCTCACGTCCTTTGCGCCGGGCGTGTCATCGCCCAAACTGCTGCCATCTGGCAACCAAGTGATATTCACGGCGTCCGTATTCCCAGAAGCGGGCGCTGATGGCCCCAAAAACATGGAGATGCAGAAAAAGCTGGAAACCGGGCCCGTGCAGGCGCACTTGGCGGATGGGCTTTTGGCTAGGCACTGGGACTCTTGGCGCGACTTTCAATATGCCCACATCTTCCGCGCCACATTCGGCGGAGGCGTGGAGTCCATCACGTCGGGCAAGCAGGACTATCCCGACTATGGGCAGAGTTTTGACGTCAGCCCAGACGGCAAGGAAATATGCACGGCCACAAACGTTGATCCCGTGGTTGCAACGTCAACGAACCAAGATTTGTTTTTGATCAGCGCCGACGGCGACAGGAAGCCGCGCCAAATAACCGCCAACAAGGCCTTTGACGGCGACCCGCTATATAGCCCCGATGGCAAGTGGATAGCGTACAGATTGCAAAGGAGGCCAGGAGCCGAGAGCGACAGGTTCAGGCTGGCAGTGATGGATCGCCAGGGCCTCAAAGAGCGCGTGCTGACAGAATCCATAGACAACTGGGTAGAGAACATTCGCTGGGCCCCCGACTCCAAGTCAATCTATTTTACGGTGCAGGAAAAAGGCCGCGCCCCAATCTGCAACGTGGAATTGGCCACGGGTAAAATTTCGCGCGTCTTGGAGGGCAGGGCCGTCAGGGAGTACGCGGTAAGCCCCGACCAAAAAACCATATTCTTTACTTCCACCACGGTGGCCAAGCCAGTCGAGCTGTACGCCTATGACGTTGCCTCAAAGGCCGTCAGGCAGTTGACCAAGTTCAACGAGGACTTGGCCGCGCAGGTTGACTTTAGGCCCGCCGAAGAGATGTGGGTCAAGAGTTCGAGCGGCAAAGAAATCCACGTTTTCTTGGTCAAGCCCCACGGATTTGACCCCAGCAAAAAATACCCGCTGATAATGAACGTGCATGGCGGTCCGCAGATGCAGTGGATGGACAGCTTTAGGTTCGACTGGCAGGTGTACCCCGGGGCCGGCTACATAGTCGCATTCCCCAACCCGCATGGCTCCACGGGCTACGGCCAAGCATTCACAGATGCCATCAGCGGCGACTGGACTGGAAAGGTGATGGCGGATGTCCTAAGCGTCGCGGATAACCTCTCCAAACTGCCATACGTTGACGCGGCCCGCATGGGCGCGATGGGCTGGAGCTGGGGCGGCTACGCCATGATGTGGTTGCAGGGCCAAAAAACTCCATTCAAGGCATTGGCCGCGATGATGGGGGTATATGATTTGCGCTCCATGCACGGCGGCACCGAAGAGCTATGGTTCCCCCACGAGGACGTTCCTGGCACCCCTTGGGGCAATCCAAAGGCATACAATGAAAAATCGCCTTCCAGCAACGTGCCGAACTACAAGACACCCTGCTTGGTCATCACGGGCGAGCGCGACTATCGCGTACCCTACACGCAGAGCATGCAATTCTTTACTGACCTGCAATTGATGAAGGTGCCCAGCCGGCTGATAGTCTTCAAGAACGACGGCCACTGGCCGGACGACCTAAAATCCATGCCCGTCTATTACAACTCCCACCTAGAGTGGTTCCGCCAGTGGTTGGGCGGCGGAGAGGCCCCTTGGAAGACCGAAGACATGGTACGGAACCAGCACTTCAAGTGAGTTGGATAAACACAAAGAACCTTGAGGGAGGCGAGGCCGCGCAAGCTGCCCATCGTTGCCCCTTTTTTACCTCATGCATCCGGCGGATATTCACTAGAAAATTGGCATTTTGGCATAAAGCATCAAAACCATCAATGGCCGATTGCGGCGCAACTATAAGGCGCTACAGGCAGTCTGACGTGCAGGCCCTCGTAGAGCTGGGGGACAATCCCAACGTCTGCCATTACCTGATGAACCGCTTCCCCAGCCCATACACGATGGAGGACGCGGCCCAGTGGGTGGCTAGGTTCGGCAATGAAAACGAGCAGCACATCTTTGCCATAGAATGGCAGGGGCAGTTGGTTGGCGGAATTGGGCTGGAACCCTTGGCCGACATACACGGCCTGACGGCAGACGTTGGCTATTGGGTGGGCGAGCCATTCTGGGGCAAGGGCATAGCCACGCAGGCTCTTAGTCTGATGGTGAGCCACGCCTTCGACACACTGCATTTTTTGAGGCTTCAGGCTACGGTCTTCGCAGAAAACAAAAACTCCGCAAAGGTGCTTGAAAAAAACGGCTTCACGCTGGAGGGAAGGCTGAAAAGGCATATTACCAAGCACGGGCGCGTGTACGATGCACTGCTATATGCAAAGACCAAGTGAAGCTTTCCGCCGATGCAAGCGATTCATGCCGATATACAATCAAACGAGCCATTTGTAACCCTCCACCCCGCGCTCATCGAAGCCATCCCCCATGTATGTGCCCGTTCCTCGAAGCCATCCACCATGCATCTGCCCCCTCATCGAAGCCGTGTCCATGTATCAGCCCCTACATAGGGCAGTTAGCGAGGCGAGGACTAGGGGTCTGGGGAGTAGCGAGGGTTCGACGCGCATGCGCGGCGGGCCCGAGCGAATCCCCAGTTAGCATCCGGGAGGCTTTTCCAAGATTCGGAGCGAAATGCAACAGGCCGATGGATGTCCGCCACGAGGATACGCGGCGAATGACCTCGCCGCGGGCTCAATCGGCGCGATGGTATCGCCGGGCGCATGATTCAGCATCCGGGCGAACTCCATGATCCGGCGCTGAATGAATCAAGTTGCCGGGCCGTGATTCCGAGCACAAGAGATATGCGCCGGGCAAATACCCCCGCCGGGTGCCCATCCTGCCCAACGAATCTGCCAGGCGAATGACCTCGCTGCGTACTCATTCGGCGCGATGGGATCGCCGGGCGATTGGTTAAGCATCCGGGCGGGCTCCATGAACCGGTGGCTGGCAATGCAGGTTGCTTAGCGGCAGACCCGAGGACGAAAGATAGAATCAGGAGCTAGAAACAGATTGAGCACCTACGCTTAACGGAGTCATGCACAAAAGTTAGCCGAGTTTTGCAAGTGGCTTTGATGTATGCTATTAAAATGGATTTGTCTTTGAGAATTTTTATAACCGCGCTCTTGTTCGCCCAATCCTTGTGCCTTTGCGCCCAAAGGAATCCTAATATCCGCATCGGCCTCAGCACCGACTTGACCGAACACATCATTATGCTGGAGGGCGGCGGCGAAGTGTGTACCAGGGCTGGCAAGGCCATAATAAAGCTGCGCGACAGAGAGAGGCTCAGGGTATGGCTTGACTCAAAGGCCACCGCAAATCCCGATGTGTATCGCATACAAGTGGGGCCGCCACTGCCCAAGGCCGAATCCGATGCGCTAATTCAAAAAATAAAAAAATTGGGCGAATCGCCAGAAAGCGTAAAAGTGTCCGACGGAAACACGTGGCGCCTGCTGCTAGGTTCTTTCGCCACGCTGGACGGCGCAGAGCCGCTGCTTCAAAAACTTAGCTCCGCAGGCTTCGACGAACTATGGGTGTCCTCAGAGAAAAAACCGGCCCAACCCAAAAATAGCAAGGGTGGCCTATATGGGATAACAGAAAGGTACGAAAGGATAGCGCTGCCCTCCGATGGCGTGATGCTCAATCCCCATTCCGGTGTGTCCGTCGTTGAGGGCAAGGGAGGGTATCGGGGCAAGATAGAAATAGTGCCCAACGCACACCACCGCCTTAGCGTGATAAACACGCTGGACATGGAGAGCTACCTGCGGGGAGTCGTGCCAAAAGAGATGGGTGCTTGGTCCTTTCCCGCCATTGAGGGCCTAAAGGCCCAGGCTGTCGCGGCTAGGACGTACGCAATTGCAAACATGGGCAAGCGCGCCAAGGAAGGTTTCGATCTTCTCGACACACCCTTGGATCATGCCTATGGGGGTAGGGACGCAGAGCAGAATTTAACGGATCGCGCAGTTGCCGAAACGGCCGGCCTGATAGCGACGCTAAACGGCAGGCCAATACAGGCCCTATACATGGCAAACGGCGGCGGTGCCACGATAGACAACAGCCACGTCTTTGGCGGCGACTTTTCGTATTTGCGGGGCGTGTCCAATTATCCAGAGAGGCCCAAGGTTCTTTCTTTTAGGGGCATTGCGGCCCCGCCCGGCCAGCAGAGGTGGCTCACTTGGGAAATTGCCCGCTTGGTGGCGATGGGGCTGTTGCCATCCGGCGGCCTGAACGATGAGGCCATGAACGCAGACTATGCGCCAAACGATTTTCGCCAGCACCTCACATTTCTCACAAAGCGATTCAGGTTTCCTGCACCCGACAGCCCGCCGCCATCAGGCCCGCAGATATACCTTTGGATGGCGCGCACGCTCCAACTGGACAAAGCGACCATCGGCATAGAGAGGCCGCTGGACGCCGCATATTTTCTTCAAAATGCTGTTGTGCCAACCCAGGATAGGATATTGGCCGGGTTTTTGGCTAGGCGGGGCCTAGTTTCCCCGCACCAGTGGAGGGCAACCAAGGTGCCAACGGCCGAAGCGTTGCAGACTCTTGGAAAGATGTGGGGCGAGCTGGAACCATTGGAGGTAAAAGAAGGCGCCCTGCTGCTGGACGGCCAAGTGAGACCGAATAGGGAGGGCCCAGGCCCGCTCAAACTGGGATCGCCGCTGCTGGTATTAGAGGAGTATCCTGGCGGCTATCTCCGCATGGTGAGCGAAGTCAATGTGCACATAGGCGACAAGGTGAAGTGGATAGACCAAGAGGGCGGCTCCCGCCTATTGGTCAGGCGCTTGGATCCCGACGGCGCCAGCTACGACAGATACAACCCTGCTGCCCACTGGAAGGTGGAGATGACAGAATCCGAACTGCTGTCAGCGCTGCGCTCTAGGTCTGCCGTCAGGAGCGTCAGGAACATCGAACTAAAGCACAACGAGCATGGGCGTGTGCTCGAAATGATAGTGAAAGATGGCGCGGGCGGCAGCCACCGATTTACAGGCATGAGGATAAGGGGCGTTCTAGGGCTGCGGGACAACGTGTTTAGGATAATAACCATCGGCGACGCCCCCAACCGCAAGTACCTATTCTATGGACGCGGCTGGGGCCACGGCGTGGGCATGGATCAGACCGCAGCTTACGGAATGGCTATGGAAGGCTACACATTCGACCAGATACTCAAGCGCTACTACCAAGGGATAACGATACAGCCAATTGGGAATTGAGCGTCTTGCAAAATTCTTTTCGCGCTCATCGAAACCATATCCATGTATCAGCCCCTACATAGGGCAGCAAGCGAAGCGAGTACCCGGGGTCTGGGGAGTAGCGCAGCGCGGACTCGCATGCGAGGCCGTGCAAGCGAATCCCCAGTTAGCATCCGGGAGGTTTTCCAAGGCCCGGAGCGATACGAAACAGGCCGCAAGATGCTCGCCCCGAGCCCAAGCGGCGAATGACCTCGCCGCGTCATCAATCGGCATAAACATGGCGCGGTGCGAAGCACTGCATCAGTACTGCCGCGAAGCGGCCAACAACCACAATCTAGGACTCAGTTAGCATCCGGGTGGGTTCCATGGCCCGGAGATGGACGAGCCAGATTACAAGAGTGTTCGTCCCGAACACGAAAGATAGAATCAGGCACTAGAAACAGATTGAGTACCCGCGCCTCCTACAATCTGCCCCTTGCCACTTCCAACCCATAGCTTGAAACTGGTATTAGATGCCCATTTATTCACTTCCCACCGCGCCAGTTTTCCCCGACCCCGAACTGGCGGAGCCAAACGGCGTTCTGGCCGTCGGCGGCGATTTGGGAATGGAGAGGCTAGTGGCGGCTTATTCCAAGGGCATCTTCCCTTGGCTTGGACACCGTGGCCGCATCCTATGGTGGTCGCCTCCAGAGAGGGCGGTGTTCTTCCAGAATGGCGAAAGACTGCGCAGGCGCAGTATTCGGGCCATAAGGCGGATCCCGTTTGAGATGACTATGGACACGTGCTTCGAGCAAGTAATAAGGCACTGCGCCCTTGTCCCTCGTGAGGGACAGCGCGGGACTTGGATAACCGCACAGATGGAGACCGCGTACATCGAATTGCACCGCGCTGGTTTGGCCCACTCTGTGGAGACTTGGCTGGAAGGCAGGCTTGTCGGCGGCCTGTATGGAGTGTCGCTTGGCGCCGCATTTTTCGGCGAGAGCATGTTCAGCCTAGTTGACTACGCATCCCGTGCTGCATTCAAGGCCCTTTGCACAAGCCTTTGGGCTTGGGGCTTCCACTTTATAGACGGCCAGCTCCCAAACGACAACTTGGATTCCCTGGGCGCAGTCACAATACCCCGCAGCGAATTTCTGGCACGACTGGAGAAGGCCCTTGAAGAGCCGACCAAAAAAGGGAGATGGCGGATTCCAGTTGACAGTTGAGCCACTTGCAAAAGTCTTTTCACGCTCATCGAAGTCACCCACCATGCATCTGCCCCGTGATCGAAGTCGTGTCCATGTATCTGCCCCTACATAGGGCAGTAGGCGAGGCGAGTACCGGGGTCTGGGGAGCGAGCGGGGCAGCGCGAGCCTGCGAGCGATGCAACAAGCGAGTTCCCCAGTTAAGCATTAGGGCGGGCTCCAAGATACGGTGCGAGATGAAGCAAATTGCCGGGCCATCACCCCGAGCAAGAAAGATATGCGCCGGGCAAATAATATCGCGTCCTATTGCCAATGCGATAAATGCCAGAAGCAAAGTCACATGCAGCAAGGGTTTTCATCTTGTAACTTGTGCATCGGAACTTGGACGCGATATAACTCAACAGGGTGCCATCCTGCACGATGATACTGCCGGGCGTACTGTTCATCATTCGGGCAGACTCCATGCCCCGGCGATGAACGAGCCAGATTACAAGAGTGTTCGTCCCGAGCACGAAAGATAGAATCAGGAGCTAGAAACAGATTGAGCACCCGCGCTGAACGGAGTCATGCACACAAAAATTAGCCGAATTTTGCAAGAGGCGTCAAACATTTTGGTATCATCATGCAATGACACCCGATTTCACGATCTTGGGCCGGGGAAGGGCCGGCAGGGCGCTTGCCGCTGCGCTGGGCGAAAGGGTTTCCCTCCAATCCCGCGACGCGGAGCCAGAAGGTACGGTCCTTCTCGCCCTGCCTGATTGCGCCTTGCAAGACTATTCGGCCAAATTCAAAAACCGGTGCGCCCACATCAGCGGCTCCCTGCACATAGAGGGAGTGCCATCCCTGCACCCACTTGTCAGCTTTGATGGCGAGGCTGCCGACTGGCGCGGAGCGCCACTGGCCGTGACGGGCGAGCCACCCCAGCCCATACTCGCCGCTCTTATCTCCTTGGGTTTCGCCCCCTTCGACCTCTCCCCGCATCTAAAGCCCCTCTACCACGCCTGCGCCGTTCTGGCGTCAGGCCACATCGCAACACTTTTCGCCGCCGCCACAGAAATCCTAAAATCCAGTGGCATAGCCCTCCCCGGCAACGGCCTCGCCCCCCTGGCCCAAACAGCCATCAACAACGCCGCCAAGCACGGACGGGAAGGCATCACCGGCCCATTCGCAAGAGGGGACAGAGATACCATCCAGAGAGACCTCAATGTCCTGCCCGAAGAGTGGAGAGGGGTGTTTGAGGGGGTGGGGGAGATGGGTAAACAACCTGCTTTTGCGGCTGGATCGCAACGAACTGAGAACAAAAGAAAAAGGGTTCCAATCAAGGAACCCAAAAACCCTTCACGGGAAGGTTGCCCGTCTAAGGGGCAGTGCCTACAGACACAAGAAATGAGTCTTTACTGTGACACACAAAAAGCGCCTGTTCAAGTACACTCTGATAATGTATCAAAAGAGGGGTTGGAGCGCAAGATGAAAAATGAAAATAATTTCCCAGGTCAAGTGGCCTACAAAGTAGGTTTGGACTTAGGCTGTTCCTCCATTGGCTGGTGCGTGATCCAATGCGCTTGGGACGATAGCGGACAGAGATGGAGGCCAAATGGCATAGAGGGTCTTGGCGTGAGGATTTTCACGGCGGGGACAGAGGGGGACATTGAAAAGGGGCGGGACGAAAGCCGCGGGATAAAGCGGAGGATGGCGAGGGGCGCAAGGCGCAACCTTGCAAGGCGGGCCGGTAGGATGCACGGTCTCTACTTGGCCTTGGTCAAAGCGGGGCTTTTGCCCGAACCGCCAGACTTGAACAAAGGGCCATTGGCCCCAATCATTGACAGAAGCCTAAAAGAATTGGACTTAGAGCTAATCAGAATGGGCGGGGATGCTTCCAAGCTGCCTTACGACCTGAGAGCCAAGGCGTTGGACAACCAATTGAAGCCATTTGAACTTGGACGGGTGTTCTATCACTTGGCCCAACGCAGGGGCTTTAAAAGCAACAAGAGGGCCGATGCAAGAACGGACGGCGAAGAGCGCGGCAAAGTCAAGGAAGGCATCAGGCGACAGCAGGAAAAGATGGGAGAAAAGGGCGCAAGGACTATTGGCGAAATGCTTTGCAAAGAAGACCCCGAAATAGAGCGCATCCGTGCCAGATACAATTCTAGGGACATGATAGAGCACGAGTTCAACGCCATCTGGGAAAAGCAAAAGGAATTTCATCCAAAGCTCTTGACGGAAGGGCTGAGGTCAAACTTGCACGAACACATTTTCTTCCAGCGCCCCCTGAAATCAGTGGATCACTTGGTGGGCTATTGCAGTTTGGAGCAGGGCAGGTGGGTTAAAGTGTTGCGCAGAAAAAGGCGGGACGGGAGAAAGTTTGACGAACCCAAGCAGATGCGGGTTTACAAGGCTCCGCGCCGCCTAGCCTTGGCGGATCCACTTGCACAGCGCGTAAGGCTGTTGCAACGCTTAAACGACCTCAAGATAAACCATGCAGATGGCACTTCAAGCCCCTTGTCGCTGGAGCAGAGATCTGAGCTGTTGGCCAAAATGCAAAATGGCGATGTTGCATTTAAGGAAGTCAAAAAACTTCTCAAATTGGGCAAAGAAGACAGCCTAAATCTGGAGAGCGGCCAAAAATCGTTGGTCGGCAACCGCACGGCTGGGAAAATGAGGGCGGTGCTTGGGGATGCATGGGATTCATATTCCGAGTTAGACAAATCCAAACTAGTGTATCTGTTGGTTAAGGCTCAAAGCACAGATGAACTGGTGACAAAATTGAAAACAGAATGGGGCTTTGACATGGACAGGGCGGCGCAATTGGCCGATGCCGACTTGGAAGATGGGTATTTGTCGTTTAGCCGCACAGCATGCGAAAAGTTGTTGCCAGGCCTAGAGGCGGGGAGAAGCCTAAATACTATCAGGGAAGAGTTGTATGGAGCTTCCAAACCTAGTGAACCATTGGATTCATTGCCCATCGTGACCCAAGCTTTTCCAGACTTACGGAATCCAGTGGTCAGCCGCGTTTTGACCGAGCTGCGTAAAGTGGTTAAGGCCATTATCAGGAAATGGGGCCTGCCTCAGTCTTTTACTTTGGAACTTGCAAGGGAGCTCAAAAACAGCCGCGAAACCCGAAAGGTCATCACAAAGAACATTGAAGAACGCACCAATGAACGTGACAAAGCAAGGAATATCCTAATTGACAGAGGACTAGTTGTGAAGCCAAAAGCGCGTGACGTAGAAAAATATTTGCTCTGGGAGGAATGTGGTGGAATAGAGGCTAAGTGTCCATACACAGGAAAAATCATTTCATTGACAGATTTGTTTTCTACAAACAGTCCATGGGACATTGAACATATAATCCCTTACAGCAGGTCTTTGAACGATTCTTTTGCAAACAAAACACTCTGCTGGGAAAAATTCAACCGCAACGAAAAACACAACAAATTGCCGATGGAGTTGAGTCCTGCAAAAATAGAAGAAATATTGAACAGGGTGCAGGCATGGCCTAATAGTGCGACTAAAGCGAAGAAGTTGAGGCGGTTCAGGCAAACCGAGGTTGACCAAAACTTCATATCCTCCCAGCTTAACGACACCGCCTACGCTACCCGCTTGGCGTGTGATTATTTGGCCCTGTTGTATGGTGGTCGTTCAGATAATCAAGGACAACACATATTTGCCTCTAAAGGCCAGGCTACTGCGCAGCTTCGGGGCGTGTGGAAGATGAACGAGTTGCTTGGGGGCAGGGAAAAGAACCGGGGCGACCACAGGCATCACGCTATAGACGCTCTTGTGATAGCTCTTAGCACACACGAGATTCTTAAAACCCTAGCATACGCATCAAAAAATCCCACAGACATAAACCGTGTAAAATTCTCAAAGATACCGCCGCCATGGGATAATTTCATTGGAGGCGTGGAACAGTCCCTTGGTCAAGTGATCATTAGCAGACAGTTGAAACGCAAACTCTCGGGGAGGCTGCACGAAGAGACCAACTACGGAGCCATTGACGAAAAAATAAAAACGTCCCGCGTTGCTGTGGAAGCATTGACCAAAAAGCAGATAGCAGACATAGTCAATCCAGTTATCAAAGATAGGGTATTGGCCCAGCTTGAGGCTTTGGGCAAAGATGACCCAAAACAAGCATTTAAGGACAGAAAAGATCACCCATATTTGCAGGCAAAGGACGGCAGACACATCCCGATACATAAAGTGAAGCTGGCCTATAATCAGTCAACTGTTGAGGTTGGAGCAGAATTCCGTAAAAGGAATGTGATACCCGATTCAAACCATCACATGGCCGTATATGAGGTGCAAGATTCCAAGGGGCGTACAAAGTGGGACTATGAGGTTGTTTCGCTGTTGGATGCGACCATGAGGCACTCTCAAGGGCTGCCTGTCGTAGATAAGAAACCAGGCTTCGTGATGACGTTAAGTGCCGGAGATACAGTCATGTATGAACAGGAAGGCAAGAAAATTCAAGCTTGGGTAAGAACTGTCGTTTCTGATGGAAGAGTAGGCTTGGTTGTCCATACAGACGCCCGCAAAAAAGAGGAACAAAAAAAAGACGGAGCATTTAAAGAATTTGCTATCAATACGCTTAGAGAGTTGCATTGCGTCAAAACTCAAATTGATCCAGTTGGAGAAATCAGGGTATGCCGTGACTGACCGCGTTTTGGAAATAGCCGAAACACCGGCAAAAATCAAGTTGCACTTGGATTGTCTTCGCATCGAAACTCAAGGCAATGACCCCATGCGGGTGCCAGTGGAAGAAATTGGCATGCTGTTGCTCGCCAACCCGTCCGTGCAAATCAGCGCTGCGGCGCTGCAATCTATAGCCAAGGCGGGCGGCTCAGTGCTGCTTTGCAATGAAAAATGCCTTCCAATCGCAGAACTGCTGCCTCTGCAAAACCACTCTCTGCATTCGGAGAGGCTGCGAAAGCAGGTCGAGGCAAAAGAACCCCTAAAAAAACGCCTGTGGCAGCAGATTGTGCAGGCCAAGTTAAAGACACAGGGTGCGTTGTTGCAGCGGTTGTGGGGCATGGATCATGGCTTGACTACGATGGCGAGGCTTGTTCGCAGTGGGGACGCAGACAACTTGGAAGGGCAGGGGGCTAGGAAATACTGGGCCAAATTGTTTGGCGATAAAGATTTTGTGAGGGACAGGGAAGCATCAGATCAGAACCGCTTTTTGAACTACGGCTATGCCATAGTTCGCGCCCAAGTCGCGAGGGCGATATGTAGCACCGGGCTGAATCCATCTTTGGGGCTTCACCATCACAATCGCTATGACGCATTTCCCTTGGCAGATGACCTGATTGAGCCGTTTAGGGTCTTTGTTGATGAAAAGGTGGTCGAGATGCTCAAAGAGCATGACCCCATGGAAGAAATGACGTCCAGCGTACGCAGAGAGCTGATCGGTGTGCTGCATAGACGCGTAGAATTAAGTGGAGAGTCCTTACTTTTGTCCCATGCAATTCTAAAATGCGCCCAAGGGCTGGCTGCCATCATCTTAGGGGAAAAAACGGATCGCTTGGCTTTCCCTGCCCAATGAGCGACATTCCTGGGTATCGCGCCGTGTGGCTGCTCGTGATGTTTGATTTGCCCGTTGACGATGCAGAGGCTCGCCGCCGCTATACCAAATTTCGCAAAGAACTGTTGAAGGACGGCTTTTTGATGTTGCAGTTTTCTGTCTATGGGCGTTTTTGCCCATCGGAGGAAGCGGCAGATGTTCATCGCAAGAAAGTGCGCCGCGCAATCCCTGAGCAAGGCGAGGTGCGTATCATCCATGTGACAGACCGCCAATTTGCCAAGATGGAGGTGATGAGGGGAAAACGGCGCGTTCCGCCCGAAGAAACCCCGCCTCTCCTGCTTTTGATGCGACCCAAAAAGGGAACAACCCCACTCAAATCAGTAATTGAGTGGGGTTGCAGTGTACTTGAACAGGCCCTTGTTGTGAACCACAGCATGAGTCCGTTCATGTTGTCGTTCATTGTCAGTGTACTTGAACAGGCCCTTGTTGTGAACCACAGCCCGGGCTATGCCAAGTGCGAGAGGCACCGCAGTGTACTTGAACAGGCCCTTGTTGTGAACCACAGCTTGACGATGTAGTTCACGCCGCCCGCCTTAGTGTACTTGAACAGGCCCTTGTTGTGAACCACAGCCACGTCGCGCTCGTGGCTTTTTACCGCGCAGTGTACTTGAACAGGCCCTTGTTGTGAACCACAGCCGCGCCTTGGCGTTGCCCATCGCTTGCCGCAGTGTACTTGAACAGGCCCTTGTTGTGAACCACAGCGCGGCCAGGTCTATCGCCTGCCGCGCCCGCAGTGTACTTGAACAGGCCCTTGTTGTGAACCACAGCCCTGTTCAGTGGTGGTAAAGCCTCGGCATGAGTGTACTTGAGAACGGCAGTGAAGTC
>JAITFL010000176.1 GCA_031281385.1 Holophagales bacterium
GGCGTTGATTGTTTGCTTGTGTATTGTTCATCAAATCCCTTACAAAACTATCTTATAGCAATTCAACCTACAATAGAGCCACTTGCAAAACGGCAGTTTTGCAAGTCACCGGAGGTGTAGGCTGTGCCCGACCGGAGCAGGCTCTGGCGCGAAACACTGTAAACAGGCAAGTTACCCAATCCAGCCAGAGACAGCGGAAGGTCGGGAGCAGACGTACCGCCGAGTTTTGCAAGAAGCTCAATAGATTGAACTGCTATATAACCCACACCACCATCACATCAACTCTGGCACAAGCGACGTCAGGAAATGCGCCTCCACCCTGAACACTTGGCGGATCAATGGCGCGGTCAGCACGTCATGCGGCGGGCCGTCAATGGCCAGGCTGCCCTTGTCCAGTACGATGACCCGCCCGAAGCGGTACGCGGCGCGAATGTCGTGCAGACTCACCAATATGCAAGAGCCATTTGACGCCAAGTTCTGCGCTAGAGCATACACCTCTAGCGCGTGCCGCACGTCCAAGCTGGAAGTGGGCTCGTCCCAAAGTTGCATCTGGGCACCCGTCGCCAGCGCACGCGCCAAAAAAACCCTACGCCGCTCCCCGCCCGAAAGTTCCGTGATTGGCCTTTTGGCTAGGTGGGCTATGTCCAGCGTCGCCATTGCCTCGTCAATAGTTTTGTCGTCATTTTTGTCATCGGCTCCATGCGCGAACCGTCCTTGGGCAACGATCTCCCTCACGGGAAAAGCAAACTCTGCCGCGCTTTCCTGGCCCAGCCAAGAGAGCGTCCGCCCGCGCTCTAGGTAGGGGATGCGCTCCAGCTTTTTCCCCATCCATTGAACGCTCCCCGCCGATTTTAGAAGGCCGGCCAGAGTTTTTAGCAAGGACGACTTTCCTGCCCCATTTGGGCCAAGTATGGCTATACACTCGCCAGCTTTTGCCTCAAGGCTCACATCGGCCAAGCGGCCTTGGATGGTTAAGTTTTCGGCCTTCAGCATGGCCTCTTCCTCAAGAGCCATAGCAGGAATGGCCCGCCCACAAGCGAAGTGATAACCCCAAGGCGCATACCCGAACCCAAAAAGCGCGTTGGCAAATCGCAGAGCAGAACCAAGGAAGCCCCGCCCATCATAGAGAGAGGCAACAGGCGCCTGTGGTCTGGGCTGTCAATGAGGCGCACTATGTGGGGTACCACTAGGCCCACGAAGCCAATGACTCCACCCACGGCCGTTGCTAGGGCGGTCAGGACAGTTGACAACGCAATCAGTTGCCAGCGCAGCCTGGATACGTTTACGCCCAAGCTCTGCGCCCCCGAATCGCCCAACGCCAGCAGGTTCATCGGCCTACCGAGCGGCAGCAGCAAGATGGACGCCGCCAAAATGCCAGGCCCGACCATCCATACATGCTCCCAAGTGCGATTTTCTATGCCCCCCATCAGCCAAAAGAGTATTTGGGCGCCAAGGTGCGTATGCGACGCCGATGCGGAAAGCAAAAAACTTGTGGCCGCCCCAAATAGAGCATTCAGCGCCACGCCAGCCAAAAGCAAATGCTCTGGCGATGCACCCTTTCTTGCCAGAAGCATCACAGCACCCGTGGCCATGAATGCCCCCAAAACAGAGAAAAGGGGCAGCCCCAAAACTCCCAGCCCGCTTCCCAGTACAATGGACAGCACCGCACCAAGGGCCCCTCCACTGCTCACGCCCAGCAACCCAGGGCTGGCCAACGGGTTGCGGAAAAATGCCTGCATCACTGCGCCCGACGCCCCCAGACCCGCTCCAACAAACAGCCCGACTATCGCCCTTGGAAGCCTTATGTCAAAAAAGATGATGCGGCTGGATTCTGCCGCTCTCCCACTAATGGCGCCCCAGATTTCGCTTGGCGGCAGCATGGCTTCGCCAAGCGCCAAGGAGGCCGCAAACGCTAGTATCATAAACAGCGCGAATGTGGCGAAGATCAGAGGCGACTTGGGCATTGGGTAATTTTATATCTATTTTGCCAGTTTTAATTAATGATGGCACTCATTGTTCTTTGAGTTTAAGCAACGACCCCTTGGCGGCCTGAAAGATGTCATGCAGGGCTTCCTTTTCGGCGATGGTCAGATTGTCCGCCGCAATGTCGGCCAGCAGCGACAAGGCCAAAGCCCTCTCGCGCTCGTCTAGCCCTGCCCATTGCCTAGGTGTCAACCCTAATGGCGCATTGGCGGGGGCGTCAATAAATTCCATCACCGAGCAGCCCAATACCCCCGAAATGTGGGTTAAGGTATTGATGTGCGGCCTTCTTCTACTGCTGTCATGCAAAAATTGACGCAACGTGTCCTCGTTTAGATTAAACATATCAGCCACAACATCCATTTTTATGGCTCCGCGGGAGGTGAGCAGCCCATTCGTTTTGCAAAAATTCTTTATTTTTTCAACAAAAACCCCTTGTTGCGGCCACCTCTTGTTCATAACTTACAGAAACAAAATAATGTTAGAGCGTGAAGTAATTAACTTGTTGACATAGAATCGGTATGATTGTACATTTTTTTGATGGTGCGACAAACGATCACTAAGGACTCCTCCGATTGGCTTGTGCTCGTGGCGAGACTGCCAGCCAAGCATACCATGCTTTCGCCGCAGCCCGCGACATTGAGGGCCATGGAACCTCCGCCCGCCTCGGCGGAATCGGATGGATATTTTGTCGCTGCCAAAAAAGTGCCGGACTGGAGAGTCCTACCAGCTCAGCAGTTCCACCTCAGCAAAACTTCGATCCCAATCATCTAAAGCAACCCACATTGAACAAAAGGAGACTTCAAATGTTCAGACTTCACAGCCTTTTCCGGGCCACCGTATTACTTATGGCGGGGCTTGCATGCTCTGGCCTCTTCGCAGACGACCTCAAGATCGCCATCCGCGAACCCAGAAGCAGCGAAGATCTAAAAGAAGAAGCCAAACTGGTTAAAGACCAGTTCAACACCACCATCACAAAGACAAGAGGATTCCAAGTATTTGATAGGGCAAGCACCGATCAGATCATGGACGAACACGCCCAAGTTCGCCGCTCGGGTCATTTTTCCGAAGACGAGGCCAGGGCTCTTGGCGAATTCAAGGGTGCCGACTTTGTAATCACCTCAGAGCTGACTATGCTAAGCGATGGGGCCATTCGCATTACCACACAGGCACTGAACATCGTCACTGCTAGGGTGGTGGGTTCTGCCAACAAACTTGTCGAAACTCCATCTTCCAAAACTATCATGGAAGCGTGCGAGGATATGATGACTGGCCTGCTGAAAAGCGTAAACGAGTCCATGTCAGGCAGAACAGCGGCCGACGCGCCACAATCCATGTTGGGCGACCTTGAGGGCGAAATTAGGCGCGTCCTCATGAACAATAGGTCAATCCCCAAGTGGAACATAAACAAAAATAACTACTCCCTTGACATAGACCTCTCTGGCCTGACCATTGACGAAAACAGGCAGTTTGGCACCTCCAGAGTGAGCGGCAGGATATATTTCACGTTGACCGATAGCGCAACCGGGAATGGCGCAAACGCCGAGCTAGAAATAAAGTCTTTTACAGAAATGGGCAATACTCTGATCCAAAAAAAGATCAGGGATCAAGTACAGCAAAGAGTTAACAACATCATAAGAGACCTGCTTAGCGAACTGGACTAAACCGAACATGCTTTGTGCCAATTTTTGGCTTAAGTCAACTTATTTTTAGGAGTTTGCAAACATGAAAAAAACAGCAAAATGTGCGGCTTGCCTCTTTCCTACGGTAGTACTGGTTTTGGCCCTGGGCTGCAAGCCAAAGCCAGTGAAAGTAGAGTCGCCGTCCGCTGCGCCACAGGCCATAAGCCGCAACAACTTTATTGGCACTTGGGAAGGCAAGGACAGCAAAGGCGCGATTTATACCATAAAGTTCACAAACAATCTTCAGTGGGAATCTCACATCGAAGAAGGTGGCGTTGCGAGGCCACATTACAAGGGGACTTACGAGCCAGAAGGCTCAAGGGTGCGAATGAAAGTCACGGAAGAAGCTGACCTAAAGACCTTTGGATGGAGGCCCGAGAGGGGCAATATGCCCACAAACATCATCGGCACATTTTCCGGCAGCACCTTGACGGTGGGTAGCGTACTTACCGATGCAGAACTGAAGAGGCACTGAGATATTCAATTTGTTACGTAACCAACAATTACTTTAGGAGGAACCCTATGTTCAATTTCCAACGCCGCTCAGCAATCAACGCAACTGGTTCAAAGGCCAAAACGAGATTGAGGTTTTTCTTTGCCGTTGCAATGCTGGCAACACTGCTGGCTCCGGCTCCAGCACTAAGCGGCGCAGAAAACGCGTCGGCCATTGCCGCTGCGCCTCACAGTCAAGAGTCGGGCAAAATCCGCATGGGCGTGCCAACCTTCGCCAACAGTTCCACCACCAGAGATGGCTCATATGGCGAACGCTTTGCGGATATGCTGGTTTCCGAACTCATGCAAAACAGAAACTATGAATTGATCGAGCGCACTAGGCTCAACAAGGTGATAGAAGAACAGGGCCTCGGCATGTCAGGCGTCCTCGACCAATCGAACGTTGCGCAGATCGGCAAGGTGGCAGGGCTTGACTACATCGTGCTAGGCAATATCCTTGAGACGAGCGCCGTTAACAAATCTGGAACAGATATTCTCACCAAGGGGACGATCTACTATTCAGAAATCAAGGTTGTCGTGAACCTTAAAGTGATTGAAGTTGAGACAGGCAAAATCGCGTTCTCCGATAATGCCCAAGACAATGCAACAATTCATTTCGGCGGGCGTCCGGGACAGGTTTCGCCTGAAAACTATTTTGGCGTTGCACAAAAAGCCATTGCCAAAGCTGCGTTCAAGATCATGCGCGAGATAGCCCCGCTGGAGGCTTCGGTGCTGAAGGTCAATAAGGTCAAAGACAAAATTGTAAGCGTAGTGATTGACTTGGGGCGCGAGGATGGACTCAGGGAAGAACAGCACTATGAAATAGTGAGAGAGGGAGAAAGTATTCTCAACAGGGAAGGGAAAGTGGTAGGCGTGGAAATGATTGTGATCGCCCACGTCAACATTGAACGCGTCGAAGCCAATACTGCCACTGCAAAGGTAGTAAAGATAGAAAAAGACCCGGCCACCAAGAAAGAATACGAAATAGTTCGCGGAGACCTTGCGAAGATGCAGGATCATAGCAAGGGCAGAACAGCCGGCGAAAAATTTAGCAACTGGCTCAAAAAATAAAGTACTCTGCCACCCATACGTAACCATGACTGTGCGCTCACAAACTCCGAGCTTATGAGACTTTGAGGCATCATTTCAAGGAGAATCTATGGTCAAATTTCACTCTTGTTTCAAAGCCTTTGTTCTGTGCTTAGCGGCGATTATTAGCAACGTGCTACAAGCGCAGGATCAAAGACCTTCAGTGGCCGTCCTAGAACCCGTTGCCAATGCCCAAGTGACACAAATCAACAAAATGACTGCGTATGGCGCACTACAGCAGTACATCATTAACAGTAGGAGATATAAGGTCGTTGACAGGTCGCGCATAGACCAGATCATGAAAGAGCACACCTTTGCCAAAAACGGGCTTGTTGATAATTCCAAGGTAAAAGAAATCGGCAAACTGCTGGCTGCGGATTTAGTCTGCGTTTCCGAGTTGCGAAAAGAAGATGGTGCCTTTATCGCTGTCTGCTCCCTAATCGACGTAGAAACAGGCGAAATGTCGGCATCGGCTTACGAATTGATAGAGGCAGATACCGCTGTTGAGGTTAGGAACGCCATCAATAGAGCCGTAATGACGATGCTCGGTATAGAAGACTCTAGGTCATCATCGTCAGTCGTGCCGCTGGCCCCGTCAAAACCAACGGGCGCATCAGAGCTGCAAGACTCAAGGCAGTCCAGAATCGCCGTCATCATACCGGAAGTTCACTTGACAAGGCGCATTCCAGACCCAGCCGGGGAAACGGCCATAATCAGAAAATTGCTGGAAGCTGGCTTTACCCGCGTAGTGGATAAAACGCAAGTAGAAAAAATCCGCAATAGCGACATCGCAAAGTCCGCAATGGCTGGCGATGTTGATGCCATCAAGGGCATAGCGACCCAGCTTGGCGTTGACTACATCATGGTGGGCGAAGCGTTCAGCGAAGCCGTAGGGCCTACAGCCGGCGGAATGTTCTCCTGCCGAGCTAGAGTGGAAGCCAAGATCATAAGGACTGATAACGCGAGAATAATAGCCACCAATGGCTTCCATGCAGGCGGCGTTGACCTCACCGAAAGCACTTCGGCCAAAGCAGCGCTGAACAATGCTGGGGAGATGATGGGCGACTACATGGTCAAACAGCTCCTCAGTGTTGGCGGCACCACTTCTTCAGGAGTCAACCTCACGGTCACTGGTGCCCGGAGTTACGCCCAAATATCCGAATTCGAAAAAGCACTACGCGCCGTAAAGGGCATAGACAATGTCCGCATCAACGAGTACAGCAGCACCATAGCCACCATTGACATCACCACCAGCCTTTCGGTGCAGTCCTTGGCGGATCAGCTCCGTAACATGAAAAAACCGATGGTGGAAGTCATAGAAGTATCTGGCAGTGCAATGAAGGTTAAATTACGTTGATCAAAACCAACTTCAGCGGCAAGCTGCGCATAAAAGAATACAGCCTAGGGCAGGCCCCTTGGCTGTATCTCCATGGCAGAAAACGAAACACCCAAAAAACTGGTATTGCCAACCCTTTTATCCCATCTTGGCAATTGAGCCTGATGGACTTTTCCTTTAAGGAGAGACACAATGCAACAAAACACACACACCTTTGGCCGCAACCTGCTGCGCTACGCCGCAATCGCCGTTGCGTTGGCCTCGCCCGCGCTAATGGCTCAGTCGGAAGACAGAATTGGTATTTCGGGGTCATTCACCATGCCAATGGGTTCTTTGAAAGATGTCGCAGGCCCAGGTTTTTCTCTGGGAGCATCCTATGAAATGCCGCTCTTTGAGGGCTTTGTGCAGCGCGGGGCTCTGGAGTTTACTGTTTTCGGCACCAAATCCGAGGATCTCTACTACTTTGGCTCCGTTGACTATTCTGTAAAGGCGTTCAGCTGTCATTACGACCTGAATTACTATTTAGGGTCCTCCCTTTACGCGCTTGGTGGACTCAGCTACCATAGTTATACTGTAACCGTCAAAGCTGGTGGCCACTCAGCTTCCACAGACCCAGAAGACATTGACACTAAGGTAGGCCTCAACATAGGCGCCGGATACAACGTTACCAATAACATTGGTCTTGAATTTAAGTACATCATCGCCGCAGACCCGTGGGTGCAGCTTTCCGCTAGGTGGCGCTTCTGATATGATATTGACTTTTGCACCTGCTCCAAGTGCTTCATGGGGCAGGTGCAAGCCAATTCCAATCCCACGGCCCAATTACACAAAACTCCCCAGCCCTCATTGCCAGTGAAACATTCATCGCTTTTAGTTTGAGGCAGAGAATCTTCTTCCCGCGATTAGGAATTGATCCTATCCCTTATCTCGGGTTCTCAGCCATCTTCACGGAGCGGCAACGCCACATTTAACGCTATATCCCTTGACCTCAAACCCCTACAAAGAGGTTCACTATGATCAACCGCCGCCAACCATTATCTCAGCGGTTTCCGCGCTTGCTGCAGGACACTATCACACGGTTGCAATCAAGGCAGACGGCAGTTTATGGGCTTGGAGGAAGAATGTCAACGGTGTACTTGGCGATGGCACCGAAACAGACCGATACGCACCCGTCCAAGTCGGCACGGGCTTCCGCGTCCAGGGGAAGTAATTTAGTGATGTAGTCTCGATTGATGATTGGGGCAATTTACCGCTCCACACACTTATTTCCCTGAAATTTATCCGGGTGCAATGCTTTCGCCAGCATTTCGTAGGCGTCTATCCTATGGTGGCTGGTGGCGGCGAAGAGGGCGCCTGGAATCTCTATGACGCGGCCCTTTTTGTAAGCGTCCAAGTAGCGGTATGGGGCAACGTCTTTTAGGCGGTCGGTCAGTTTTTGCCCGGCCTCGCCTTGCCTATGCTCTGTGGGCCCCACTAGGACGTCAATCTGCCAAGACAGCATCTTTTCGGGGGGCGTTGGCACTACGCCGACTATTCCGGCTTCGGCGGCTGCGTTTATGGCCCCTGCGTGGTCGCAGAGGTCTTGGAAAGATGTGTCAGAGCCGGAGATATAGGGGTACACTCCAGCAGACAGGACGCGAATGGGTTTTGCGCCCTTTAGCGTCTTTTCGAGCGAGTTGATTCTTTCGCGGCACTCGGCAATTAGTTTGTCGGCTTTTTTGCGCTGCCCCAGAAGGTCGCCCACTTGTCGCAGACATTCATAGACATCTTCGAGCGTTTCATATTTTTCCATTATGTACAGCTTTACCTTGGCCCTTTTCAAAACTGCCACGCTGTCCGGCGGGGAGAATGATGCCATTAGCACTAGGTCTGGCTTGAAGCGCAAGATGTCTTCCGCGCTAGAGCCTTTGAGCGTTGGGATTTTTTTGGCACTCTTGGCATCAGGGGCGTACAGCGGATCATGCGCCAAGTGGCTCAAAGCCGCTATCTGACTAGGCTCTGCCAATGCCAGCAAGATGTCGTCCGTCCCAATGGCTTGGCTGACCACTCTCTTTGGCGCAGAGGCAACTAGGTGACACGAAAGCAGCGCGGCGAAAAAGAGGGGGAGATAGGTTAGGCGCATAGGAGTCTTTGAACAGTGAGAAGTGGTAAGTGAACAGCGATCAGAGGGCAGGGGCCTTCAATAATGGACAATGGACAATTGACAATGGTGGATGCGGCCTAACGGCCGCGCTGATTATCTTAATTTGTGTGGCACTCACTTTGTGGGGGCTTCCATGAATTGAAAGAGGGACCATTGGCGATGGTCGTGGGTTTTGCAAGTGGCTCAGTGAACAATTGACAATTTGGCGCGGCACTTGCGCCGCATCAATTTCCAACATTGTCAATTGTCAATTCGTTGATCGGAGCCTCAAAGCCCAAAAGTGGCAAGGGTTTTCAAGAGTCTCAATTATTTCGGCAGCTTGATTGTGTCGCCGTGGTCTTGGACGATTCTCTTGTACCAAGCGTCTGGGTACTTTGGATGTGTGATCCGTCCGCTCTCGTCGCGCACGTTGCCATCTAGGTACTTCCAGATGAGATGCTCGCCCAGCTTGCGCCAGCGGGTCACTGTCTGCTGGGAGCACTTGGCAGAGTATTCGGTCAGGTACGTGATGGCCTCTCCGGGGCTTAGCTGGTACAGCCTTTGCGCGGTTTTTTCAATGGATTCTTGGTCGGCCTCAAAACGGCCCTCTAGTTCGCGCTGCACTTTTTGGATGTCCTGTATCATGTCGCTGTAGCGGCTATAGGCGTAATTGGTGACAAAGTTAAAAACCCAAAAGGCGCTGTCCCAAGAAAATTCGTCCATGCTGCCATTGCCCTGGGCGTAGTGCTTGGGCGGCTCGCTGATGGCGCAGTACATTGGCACATAGACAGTGCTATAGGTGTCGTCCACGCCAAACCAAAGCACGCCGCCGATTGGATTGGGCAGCCAAGAGCGCATCTGGGCCACGTACGACCATCCCGTCTGCTGCGTGGAAATGGCCCTTTCGTGAATGTATCTCTGCCCGTCAACTTCAAAGCTCATGGGCCGCCAGCGATAGGGAAGGGCGAATGGCCCTGCGCCCACGTCCTTGGTCATGTCCATGGGGGTGTCTTCAAAGTGGTCGCGCATCAGCTCCATGGCCTCTCTGGGCCCAATTTTTTTGTCGGGCTTTACCCACAGTGGCAGCGGCTCGGCATTCACGTTGCCCATTGCAAAATCAACTGGAATCTTTAAGGACGGCGCGGCGCGGTTGAAGAGGCTCCACACCCGCGCCTCGCAAGACCTTAGCCCTGCAGGATCCCAAGGGGCGTATGTCTGGCAAAAACTGAAATCTTTGTCTGCCCCATTGAACCACCCTTTTTTTCGGGCGAAAGAAATGACGTCTGGGGAGTATATGCAGTTTGCGGGGTCGTTTAGCGGGAACTGGCGGATTCTGGCTTGGTTTGCGTGGGCGGTGACATATCCATCGGGCACCTTGACAGCCACCCACACAGCTCCCTTTTCGCCCTCGCCCTTGCCGATCATCTCCAGCAGCCACACTTCGTTGGCATCGGCGATGGAGAAGCTCTCGCCGCTGGATGCATAACCAAAGTCCTCCACCAGCTTGCCCATCAATTGAATTGCCTCGCGAGCGGTCTTGCAGCGTTCTAGGGCAATGTACATCAAGGAGCCGTAGTCAATGATTCCCGTTGGCCTTGAAAGCTCCCTGCGCCCGCCAAACGTGGTCTCGCCGATGGCCAGTTGGTACTCGTTGATGTTGCCCACACGCTTGTACGTTATTGGGGCCTCTGGTATCCTGCCCAAAAACCTTCCAGAATCCCAATCTATGACGTCGCGCATCGTCCCAGGCAGGTGCCTGCCACCGGCCTTGAAGTACAACTCTCCATATAGTCCGTGGCTGTCGGCCAAATAGGTGATTATGGTCGAGCCATCCTTGCTGGCCCCCTTTGTCACCAATAGATTGGTGCAGGGCAGAAGCGCCGGCGCACTTGCAATGGTGACTATGGCCGCCGTGGTAAGAGTGTTGCGCAGAAATAGATTCATAGACATTCTCCTAAAGTGACATTCTATGTTCCCATGTTTTTGGCGCAAAGCGCAAATGGGGCGCAAAGATGCCTTATTCTAGGGTTGAATCGAAAAGCCTTTCTATATCTTTAGACTGTTTATGCCACGGACAAAAACAATTCGATGGAAACATCAGCTTGTTTCAAAATGGCGCGGAGCGTCCCTTCTGGTAGATCACCGGGATGGTTCGGGATGGTCGTAAACCGTCTAGACGCAGGTTAATATCAAATTGCGTTCAATTGACATTGAACGCTGTACGCCAGAGTTTTTGAAAAAGCTGGGAAACCCAGCATTTTCAAAAACTTGCGGGCGTCGGTTCCCGCCGCCTTTATACCAATATGCAACCGTTTGGTTGCAAATTGGTATAAAACCATATTTCATGGCTTCCGGAGGCATGGCGGTGAAATTCAAAGCCAAGCCGTTTAACGCGTTTTCCCTAATGATTGGTACCGACTCTCATAGATTACGGCTGCGCTTCCCGTTCCGCTCCCCGCCTTGTGGAGGTGCGGTAAACCCATCGCGGCGAGCGGGTTTGCGCTTCAACGGCAGCTCCAGCGTTCCACCAGGCGGCTCGCTACACTCACGGCGCAGCCTATGCACTCCGTGCCATTCCCTACGGGAAGGGCTATAAGCACACGCACTACCTTGCTATATGAAAATCCCGCCAGACGACCCATGCTATACACTGACTATGAGCGGGTACTCGGTGCAGCTATCGGCTTCTGGCAGTTGAGGCAGCAGGCTGTCTTGGGCTTCAAGAAGTTTTTTGGCAATGTCCCGGGCAATTTGAAGCGTCTCTTCAATGGTTCTCCCTTGGGCAACAAGCCCCTGTATGGCATCCGAAGTGGCCAAATAGCACCCCTCCGGTAATTGCTCAACACGCACGGCGATGATTTTTTCCATGTCTTTTCCCCTTGGGTTCCCTTTTTGCATTTCATTACAATCAAAAATGAACACATAGGATAACACATTAGGTTAGTGTTGCGTTCCGAAATTAGCTGCGTCATTTTCCAAATTGGCATTCGGGGCTTTGCATGGAAAAGCCTCCAAATGCTATATGGGGGAGCTCGCTCGCTGCGCTTCGCTCGCCTCCCCCATGCCCCCTCCTAGTATTGCGTCCGCTCAAACCAGCGAAACTAGGCGCGTTTGCGAGGTATTGATGCTGCGGTGAAAGAGATGCGAGTATTTCGCGGACGCAACACTAGGCTTCCCATTTGTGCCAAAAACATTAAAGCCAAGATGCCCAATTCAAAGAACAAAGATAAACTATAACTTTATGCACTATCGGAGCTTCGATGCCATACTTACGCAGAAAAGAGTTTCTCCCCTTCACCAGGCCCGTGATAGGCCAAGAAGAAATAGAAGAGCTTATTGACTCCATCCATTCGGGCTGGATAACCACTGGCCCAAAGTCGGCGCGCTTTGAGGAAGAGCTTCAGCGCTACAACGGTGTGCCGCACTGCCTTGTGATGAATAGCGCGACGACGGCCCAAGAAATCGCCCTGCAAGTCATTGGCCTAGCCCTCGGGGACGAAGTGATCACCACCCCGATGACTTGGGCCAGCACTTTGAACACAGTTCTATTACAGGGTGGCGTACCAGTGCTGGTTGACATAGAGCGCAAGACGCTAAACATTGACCCCGCAAAGATCGAAGCGGCCATAACCCCCAAAACGGTGGGCATAATCCCGATACATCTAACGGGGCTTCCGGCACCCATGAACGCCATCTGGGACATAGCCGAAAAGCATAAACTCTGGGTAATAGAGGACGCGGCCCAAGCTATGGGCGCACACTACAATGGCACAAAGATCGGCGCAAACCCAAGATCCGCGATGACAGTTTATAGTTTCCACCCAAACAAGAACATGACCACGGGCGAAGGCGGCTGCATCGCCCTCCACAGAGATGAGTATGTAGCACGCATAAAGAGACTGAGGTTCCACGGCATAGAAAAGGACGCTTGGAAGCGCTTTGCCAAGGAAGGCTCTCCCCACACCGACATCATGGAGCCTGGCCGCAAGGCCAATTTTATGGACATGCAGGCCGCCATTGGGTTGCACCAAATAAAAAAATTGGACGCTTTCAACAAAAGACGGGGGGAGCTATTCAATAGGTACCTAGATGGCCTAAAAGACATAAAGGGTTTGGTGCTTCCTTGGGATGGTGATTCCACCCACCAGCATTGTTTCCATCTATTCGTCCTACGCATCTGCCCGGAGATAGTGGGCATGGATCGCGATGCCTTTGTTCAGGCGCTGAAAGAAGAAAACATCGGCACCGGCATACACTACAGGCCCGCACACATGCACACTTTCTATAGGGACTATTACGCCAAAAACCCTAGCGCCATGCCAGAGAGCGGCCTGCCCGAGTGCGATTGGAGCGGCGACCGCTTAATGAGCCTGCCGCTTTGGCCAGGGTTGAGCGAGGCCGACCAAGACCAAGTGATTGAGACAATACGGTATTTAGTGACAAAATAGGCAAAGTTATTGCAAACATGTAAATGCCCATCGGGGCCGGAGACGCAAAAAAAATGAATGCAGCGCAGATAGAAATAACAATCAATGGCGAAAAACACCTAGTGAAGCATGGCGAAACCATTAAGGCGGCTTTTAGGCACAACCTCCACCCTGGCAAGGGCAAGAGGGCGGTGCTGGCCGCCAAGCAAGACCAGCGCGTGGTCAGCCTGAATACGCCGATAACGCATCCCTGCCGGTTGTCGCCAATCGTCTATACCGACAGGGAGGGCATGGCAATGTATCGCCGCAGTGCCTGTCTGCTGCTTTACGCGGCCATCAAGCAGCTTTACCCAAATGCCAGGCCCTTCGTGGGGCAGTCGTTGGCCGGCGGCTACTATTACGATTTGCAATGCGAATCCCGACTGCTACCCGGTGCGCTGCCCGAAATCGAGGCAAAGATGCGCCAGCTAGTTCACGAAAAGACCCCATTCACTCTAAGCGTCACTACCAGCGAGGACGCTTGCCGCCGCTTTGCCGCCGATGGATATGAGGACAAGGTAAAACTGCTGAATAGCACTAGGTGGCCAGACGTACACCTAGTGGAGTGCGGGGGGTTTTTGGAAATCCAGCATGGCCCATTCGTGCCGCATGCAGGGTATATCGAGCAATTCAACCTAGTGTCAATGCCGCCTGGTTTCATCCTGCAATTTCCGACATCTGGCAGACCCAACGAAAAGGTGTTCTTGCAGCCTCAAGAGTACCCCGACTACTCCCTTTTCAAAATACATTTAGAGACCAAAGCCTGGAACAGCATATTGGGCGTGACCAATGTGGGAACCTTAAACGAGACTTGCCTTTCTGGCGAAATAGCCGAAGTGATAAAAATTTCCGAAGGCTTTCAAGAAAAAAAAATCGCGGGCTTTGCCGACGAGGTTTCATCAAAGCGAAGCAACGTGCGCCTAGTGCTAATAGCCGGACCTTCCAGTTCGGGCAAAACCACATTCAGTAAGAGGCTGATGGTTCAATTGAGGGTGAATGGCCTGCGCCCAGTCGCCCTTAGCACAGACAGCTATTTCTTGGATAGGGACAAGACCCCCTTGGGCGATGACGGGAAGCCCGACCTAGAATCAATAAGCGCAGTGGACACCGCCCTATTCGATGAGCATCTGCAAAAGCTATTGGCCGGCGAAAAAGTGGAGGTGCCTACCTACAATTTCCATTTGGGAGTGCGAGGAGAGCGCAGCATCCCGATGCAATTAGAAAGGGGGGACGTGCTTATTGTAGAGGGCATCCACGGCCTGAACCCCGACTTGGCCAAGTCTGTACCCGCAGAAAACAAGCTAAAGATATACATCAGCGCATTGACGCAACTAAGGCTCGACAGCCACAACAGGATAATGACCACAGACGGCAGGCTCATAAGGCGCATAGTCAGAGACCGCAACTACCGAGGCTATAACGCGGCAAAGACCATCTCTGTCTGGCCTTCGGTTTTAGTGGGAGAGCGCAAAAACATTTTCCCCTACCAGGACGAAGCGGACTTGGTATTCAATTCCAGCCTAGTCTATGAGCCAGCGGCGCTGCGCCCATTCGCTGAGAGGTACTTGCTGGAAGTACCCATGGACGATGACAGCTTCGGCGAGGCCGAAAGGTTGCTAAAGTTCGTCCGCACCTTTGTCCCCATCTTCCCCGATGAAATACCGAATACTTCGATTTTGAGAGAGTTCATCGGCGGTAGCAGTTTTGAGTACGTGTAATATAGCAGTTCAACCTATTGTAGGTTGAACTGCTATGCCAGGATTTGCTTGCCAAATCATGGCCGCGTATTGCTCGTAGGCGGGCTTTGCCCGCCGTAAAGCGAGCAATACAAGCGT
>JAITFL010000182.1 GCA_031281385.1 Holophagales bacterium
GTTATGCCCAACTGGCGGCTTGCGCCCAGGGCCGAGATGTTGTTGAGAATAGATCCTTGTGCCATTGCATCCTCCTTGATGCGCTTTGGGTGGCGTCCGTGCCACCAGTTGTTTGACAACTACTGATTCGGCAGAACCAAGGGACGACTTTACCCTTTTTTCTTGTATTTTTGAAATATTTTTTATTAATGATTTATTGAATTTTCTCGATTGGTTTGTGTAAGTGGTGTAATGATTGCGGTTTTCGATGGGCGGGGGTTGGTTGGAAGATGGCACTGATGAGCGCCTTGACGTACTCGGAATGATGGCCCGGCAACTTGCTTCGTTTCGCGCCGATTCATGGAACCCGCCCGGACAGCACTGAACGGAGCATTCTCTCCGCTTGAATCGCCCACATCGAAGCTATCTCCATGCATCCGCCCCTACATAAAAGCCTTCTCCGGGCATCTGCCTCCCCATCAAAGCCATGTCCATGTATCAGCCCCTACATAGGGCAGTTAGCGAGGCGAGTACCCGGGGTCTGGGGAGTAGCGCAGCGCGGGCTCGCATGCGAGTCCGTGCTGAGCGAATCCCCAGTTAGCATTTAGGAAGCTTTTCCAAGACCCGGCGCGAAACACCCAAGGCCGCAGTATGCCCGCCCCGAGTTCAAGCAGCGAATGACCTCGCTGCGTCATCAATCGGCATAAATATCAACGCGGGCGTCAGCACGCATCAATTTCTAGTATTGTCCATTGAGCTTCTTGCAAAACTCGGCTAATTTTTGTGTGCATGACTCCGTGCAGCGCGGGCGTTCAATCTGTTTCTAATTCCTGATTCTATCTTTCGCGCTCGGGACTAACACCTTTGTAATTTTGCCTATTCATCGCCGGTTCATGGAGCCCGCCCGGATGCTAAACTGGGGGTCTCCCTCATGGCATCGCTCGCAAGCTCGCGCTGCCTCGGTCGGCCCCCAGACCCCCGGATACTCGCTTCACCTACTGCTCTATGTACGGGTGGATGCCCGGAGATGGCTCCGATGAGTACAGGGCAGGTTCCGCAAGAGATTCAATGGAGAAATAAATGCTCATCTCATTAGCAATGATAGTGAAAAACGAAGAGGAGACGCTTGCCCACTGCCTAGAGTCTGTAAAACCCATAGTTGAGGAGATGATAATAGTTGACACTGGCTCCACGGACAGCACCATTGAAATTGCCAAGAGTTTCGGGGCATCTGTCTATAATTTCCAGTGGTGCGACGATTTTTCCGCCGCCAGAAACGAGAGCCTGAAACATTGCACCGGGGAATGGGTATTAATAATGGATGCGGACGAGGCCATAGACCCCCTAGACCATGAAAAAATCAAGAATGCCTGCACAAGCCCATTCGCCGATGCCTATGAACTGACAAATCGCGACTACATGCTTTCGTCCCTTGCCAGCACGCATGATAGTGCCGCAGTGCCAAACAGGTCGGCTTACGCCGAAGGGCGCAACCTGCCATTCTATGCCGAAGCGATGAGCCTTAGGCTGGCCAAAAGGTTCGACTGGCTCTCTTTTGAAGGCAGGATACATGAAACGATTGGCAATTCCCTAGAAGCCCACGGAAAATCCGTCAAACGCCTCAACGCCGTGATACACCACTATGGGCAGCTGCTTACAGAAAGGAAAGGATACAAGTCCAATTACTATCTGACGCTGGCCCAGCTCGACGCCGAGGCCGACCCCGAAAACCTAGCGGCGCAATTCCACGTCCTGCAGCAGGCTCTGGTGGCCGGGCAGTGGGAATTGGCGCTGCAGGCCGCAGAAGCAAGCATCAACTCGAGCGAAAAAGTACATCCCTTTGTGATATTTGGGGCGGGCGCGGCGCTGCAAGAATTGGGCAGACACGAAGAGGCCATAGCCCACTTTGACGCCCTTTTGGCCGCCGCCCCGGGCCACACGCTGGCAAAGCTGCGAAAGGGGGCCTCATTCGAAGCGCTAGGGAACTTCAATGTGGGGCGGCAATTGATGGAAGAGGCGCTTGAGGCGGAACCTGGCAACGTCCAAGTGTATGGTTCGCTGGCAAACCTAGAATTGGCACTAAACAATCCTGATGGCGCCCGACAAGTGCTGCTAAAAGGGGTTGAAACCATCCCAAGGGAACCTCTGCTTTACGACCTTTTGATCAAAATTGAAATAGAAAGGGGCAACCAGCCGCAGGCGGCGCAGGACGCGCTGCGCGGGATACAGAACTGCCCAAGTGGCAACACAATGTGGTACCGCCTGGCCGCCGCGCACCTAAGCAGCATTGGTGAGCGGCAGACAGCAAAGTCAATTTTGGAACTGGGGCTAAAGACATTCCCCGGCGACCAGGACTTAGAGAGGCTGGCGGGGATCATTTAGCCAATTTTGGGTGTTGAGACTTCCTTCGCTCGTTCAATGCCATGGTACGGACTCTCTAGGATGCTAAGCCATGCGCCCGGCAATCCCATCGTGCCGAATGGACACGCGGCGAGGTCATTCGCCGCTTGGACTCGGAAGGAAGGCGTTGCGGCCTTGGAGGTTTTCCACCGGATCTTGGAAAAGCTTCCTAAATGCTAACTGGGGATTCATTCAGGGCGGCCTCGCATGCGAGTCCACCCTTCATTACTCCCCAGACCCCTTATACTCGTTTCGCCCACTGCCCTATGTAGGGGCTGATACATGGACATGACTTCGAGGGGCGGGTAGATGCACGAAGATGGCTTCAACGGGCGGGCGGATGATTGGGAGATAGCTTCGATGTGGGCGATTCAAGCGGGGAGAATGCTTCGTTCAGCACTGGACGCTCAACCCACTCATTAATAATGGCGCGGCCGAAGTCCGCTGCCACAATTGTCCATTGTTAATTGTCCATTTGCTAATCGGAGTCTTTGGGCTCAAAATTAGCTAGGTTCCGCAAGAGGCTCAATGGAGAAACAGATGCTCATCTCATTGGCAATGATTGTCAAAAACGAAGAGGAAACCCTAGCCCAGTGCCTAGAATCAGTGAAGCCCATCGTTGACGAGATGGTAATTGTTGACACTG
The DNA here is from genome assembly GCA_031281385.1 of Holophagales bacterium. Next base: position 3,026 of record JAITFL010000182.1, read on the forward strand.
GCTCAACCGACAGAACCATAGAAATAGCCAAGGGATTTGGGGCATCTGTCTATAATTTCCAGTGGTGCGATGACTTTTCCGCCGCAAGAAACGAGAGCCTAAAGCACTGCACCGGGGAGTGGGTGTTAATAATTGACGCGGACGAAGCCATAGACCCCTTGGACTATGAAAAAATCAAAAATGCCTGCACAAACCCATTCGCCGATGCGTACGAATTGGTACACAGGCACTATTCATACGACTCTACAAAGTCATCGCAAGACTATGCGGCAGTGCCGAACACATCGCCCTACAGCGAAGGCAGACACCTGCCATTCTATGCCGACAACTCCGCGCTCAGGCTTGCCAAAATGTTCGATGGCTTGGCATTTTCAAATAGCATCCATGAATCCCTCAGACAAACGCTACTGGACAACGGGAAAACCATAAAAGACTTGGACGTCGTCCTGCACCACTATGGAGACCTCTTCAAGGACAGAGAGGAACACAAGATCAGCTATTACTTGATGCTTGCGTCTAAAGAGGCAGAAAAAAAACCACAGAGCATGGATGCCCAATTTAATTTGATGCAGCAGGCCTTAGCAGCAAAGATGTGGGACTTGGCCCTTAGGTCGGCTGACGCATGCCTGCGAATTGGCCCAGAAGTGGATTCGCATGTCCTGTACACCCGGGCATGGGCGTTGCAAGAACTAGGCAGGCATGGGGATGCCATCCAGCAGTCGGAAACACTGTTGACCCATAAGCCTGAACACGCCCCCGCGCTTCTATTGAAGGCCATTTCGTTGGTTCAGCTTGGGGACGTTGATCTAGGCCGAAAAGCGGCGCGGCGGGCAATAGAGCTGCAGCCAGGCTTCACCCCGGCGCGAATATATTTGGCGCACTTGGACATCAAAGATGAGAATTTTGATTCGGCTAGAAAAATTTTGGCGGAAGCACTGAAAATTGCCCCAAATGAACCAAAAATCTATGACCAGTTGCTATACATCGAACTGCTGGATGGCAACCACCTTGAAGCTACAAAGATAGCGGAGCGGGCCATCAAGGAGTGTCCCGGCAGGGGCGAGGGCAATTGGGAGAGCTGCGTCTATCAATATTACAGCCAGATGGCTGAACACGAGCTGGCCACAGGGCGATTTGACGCGGCCCGACAGCTTGCCCTAAAAGGGCTGGAAAGCGTCCCGAGGGAACCTCTTCTTTACGATCTTTTGATAAAAATTGAAATGGGAAGGGACAACTTGCAGCAGGCGGCGCAGGACGCACTAAAGGGCCTTCAAAACTGCCAAGCCAGCAGCCCGCTGTGGTACCGCCTTGCCGCCGTGTACTTAGGCAAAGTCGGTGAGCGGCATACGGCCAAGTCCATCTTGGATCTTGGGCTAAAGGCGTTTCCGGGTGACCCAGATTTAGTCAGGTTGATGGGGATAATTTAATGGGGGAACAATGCTGGTTTCGCTGGCAATGATTGTCAAAAACGAAGAGGAAACCCTAGCGCACTGCCTAGAATCAGTGAAGCCCATAGTTGACGAGATGGTAATAGTTGACACTGGCTCAACCGACAAAACCATAGAAATAGCCAAGGGATTTGGGGCATCTGTCCATCATTTCCAGTGGTGCGATGATTTTTCCGCCGCCAGAAACGAGAGCCTAAAACACTGCCGGGGGGAATGGGTGCTGGTGATGGACGCAGACGAGGCCATAGACCCATTGGACTACGAAAAAATCAAGAATGCCTGCACAAACCCATTCGCCGATGCCTACGAAATGAAGTGCCGCTACTATTCATACGACTCCACCAAACTATCGCAGAGCAGCGGGGCCGTGCCAAATACGTCGCCTTATAGCGAGGGCAGGCACCTGCCATTCTATGCAGAAAACACCGCGCTCAGGCTTGCCAAGATGTTTGATGGCTTGGTTTTTTCAAATAGCGTCCATGAATCCATGCGCCCATCTTTGACAAACTGCGGAAAAACAATTAAGCCTCTGGACGCCGTCCTGCACCACTACGGAGACCTCTTCAAGGACAGGGTGCAGCACAAGATCAACTATTACTTGATGCTTGCAACCAAAGAGGCAGAAAAAAACCCGCAGAGCATGGAAGCCCACTTCAATGTTATGCAACAGGCCCTAGATGCAAATATGTGGGACTTGGCCCTTAGGTCGGCCGATGAGTGCCTTCGTGTCGGCCAAAATGTGTATCCCCATGTCCTGTTCGGCAAAGCCTCTGCCCTCAAAGAGCTAGGCAGGCACGAGGAAGCCATAGATCAATTGAACGTGCTATTGATCATATCGCCGGGGCATGCCCCAGCGATGCTTTTGAAGTCGTTTTCATTGGTGGAGCTTGGAGACGTTGAATCGGGGCGCCAGACAACGCAGCGCGCAATAGAACTGCAGCCAAGTTTCGTACTTGCGCGAATATATTTGTCGCATCTGGACATCAAAGAGGGCAAAATGGATGCGGCCAGAAAGACCTTGGCGGAAGCTCTGGAAATAGCCCCAAGCGAACCAAAAATTTATAACCAGATGCTACACATCGAACTGCTGGAAGGCAACCACCTTGAAGCTACAAAGATAGCGGAGCGGGCCATCAAAGAGTGCCCCGGCGGGGGCGATGGCAATTGGGAGAGCTGCGTCTATCAATATTACAGCCAGATGGCGGAACACGAACTGGCTAGGGGTGGCTTTGACAATGCCCGCCAACTGGCACTCAAAGGACTGGAAAGCGTCCCGAATGAACCCCGCCTCTACGACCTGCTGATAAAAATAGAAATGGGAAGGGACAATTTGCAGCAGGCGGCACAGGACGCACTAAAGGGCCTTCAGAACTGCCAAGCCAGCAGCCCGCTATGGTACCGCCTGGCGGCCGTGTACTTAGGCAAAGTCGGTGAGCGGCATACGGCCAAGTCCATCTTGGAGATGGGGCTAAAGGCGTTTCCGGGTGACCCAGATTTAGTCAGGTTGATGGGGATCATTTAATAGGGGAACAGATGCTGGTTTCGCTGGCAATGATTGTCAAAAACGAAGAGGCGACGCTGGCGCACTGCCTAGAATCGGTAAAGCCCATCGTTGACGAGATGGTAATTGTTGACACTGGGTCAACCGACAGAACCATAGAAATAGCCAAGGGATTCGGGGCAAGCGTACATCATTTCCAGTGGTGCGACGATTACTCTGCGGCGCGAAATGAAAGCCTAAAGCATTGCAACGGGGAGTGGGTTCTAATAATTGATGCCGATGAGGCCATAGACCCATTGGACTACGAAAAAATCAAGAATGTCTGCACAAGCCCTTTTGCAGATGCATACAATCTGACGCACAGGCACTACCTGCCCAGCGCCAGCATAACAAATCAGGGAGTTTCTGCAGTGCCAAACACATCGGACTACAGCGAGGGAAAGGGCCTGCCCTTCTTTGCTGACAACCCCGTGTGCAGGCTGGCCAGGGCGTTCAACGGTCTGACTTTCTGGGGCAGGATACACGAAGATATTGCACCTTGGCTGTCCGAGCATGGCAAGACAGTCAAGCCGCTGGACGCTGTCATACACCACTATGGGAAAATGTTCATAGACCGCGACGACCAAAAATTGAACTACTACTATATGCTTGCGGCGCAGGAAGCCGAAAGGTTCCCCGACAGGCTAAAAACCCAGTACAACTTGCTGCAAATGGCACTGCCAGCAAAAAAGTGGGACGTGGCCCTTAGGTCTGCCGATGAATGTATAAAAATTAGCCCCACGGCGGATTCTTTTGTTCTGCTTGGAAGAAGCCTAGCGCTGCACGAATTGGGCAGGTTCGAAGAAGCCGTCAGTTGTTTCGATCTGCTGCTGAGTCAAGAGCCGGGCCATGCAATGGCACTTTCGGGCAAGGCGATGTCTTTGGTGGCCTTGGGGAACATAGGCGAGGGACGCCAAACACTATTAAAGGCCATTGCACTGAACCCCAACTATGTGTCCGGCCACCTCTGCCTTGCCCAACTGGAGATGAAAAACGGCGACATGGCCGCCGCTAGAAAGGTACTGTCGGACGCGATCAACGCCATGCCTGGCGAGCCAAAGCTATATGACCAACTTATCAACATCGAACTGTACGAAAACAGGCCGCAACAAGCGGCGAGCCTTGCAGCTAGGGCAATGGCAATGTGCCCCAACACGGGCCAGGGCAGGGGCAGCAGCAGGGAAGGGTGGCAGAGCATTATTGCCCAGTACAATTGCCAGCTTGCCGAATCCGAGCTAACAAAAGGCAATGGGGACGCCGCCAAGCAAATACTATTGAACGCGCTGGAATCTGCCCCAATGGCGCCTAAACTATACGACCTACTGATAAAAATCGAGATGGATAGGGGCAACTTGCCGCAAGCGGCCCGACACGCGCTGAAGGGCATCCAGAACTGTCAAACCAGTAGCCCGCTTTGGTACCGCTTGGCCGCCGCGTACTTAAGCAAAGCCGGAGAGCGGCATAAAGCCAAGTCCATCTTGGAGATCGGGGTAAAGGCATTCCCGGGCGACACGGACTTAATTAGGTTGATGGGGATAATTTAGCTATTTGTACACCCCGAAAATATTTTCTTGATGACGAATGACAATTTCGTTGCGCCGATTGAGCACGCAGCGCGGTCATGCGCTGCTTGAATTTCTCTAAAAGGGCGGGAGCCCTAAGAGGAAGGCGCTTAGTGGCACTAAGCCTTGACGCTGCGGGGGCAGCGTCAGGGCCAAGTGCCACTTGGCTGCCTTCTGGAAGTAGCGAGCCGCCGCAGGCGGTGAGCGGATTAGAAGCCGCGCCTCGCCAGGCCCCCTCCTTCGGCCTGTATCGTTTTCCTCCGGGGCATGGAAAAGCTTCCTAAATGCTAACTGGGGATTCGCTCAGCACGGACTCGCATGCGAGCCCGCACTTCTTTTTAAGCCGCCCAAGTGCTGCTGGCGTTTGAGGCTGCACTGCAGCCTCAAACGCTCATTGCACTAGGGCGTCTTCCCCAGACCCCCGAGTACTCGCCTCGCTAACTGCCCTATACAGGGGCTGATACATGGACATGGCTTCGATAAGCGGGTGGAGGCTTGGTAGATGGCTTTGGTGTAGGCTTTCCAAGTGGGAAAGGGAGTCTGCCCGGTGCTGCGCTTTCAATTCACCATCTTGTAACTTGTAACTAAAAACTGGCACTACTAGGGTACCATTAGCATTGATGTCCTATTTGAGGTGTTCAGATGTTTTCCAAATTTTTGATGCTCTTTTTTGCCCTTGCGGTGGGTCCGCTGGCTCTTGTCGCCCAAGACCCCCAAGAGCCGCCCCGCACAGAAATAGAATTGTCAACCACTGCAAAGAGGCTGGCCATGGCCGCGCCCGCCGCGACGGCGTCCGGTTTGGACGCGAACCAAGTACACCGCGAGTACACCGAGACGCTGCGGCGCGACTTGGACGGAATAGCCAGCATAGCCCTGCTTAGGGACGGGCTGCCCATATCCATAGCCGCAGACTCATTTGGCCAGTGGCTGAACGCCGGCGTTGAGCTTTTGGTGGTTTCGACCCTTACGCTGAAAAACCGCGACGACGTCTTGGCAGAAGCGGTGGTATATGACGTGAGGTCGGGCAGGCGCGTCACTTCCATAGCGCACAACGGGAACTTGCATGGTTTCAGGCGGCTGGCTCACTTGGTGTCCGACTCCATAGAGGAGTACCTGACGGGCGCCCCTGGCATAGCCAACACGCGCATCATTTTTTGCAAAGAAGAGTCGCCCGGGGTAAAGGAAATCTACCAGGTTGACCGGGACGGTTCAAACTTGACCAGGCTGACTAACCACAAGACCCTGACGCTGTCGCCCACTGTTGCTAGGGACGGGCGGCTGGCCTACCTGACCTATAAGCCCAACCCTGAAATATGGGGGCAAAAAACTCCAGGCGGGCAGCACGTCAAACTGTACCCCCAAAAAGAGGACGGGTGGGTCAACGTCTATTCGCCCTCCTTTTGCCCGGACGGCAGCAGGATAGCCTTTGTCCAAGCTGACGGCAATGGCGATACTGACATAATGGTATTGGACATCTCCACCGGCAGAGTAAGAAAGCTCACAAGCCAGAATGGGCTCAATTCGGAAATAAGCTGGAACCCCGCAGGCAACCAGATGGCCTTCACATCCGGCAGGGACGGCAGCCCGTCCATTTATCTAATGGAGGATGATGGCACCAATGTCCGCAGGCTGGGCATTGATGGCCCCTACAACGCGAGCCCCGCTTGGAGCCCCGATGGCAGCATGATAGCGTTTGTCAGTAGGTTCGAGGACAACTTCGACCTATTCGTCTATAGGCTGGGCGACCCGACCCCATACCAAATCACCACCGGGTTCACCAATTCCGAAAACCCGGCCTGGTCCCCCGACAGCCGTCACTTGATTTTCTCCAGCACCCGCGATGGGAAGAATCGGCTGTACATAACAGACCTTTCAGGCACCAAAAGCGAAAGGGTGCTGAACAACACGGGCTGTCAGCAGCCCGCTTGGCTCAGGCAGCGGTGAGCCTAATTTAGGGTTTCGGGACTGCCATCCTTTCCCTTTTATTTAGGCGTGCCCTTAGAATTGTTTTTTTGCTTTTTTTATGGTAGTCTATAAAATCGACATTTTGACGGAGGTACGAATCATGTCACACATCAAACTAATGACTGCGCTTGCAGTTTTATTGTCTTTGGGCATCGGAACGGCTTGCAAACCCCCAGAACCGGCCGTTGACCCCGCCGCCGAGGCGGCTAAGTTGCAGGCCGAGGAAGACGCCCGCAAGGCCGCCGAAGAAGCTCGCAAGAAGGCCCAAGAAGAGGAAGCCGCTCGCGTTAAGGCCCAGGAAGATGCCCGCAGGGCAGCCGAAGAAGCCGCTAGGCGCGAGGCCGAGCGATTGGCCGCAGAAGCTAGGGCCGCATTGCAGGCCGCCGCTGCTTCAGTTCTGGTGGACATCAACTTTGACTACAACAGAGATGAAATCCGCCGGGCCGACAGGGCCAAGCTAGCGGCCATTGCCGCATTCATGAAGGCATATCCCGATGCCAAGCTCATCATCGAGGGGCACTGCGACGAACGCGGCACCATCGAGTACAACATGGCCCTTGGCGAGCGCAGGGCTTTTGCCGCAAGGTCTTACCTTGTCGGGCTTGGCGTCAGCGAAACTTACTTCAGGACTATCAGCTATGGCAAGGAGCGCCCGAAAGTAGGCGGCGAATCCGAAAAGAGCTGGTTCCAAAACCGCCGCTGCGAGTTCAAGCTCCAGTAAAATTCTGCATTTAGGCGCGGAGGGGCCAAAAGCCCCTCCATTCCTTTTATGTGATCATTGAGGCCGTACGGGCCACAATATTATTTGACGGCCCCAAATATAGGAAGGGGCTGAAAGGAGGGGCATGCCAAGATTGTTTTTAGCGGCCACCGCCGCTTCGGGGCTGGCGTTTTTCACGGCCTGCAGTCCCCCTGATCTCACCCACCTAGAAAACGAGGTCAACGACCTCAAGGTGGAAGTCAACCGGCAGCGCAAGGAGATCCAGGATTTGAACAAAAAGCTGGATCAAGAAGAAAAATTGGCCACGGCAGAAAGGGCAAAAGATACCCAGCTACGTGCCGACCTCTATGAGTTCATGCGCCAGCAAAGAGAGAGTACCCAAATATTGGTCAATCGCCAAGACGGCAACAGGTCTGCCACGCAGACGCAGCGCCCCACAGCCAGGCCGGGCCAAGATGTAGCAATGCCCACGGAATTGCCGCCTGACCAGCAGCAAATGGCACTGGCCAATAAGGACTACAACGCCGGCAACAACCAAGGGGCGGTGGAAGCCGCCGACAACCTGATAAAGTATTTTCCCGATAGTGACTATGTCCCAGAGGCCCTCTACCTGAAAGGCAGGGCCCTGATGGCGATGAAGTCTTACAGGGAGGCGCAGGAATCTTTCCAAAAAATCATCACCAACTACCCGCGCTACGGCCAGTATAGAGCCGCACTCCTCAACATTGGGACTTGCCAAGTTTACCAAGGCAATTCGCTGGCCGCCATTGCGACGCTGGAGGGCATCGTCAAGCGCTACCCGTCCTCCGAGGAAGCTAGGCGGGCCACCGAAATTCTGCAAGACGTAAAAACAGGCAAATAAGTTGCATTTAGCCTCTCGGAGGTCAAATGGTCGTCAAGATTATTTTAGGAAGCACTATCTGTTTTGCCGCTATGGCACAAAGCCCCGATCCAAGTGATCCGGTTTTGAAGGCCAAAGCCATTCGCGCACTTGAAAATGGCAAGGATCTGCCGCCCATTCCAAGGGGGCTGATCGAGCCTCCCCCGTTGCCCCCGCCCGAGCTGCACTCCCACGACATCCGCAAAAGCCGCGGCGGCACTGCAAAGACCAAAAGGCCCGTAGCAAAGTCGTCAACGGGTTCTGCCCAAAAATCCCAAGCAGGCGCAGCAAGACCCGCCACCAAGTCCGCAGCTCCCTCCCAACAGAAGACGAAACAGGGCGCGACAAAGACAACGAGCAGCGCAAAGCCCAGTTCTTCCGCCCAAAAATCCAAGATCGGCGCGGCAAAATAGCCACCCTGCGGACAAAGGACGGGCAAGTGCAGCTAACCTTTAGCACACAAAGGAGCCAACATGGAACGCCCAAAAACTGTCCACGTTGAAAAACCTTGGGGCCATTTCGACCAGTACGCGCTGAACACAAAGTGTACCGTCAAAATCCTTGCATGCAGCCCTGGCCAAAAGTTGAGCCTACAAAGGCACTCAAAGAGAGACGAGCTATGGATAGCCTTGGATGGCAGGGCCACCGTGGAGCTGAACGGCGAAATGATTTTCCCATACGAGGGCCAAGAAATCTGGCTGCCATGCGGATCAGCCCACAGGCTGGGCTGCAAAGAGTCGGCCGATGGGCAGGCGAGGATTATGGAGATAAGCTTTGGCGATTTTGACGAGGGCGACATCGAGCGCCTAGAGGATGATTACGGGCGGAAGTAATACCAGTTGCAAGTTACAAGAGGCCGCGCTTGCATTGCCCCTAGCCCTCTCTTTCGGTTGTCAAGTCCGAAAAAATACGATAGCATGAGTATTGAGGTGCCCTATCAAGGGATACCCGCCACTTTATTTATCTCCTTCCAATTGGTGCGCCTTGGCATTGCCAAGGTCTTCAATGCCTCCCATCAACGTTACCCTACCAAAATAACCTGCAAGAAACGCCCCTTCCTCCGGGGCGTTTCATTTTTCGGCTCATCTGCCTATGAAGTTGGAACTGGTGGCCCCGGCCAAAAACTTGGAGCAAGGGACGCTGGCCCTTAGATGTGGGGCAGACGCCCTATATGTTGGCGGCCCCAAGTTCGGCGCTAGGAAGGGGGCGGCAAACGAGTTGCGCGATCTGGAGACGCTGGCTGCACAGGCCCGCCTTTGGCGCGCAAAGGTTTATGTGACATTAAACACTATCCTCTATGAAAGTGAACTAGAAGAAGCCAGACGCGCCGCATGGTCTGCCTTCGAGGCCGGAGCTGACGCACTGATAATACAGGACATGGCTTTTTTGGAGATGGATCTGCCGAGCATTCCTCTCCACGCCAGCACTCAAGCTGTCTGCGACTCGCCAGAAAAAGTGGCATTTTTAGCGTCAGTTGGCTTTTCGAGGGCCATATTGGCCCGCGAGCTAAGCCTAGAGCAGATCAGGGCGGTGAGCAACGCTGCGGCTGGCATAGAGCTGGAAACCTTTGTCTATGGGGCCATCTGCGTATCCGAGAGCGGCCATTGCTACCTAAGCCATGCCATCTGCGGCAGAAGTGGCAACCGTGGCGAATGTGCCCAGCCGTGCAGGCGCGACTGGAGTCTGATGGGCCCAGACGGGCGGGTGCTCATCAAGGACAGGCCCATGCTGTCCATCAAGGATCTAGACTTGTCCGACCAGCTAGAGTCGCTGGCGGATGCGGGTACACACAGTTTCAAGATCGAAGGCAGACTAAAGGACGCTGACTACGTAAAAAATATCGTCAGCCATTTCAGGCGCAAACTAGACGCGCTGTTGGAAAAAAGGCCGGAGTTTTGCCGGGCGAGTTCGGGCAGGTGTTACTGCGGCTTCGAACCCGATCCCGCCAAGACCTTTCACAGGGGCCGCACGACGTACCAGTTGGAAGGCAAAAGGAAGCCAATGCTCTCGGGGGCCTCGTCTGGGCACCTTGGGGAGCCTTTAGGGAAAATCATGTCCAAAGTTGGCAGCCGCATTGTCCTCGACCGAGAGGCGAACTTAGCCCCAGGCGACGGCCTGGCCTTTTCTGGGCCGTCCGGGAGAATCAAAGGCACCCTAGTGAACGCTGCCAAAGGGGCGCAGATAGACGTACAAAGCCCGCAAGTCCTTGATGGAATAAAGATTGGCACAGTGGCGCACCGCAACTTTGATCATGCTTGGCACAAGCGTTTGAGGGCAGCCAAGGTGGATAGAAAAATCGCTGTTCGCGCACACCTAGATTTCCCAGATGGCGCTGCAAGGCTTAGGTTCATTGACGAAGACGGCTTTGAGTCCCAAGCGCTGGAAAAAGAAAAATGCCCGCCGCCAAAAGCGGAAGAGGCGTTTTTGGCCGCCGCAAAGGCTTCCCTCTCCCGCTTGGGCGGCACGCCATTTGAGCTTGTGGAGTGCCGGATAGACCCAAGCGGCTTTTTGCCAGCCAGCCAATTGAACGCCCTAAGAAGGCTGGCGGCGGAGTTGCTGATGCAAAAGCGCATCTCCAGTCGAGTGCTTGGCAGCGGAAAAGCGGCAGAAGGGCATTCAAAGGCTTTGCCAGAGGCACGCTTGGGCCACAAATGGAACGTCTCCAACAGTTTGGCAAGGGCTTTCTACGTGCGCCACGGTGCTTCCGGCATAGAGGATGCATTTGAACTGTGTCCAATTTCCGATATGTCCCTGATGACAACAAGGCTCTGTTTAAGGTTCGAGTTAGGTTGGTGCGAAAAGCACAAAAACAATGCTCCAATAGCAAAGGCCCCTGATCCCAAAAGCCCGCTGTTCCTAGAAAATGGGCCGATCTCGCTGAAATGCGAGTTCGACTGCGAAAAGTGCTTGATGAAAATAACTCTAAGAGCGCGAACTGGAATGTCGTGAGCGGGTACCAGCCTGCATCAATTGTTTTGGCCGCACGCTTTCGCCTAGGCCATCCTGAATTTTTGCACTTCGGAGTGCAACTCCGCTGCAAGGCGGGCAAGGTCGGAGGCCGTGCGCGAAATTTCGTTGGTGGTGGCCGCCATCTGGGTCGTGGCGGATGCCGTGGCCGCAACCTCACGAGTGCTTTCGTCAACCTTGCTGGACACTTCCGCGCCCGCCTTGGACTGCTCGCTAGACGCGGCCACTGTGGCCTTGGTCTGCGATGCGAACCCATTCAGCAGTTCCCTGATATTTGCCATTAAGCCAACGGTGGTCGCCACCATCTCCTCGCCCCGCTCGACAGAATCTCTGGCCTCGATGTTGTACTGGGCGATTTCTTTGGCGGATGTCCCGCTGCGCTCGGCCAGTTTTCGCACTTCTTCTGCCACAACAGCGAAGCCCTTGCCCTGCTCGCCCGCCTTGGCGGCCTCTATGGCGGCATTTAGGGAAAGAAGGTTGGTCTGGTTGGCTATCTCTTGGATTACGCCAATAGCTTGGGCTATCCTGGCGGTGGTCTGGGTTATGCCGTCCATGGCGGCCTTGGTGGACTTGCCGGCCTCGTTTCCTTGTTGTGTTGCGTCTAGGGCCGCTTCCAACTGCTGTAGCGAATTCCGGCTGTCCTTGGCCACTTCATCAATGGATGCCGACAGTTCGGTCATAGCGGCAGCCATCTGCTCGGCGTTGGTCTTCTGCATGTCAGTAGTCTTGGCTATATGATCCGTTGTGGCAGACATCTCCTCGGCAGCGGCAGAGAGCTGGGTTGAGGCACTGGCGACGCCTTCCACGCTGCGGATCACGTCAGTCAGGAGGCGCCTCAGGTCATAGACCATTTTCCCCAACGTGTCGGCCAATTCGCCCAACTCATCTTTTGTTTCGGCCTTTGACACAACAGTGAAGTCTCCGTCCGCCACCCGTCCAAGGTTGACCGACACTTGGTGCAGCTGGCGCCTGATAAAGTTCGAAATGTACGTGGCGAGGGAAATCGAAATAACGATGGCTACAAGGGTGACGATGACTTGGAGATAGATGCCTTTTTTGGCCGTCCTTTTGTTAGATTCCCTTTGCTCTACGGCAATGGAATGCATGTGCGCCTTCGTTTCTTCCAGTGCCTTGACGCATGCTTTGTTGATAGGGAGTAGCTTTGTATTCATGTACTGAATTGCCTCGTTATCCTTGTTAGCTAGGGCGAGTTCAAAAAACGGCCCAATCCCGGAAATGTATTCCCTTAGGTGGCTTAGCGCGTCATCAATCAACATCTCGCCCTTCTTGTCGCCATTCACCACGTCCTTTTTTATTTTTAGTAGTTGCTCATCGGCTGCGTTGACATTTTTTTCAATGGTTTCTTTGTGCTTTCGGATTACATCAGGGTCTGTCTCAATGATCGCATCGCGGATGCTTGTCCGGCAAGAAGTCATGGTTTCCGAGGCAATGGCGGCCTCGCTGATCCCATTGACTCCGTGGGCGTAAAGCAGGTCGTCTGCTTTGGTCAGGGCGATTGCATCAACGATCCCAGAAATGCTTATGATTACAGCCAAACCGACAACGGTAAGGAAACCGAGCATCATCTTGGTTTTTATTTTGAGGTGTATGAACCACTCCATGGTGTCCTCCAAGGGAAAGTAAAAAAGATGGGTTGACTATATTTGGGGGGGGAAAGCGATGGCCGATTCTTGGCACCAGCGCTTCCGCCGTGCGACGGCGAAAACAGGCTGTCAAGTTGCCTATTCCTTGCTGCACCTCCCAGCAGCAAATCCATCGTTGGTTGCGTGTTCCAACCTTTGGCACAACCTGAGCCAGAGACATGGACACAACTGTCTGAGCCGAACTGTATGAACATTGGGGCTACCGAACAATTTAGAATAATGTTGTTGGGAGGGTGGGGCAAATTTAATTACCACAGACAAAAATTTAACATGGAAAACGAATCTGCTGTTGTTACAGTTCTGTTACTTTTGTTAAATCTTTTAATTACAACATTTACATATTTTGCGGTTTGGAAACTTATTCAAACGGGTGGCCTGCGGGGGAGCAAAAGGGTGGGGGGGAAGAACGCTGCCTAGTGTTTCGTTTCCACGATTATGTCCACGCATATCCACGAAATGACTTTCACTTGAATGAACCTTGGTGCCATCCCATTCAATGATTTCAATACCTATCGCCCTTAGGTTGCACCAAAGCGATCTCCTGTTTTCGCCGTCGCACGGCGAAAACAGGAATCGCCACTGGGGGGGGCACCGTAGGCCCGCGGACGGTAGCGGATCGAACCCCCAATTGCCAATACCCAGTTGGTGGGGCGAATGTGCTAGGCTACGAGGATAGTGTAGCGAGCCGCCAACAGGCATAGCCGCACCTGGCGAACTTGCTTCGCCCCTAGCGGCGGGGGAAAACGCCCTAGCGCGGCGAGTGTTTGGGGCTGTAGTGCAGCCCCAAATGCCGCCAGTTGCTTGGGTGGCTTAAATGGGGGAATTGAGCTTAGTGCAGCTAAGAGCCTCTCGCATGGCATTGCTGCGAGATGGAAGGCGTAAGCGAAACACGCCAATTTACACTGATGAGCTTCTTGCAAAACTCGGCGTTACGTCTGCTCCCGACCTTCCGCTGTCTCTGGCTGGATTTT
>JAITFL010000076.1 GCA_031281385.1 Holophagales bacterium
AGCGTTCCAAGGACGCCGTTAAGCGAGCAATACAGGCGCAAATTGCTATATACACTGAACAATTACAAGAGTTGGATCAGGCATTGCGGCTGTGGACTACAATAAGTTGAATTGCTATAATTGAGCCTGTACTTCAAACCCATCGACAGGAGTACTACGCACTGCTCAACAATACAAGGCTTGTCGGCGATTGGGAGTCTTGGCTCAATTTTTTCGCGGACGCTGTGACAACAACGGCTTCTCAGGCAGTGGCGGCGGCGCGGCAGATCCTCGACCTTTCCGAGCAAGATAGGGCCAAGATAAATGGAATCGGGCGCGGTGCGCCATCCGCACTGAAGATTCACCAGTCATTCATGGAATATCCCATCGCCACTCCTTCTTTTTTGACCAGAAAAACCGGTCTTGCGCCGGCCACGGTCAACAAGGCCCTGGGCTGCCTAGAACGCGCCGGCATAGTGAAGAAACTCACCGCTCAAAAGCGCAACAGGGTTTTCAGCTATTCGGGCTATCTCGAAATAATGGAACAGGGTATGGAGTTGCCGGAATAGGGGTTAGGGTGTAGAGATGGGCTTATACCAAGTTGCGTTCAGTCAAACGCAACTTGGTATTAGGGATCATGGAAGAATTGATGCGGTTCTTCGCGCTGCGCTAAACCCGCCACTGCCCCCTACACTCTCTCAAGGATTTCCTGCGGGGTTGTGGTGGCGGTGCCCATCTTGCCCACTACGACACCGGCGGCGGCATTGGCGAGCATGGCTGCGTCTATCCAATCCAGATTGGCGGCAAGCGCGGCAGCAAATGCGGCTATCACTGTGTCACCCGCGCCGGAGACGTCATAGACTTCCCTGGCCTCGGTGGGTATGGCCCAGATGGCCTGCTTCCCTCTTTTTGGTTTTACTAGGGCCACTCCCTTTTCGCTGCGGGTCACCAACAGGCCCCCCAATTCAAGCTCGGCGGCTAATTCTAGCGCGGCCTGTGCCAATTCTTCATCCGTCTTTGCTGGGCGGTGCGATAGTTCGCTGAGTTCCTTTGAATTTGGCGTCAGCGCGGTGGCGCCTTTGTAAAGGCTCTTGTGGGCGGGCTTTGGGTCAACTATCCATGGCACATCTTTTTTTTTGGCGCAGTCCCTGATCGTGTCTATCATCTCTTGGCAGACAGCTCCCTTGGCGTAGTCGGAAACTATGATGGCCGTTGCGTTCTTTGCCATTTCGATGGTTTTGGCCATCAGCGCCTTTGCTGCTCTGCCGCTTGACGGCCCTATCTCTTCCCTGTCAATCCTCAGCATCTGCTGGCTGTGGCCGACGACGCGGGTCTTGATGATAGTTGGTTTCAGGGGGTCTTCCACTAGGCCGCTGCCGCTGATGCCCAAGTTTAAGATCAGTTCGCGGACGCGCACGCCAGCGGCGTCTTTTCCGATTGCGCCGACCAGCAAGGGTTGAGCGCCTATGGCCTTCAAATTGGACGCCACGTTGGCCGCTCCGCCCAGCACCCACTTTTCCGCCGTCACGCGGACTATGGGGACTGGGGCTTCCGGCGATATTCTGTTCACTTCGCCAAAGAGGTACTCGTCCAGCATGAGGTCGCCATAGACAAGCACTTTTTGTCCTTGGATTGCATGCAGCGCCGCCGCAGCGCTTTTTTTGGTAAGCCTATTCATTTCTGTCGCCCCCTGGGGTCTGGGGGGTAAGTGGAGACCGACTCGCTTGCGACGGCTCTTTCTGCCAATAGGACGGGTATCCCATTTTCGATGAGGTAATTCGAGAAGCAGAGGCTGCATTGCAGCCAGTCGCCCAGGTCTGTCAAATCTCCGTGGCATGGCTCTCCTTCGCGCTCGGCCGGGCAGCAGAGGATGCTAAGAAGCTCTGGATCGATGGGCATTTTTGTGTCACCCGATTGAATACTTTGGCCCTCCGCCGCCCTCTGGGGGGGTCCAGGCAACATTTTGTTTTGGGCACTTGATCGTGCAAGTTTTGCAGTGCAGGCAATTTGAATACGCAATTTCTAGGCTGGGGCCCAATTCGCCCGCGCCTTTCCTCATCTCATACACTTGGGCCGGACAGAACGAGGTACACGGACTCCCAAATTCCTCCCAGCACTCGGCGCATATTTCACTTCCGCCTATTATCTTCAGGTGGCTCGGCTGGTGTTCGTCGTGTGCGACGCCAGACGCGTACACGCAGTCCAATTTTTGGATGAGCTTCTCGCCGTCGAATTTGACGCACTGGCCTAGGTCGGCAGGTAATACGCCCTGTTTGCCATAATGCCTGTCCACGGTTTCGGTGCATTGATGGTCTGGCTGGCTCCTTAGGGGGCCAAATGGCACCCACCCGTTGGCGACAGTCGAGATGCCGAGCCTGGCCATGGCAAGGGGGGTTATGCCATGGGCTATGGTTCTGTGGAAGTTCCTATAGGATTTTAGTTCTTTGGCTGCCCACGAGGACAAAAAGGAATCTTCGTACTTTTGCAGGCGGCCCTTTGAAAAATCGTTGCTCTCAAGGGCTCCAAGAATCGCCTTGGCAGCTTCGACGCCGCCTTTCATAGCTAAATGTATGCCTTTTAGCCTGGCCGAGTTTATCATTTGGGCGGAATCCCCCACCAGCATCCCGCCATCAAAAGCCAACTGCGGCATGGAGTGCCAGCCGCCAATCGCCATGGCCTTTCCGCCGTACTGCAACAGCTTTCCGCCTTTCAGTATTTCGGCTATGTGCGCGTGAGTCTTGAACTGTTGTAGCATTTGGTGTGCATCGAGGAAAGGGTCGGCGGTGTCGAGGCTGGCGGCGTAGCCAATGACCACGCGGCTGTCCCCCATCGCATAGACAAAGCTGCCCCCGCTTTCACCATCCTTCATCGGCCACCCGGCCCCGTGCAGGACGGTGCCTCGCTGAATTTGTCCTTGGGGGATATCCCAAATCTCCTTGACCCCTATTTCAAACACTTGTGGGTTGGTGCTCTTTTGGAGGCCGAGGGCGGAGATGACTTCCTGTGACAAGTACCCCGCAGGGCCGTCGCCAAAAACAGTGATTTTGTTCATCAGGCGGTTGCCTGGTTCAAAGTTTCCCTTTGGCGACCCATCGGCGTTCACGCCTTTGTCGGTGGTCTGGACGCCGACCACCTTGCCATCTGCCCATATCACGTTTAGCCCTGCAAAGCCGGGCAGCAGCATTACATCCACCCCCGGCACTTCCCTGGCTTCAATCTGCTCTGCCATCCATTTGATGAAGCGTGACAGGCTGATTATGTGGCAGCCGTGGTTTTTGAAGAATGGGGGCAGGAGGGGGAACTTAAAGCCGCTGCGCCCGCTGGTGAACAGCCATACTTCCTCATGCCCTACCTCGCCTTCGCTTGGGAAGCCCCTTTTCATATAGTTCGGGCATAGCTCGGCCAGTGTCCTTGGGTCCAAGACCGCGCCGGAAAACGAATGGTCGCCGATAGCGTCGGCCTTTTCGATTATCCCGATTGTCAGGCCCTCCAGTTTCTTTACGCCAGAATTGCTGTTGTGGGCCTCGATCAGGTCCAATAGGTGCCAGAGCGCGGCCAAATTCGCCGGCCCCGCGCCGACAAATAGCACGTCAAATTCAAGTTCTTCGCGGGCAACGCTGGCCCTGAGATGCTGGGTTGAAAGGTCGGGCATGGGACGTCCTCTGGTGGCTGTGAAAAAGCCTAGAAACAATACTATCTGATTATTGGGGGTTTGTATGCATGTTCTATAGCAGTTCAACCTATTGTAGGTTGAACTGCTATACAAGGATTTGCCTGCAAATCCTTGCCGCGTATTGCTCGTAGGCGGGCTTTGCTCGCCGTTAAGCGAGCAATACAAGTGCGAATTGCTATATACACTGGACGATTGCAAAAGTTGGATCAGGCATTGCGGCTATGGACTACGAGAAGTTGAATTGCTATAGTGGCCCTCCGTTTAGCTCTGTACCCATAACCTGGTCCCTAATCCCTAAAACCTACCTCATATTCTCTTATAATTTGACTATGGAACACATGCCGCCACCATTCATATTTCAGGCCGCCGTCGAGAGGCAGCTTCCATTGGCTTTCCAAAATGGGGCAGGGCAGTGGGAGGGACACGACTACTGCGTGACAGCGGTGGCAGAGAGGGAGGGCCTGGACGGGCATGGATTAGTAGTTGACTTTAGGGAGCTGGAGGCCACACTGAATTCTGTGCTGGATGCGATGCGCGGACATGCACTTGGTGAACTTGGATTGGACGGGCCCATTGACGCAGCAAAAAAAATCGCCGATGCCCTTGCCCCGACAATAGAACCTCCTGCCAGACTGGCGGAGGTTTCGCTGCAAGACGGTGCGGGGCGGAAGATAACTTTGAGGTTGTAGGCGAAAAATAGGGATCAGGGGTTAAGAATTAGGGATAAATATTGATGTGGGCTGCGCCCGCTCCTTTATGGTGGATTGATGAGACTGTCAGCCTACATTTCAGCAGTGCTGCTAGCGTGTTCGCCTCTGACTTTTTTTCGCCCGGTGCAGGTGAAGGGAGAGAGCATGGAGCCTTCCTTGGGCAGCGGGCAGCTTGTTTTCGCGCTATGGCCTTGGTGTTCTGGGAACCCAGCTATAGGCGAAATCTGGGTATTGGAAAGCCCCGATGGAGTGGCGATTAAGCGTATCTTGGCACTGCCAGGTTCGGAACTCGAACAGCGCAATGGGCGCTTGGCCTTGGACGGCCATTATTTGGATGAGCCATACATAGCTTTTTGGGACACAGGAAACGATGGGCACTGGCTGGTCGGGTCTGGATATTTTTTATTGGGCGACAACCGCCCCGCGAGCAGGGACTGCAGAGCGTGGGGGCCAATTGACAAAGGCTCTTTGATGGGCAGGGTGATACTAGTTTCAAGTTCTAAGGTACAAGTTGCGAGATGAAAACCCTTGCTATATAAAACTTTGTGTTTGGATTCATTACATTGGCAATGGGATTTGATATAATGCTTGGCCGCACCAAAGAGCCTTACCATCCAAAATATTTGCTAGACTGGTGCCGCCGCCCCAAAATATTTCTGTTTCATTTCGATGATTTCTGCGTTGCCTGGCAAGGCGGAAAGGCCCCTGTCCAAGACCTGCAGTGCCATTTCTTCGTCGCCGCTGCCCAGTAGCGCGTGGGCGGCAATTTGGTGCCAGATGCCTTGGCCGCCTGTCGGAATGGCGAGTATGGCATGCCAAGCGTCTTGGGCTACCCTGTCGTCTTTGTGCTTTGCCGAAAGTCCCACTAATGACTCCCACAGCCTTATGTCCTTGGTGTTTTGGTCTAACCCGGCTTCCAGCACCCTCCTCGCGCTTTCCATGTCGCCGTTGGAGTCGAGTATCTTGGAGAGTGCTATATATGAGGCCGTGTAGTTTGGGTCGGCATCTATGGCCACAACGCAGGCATCAACCGCTTCCTGCAGTCGTCCCAGCACTTGCAGGGCGTCCGCCTTCGCCGTTTGGATACAAGGGTCGGGCAGGGCAGGGCTATCTGCGGGGGCCAAAAATTCCAGTGCCTCGTCTGGTCTGCCGATGGCCACAAGGGCCCTGGCACCGCCTATGTACACCTGAACTGGAGCTACTCCTTTCAGTCGCAGGACGGCCCGCGCTGCGTCTAGGACTGCTAGCCAGTCTTCCAGCACGATGGCCTCCTGCAATACGTTGTAGTGGGCGTATGCGTCGCTGGGATTGTCAGCAAGGTCTTTTTTGGCCAATTCGTAATAATATGGCTGTTTGTCGAATTCGTGCTGGGTGTCGTGCTTGCCAAAATGGTGGATTACGGCGTTTAGGGGTAATAAGTCGTATCCGTGCTTTTCTGTCCAAAGTTCGACCGTCTCATGTACCCTTCCCGAAAAATATGGGGAGTTCACGTTTCGGAACAGACGGAGGCGCGGGTCGGAGGAATAATGGCTGAACTGCAAAGCTGGCTCAAATGATTCATCGTTTGGCATGGCTGCGCCATTGATTCCATAGGATGCGCCGCTGTGCAAATAATTCCGCAACAATAGGTTGTAGGCAAAAGCGTCTGGATTCAAGAGTGCCTGCCTGATCGTCCCGTGTTCCTGAGGGTCCAGCATTTCGTCTGCGTCCAGCGTCAAAATCCAGTCGCCGCTGCAAAGGGACAGGGATTTGTTCCTGGCTGCCGAAAAATCGTCAATCCAAGTGAAGTGCTCGACTATCGCGCCATTG
>JAITFL010000141.1 GCA_031281385.1 Holophagales bacterium
GCGTTCCATATCCGCTCACCGCCTGTCGGCGGCTCGCTCCATTCCACTCGCGCCTCTTAGCCCATTCGGGCCTTCAGAGAGATTTGGCAGTTGCTATAATAGTTCATTCCACTGCTCCCGCCCCTTGCTGGGGTATTTGGCCGGTGCTTGGAAAAATCTCTCTTGGATTTCTGGATCCATAAATTGCTGGACTCCGCTGCGCTTGGCATGTTCCGCCAGTATCGCTATCACGCTGAGCCCATCAGATATTTCGCCGCTCAACACACGCCTGACGCAATTGTGGAACGGTTCGCGCAGCGCTGCCAGCTCTTCTTCCGCGTCTTGGTGGTACCCAGGCGGACAGAGGCTAAGGCCCTTTGCGACAAAAAGAAAGGCCTCTTCGTCCGTGCTCGAATTACTAAGGCAACTGTACGCCAGCGGTTCCCAATAGTCCGCCTGCAGCCCCGCCTCTTCAGCCAGTTCGCGCTTGATGGTCTCGAATGGCGTTTCATCGTCTTTGCCGCCGCCCTCCACTATTTCCCAAGAGTACTGCTTTAGAGGGTGCCGCCATTGCCCGACCAGCACCGCATTGTCCTGTTCGTCCAATGCCAGCACTCCGCAGGCTGTGTGCCTGAATCCGCAGACCGTGTATTTGCCCATCGCGCCGTTTCTGTGGGTGAAATGGTCTTCCCTTAGGCGAATCCATAGGCTATCGTAGATCAGCTCGGTGGACGTCACCTGAAAGGGGTCTGGGTCTTGCGGCGTCGGCAATTTTTCCATTTGGTTGATGCCCTTGTTTGCGCCTTCCCTAAGCATCCCGCCCTGATGCAGTGGACTTTGAGGTTAGCGGCGCAGGCCGAGTCGCTCGATCAAGGTGGCGTACCTGCCCCTGTCTTTGCTCTTGAGGTAGTCCAAGAGGCGCCTTCTCTGGCCGACCATGATAAAGAGGCCGCGCCGGCTGTGAAAGTCCTTTGTGTGGGTCTTAAAGTGCTCGGTCAGGTCGTTGATTCGCTTGGTCAGTATCGCCACTTGGACTTCAGGAGACCCAGTGTCCGAATCGTGGGTCTTGTAGTCGTCAATGATTATTTTTTTTTGCTCTGCGTTTAAGGCCATTTTGGCTCCCCGCCGGGGTTCCATTTGTCACCGTCCCCGCAGCCCCGCGCCGCAAAGAGGTCTTAGCCCAGAAATTTTTGGCTGGGCGCCTTTGGTAGTTTACACCAAATCGTTTTATTTTACGCCGCAAATGTGATTTTTGGCGCCGACCGATGCCTTGGTGCGGATAAAGGGACTCGAACCCCCATGACCGTGCGATCACTAGTACCTGAAACTAGCGCGTCTACCAATTCCGCCATATCCGCAAGTGCCAACAGGACGCCCTAGAGCGACCCAGAAGAATGTAGCCTAGCAGAATTTCTGCCCTTAGTCAAGGGCGCTACCATTCCGAATAAGGGACGCCGTTCAAGCCGCTCCCCCTTGCCGTGCTGTGTACGTCGAAGACACATCCTCCTGCCCCCGAGCCCGTACCGGTGTCATCGCCGATGGAGCGCACGGCCCACGTTGCCGTTCCTGCTATTGGGTCTTTGGGGATTTGACGCAGGAAGCGGTACGTGCCAGCCCCAGACTTGGCCGAAACGCCGCTCACCATGACTTCCAAAGATGCCGGGTACCCGAAATATTCTGGGGGGCCTGGGTCTATTAGCCCTTGGTCGGCGGCCCTTTTGTAGTTGTCAATGGCCTCCCTCATCTGGCGCAAGGTCTGATAAAGCACTATCTCCCTGTTTCTGCGCTGCACATTTTTCATTGAAGGGATGGCCACGGCAGAAAGTATTGACAATACCATGAGCGTCACGAGCAACTCGAATAGAGTGAATCCGGCTGAATTTCTGCTAGACCTCTTTCGAAGGTTCATGGCTATGTATCTGGTAACACTGTTTTTCATGCTATTCAATTTCTATTACGGCGTTGGCGACATGGGCCAAGATGGGGTTTTCCCCAACCAAGCATTTATATCCCTCTACCATAACGGCCGCCGCGCCTTTTTCCACCCCCTCCAGCATAATGGAAAGCAGGGCCCCGCCATCTGAACGCGCCGTTTTCTTTTGGAATTTGACCTTGATCGTGCCATCTGTGGGCGGGTCAACTGTGATGGAGCCGCCTTCGCCGGTCACGAATTCGGCCCCGGCTATTGCTACGACCTTTAGCTTTGGGTCAATCCTGAATACGAACTCGCCGGACGTAACTCCCTCTCCGCCGCTGACCATCATGTTGACTTGGTGTTTGTCCCCAACGGATATTTGGCTGGTGATGGGGATCAAGAAAATTACCAAGTCCGAGGGCGCGGGGGGCTTTTCTGGTTTCTTTTCGGCGTCCGCAACGTTTTTCTCTTCGCTGATGGGGGCAGCGGGTGCAGTGGGATTTTCTACCTTAGGCTTTTGGGTTGGGGCGGCCTTTTCAGGTTCGGGCGGTTTTTGCTCGGTGGGTTTTTGTTTAGCCGCCTCTGCCTCTGCCTTTTTTGCTGCGGCTTCAGCTTCCGCTTTTGCTTTTGCCTCTGCTTCAGCCTCTTCCTTGGCTTTTGCCTCAGCTTCCGCTTCTGCCTTTGCCCTCTCTATGGCGTCCTTGGCCTCCTGTAGTTTTTTGGCCTTCTCCTGCGCTTCCATCTCTTCCAAGAATATGGTGAAGTCGGGATCGAAGGCGCGGAAGTCAGATTCGCGCAGGTCGGGCTTTCTCACTATGACTGCGCGGATGGTCAGCAAGACGTCGGTTTTGGACGTATTGCGGCCGTTGCTCCCAAGCAGTTTGCCAATGATGGGTATGTCGGATAGCCCCCACACTCCTTTTCTGGACTTGACCTCGTCTTCTCTGAGCAAGCCACCAAATATGATGGTTTCGCCATCTTGTGGGCGGACTTCGGTGTTCAATTTCCGCTGCGCCTTGTCTGGCCTATCCGGGTTGCTGCTGGCCTTGAGGTTGGTCACTTCCGCCTTAACTTCCATGGATATGTCGCCGTTGTGGTGGACCCTTGGCGTGATGTCCACCTTCACGCCGACGTCTTGCTGGGCGTATTGGTTGCCTGAGTAGTATGGATAGGCGCCATATTGGCCTGACGTGGAGCCAGTTGTGCCACCGCCGCCGTATCCTGATGTGGCCTGCTGCATGAACACCGACTCGCCAAAGTTGAACGATGCGGTCGAATCCGAGACTATTCGCATGTTGCCCTTGGCCGCCATTTTGGCTTCGCCGCTGGTTTTCAGTGCGTCAAGCTGCACGCTCGGGAAAAGGAACCTAACGTCGCTTTTGCTTATTCTGATTGCGCCCTTGTTGATGTTGGGGCCGCCAGAGTTGTCCAGCGTGGCTCCAAGCTGGTACACCGCATCGCCCCCCGGCTGGATCACTGGCGTAATGCCGACTGTTTCTAGGCTGCTCTCCGTAACTTCCAGCAATTCGATATAAACCATGACCTCTGCTTTGGCTTTGTCGAGCATCTGCGCCATTTGGGTCGCCAACTTTACATCGGCTTGACGGCCCTTGACGAATATTGCATTGAGCCTGTTGTCGGGCGTTATCTGAATTCGCTGTGACTGCCCCAAAAGGCGCGTCAGCGTTTGGTTGATGTCGTTGGGCTTTGCGTTGTCTAGGTAGATGGCTTTGAACTGCTGGTTTTCCATCTCCGCCCTTTGCGCCGCGTTTTGCCCCCCCTTGAATACCATCACTGTTTTTGTGTCAATGTACCTATAAAAAACATCGGTTTGTATAGACAGCGTGTCTAAAATGCGCTCGAGCGTCATGTCCTCTGATTTGAATGAAATGGTGGTCTGATCGTTTTGGAAAGAGCTATGGAACAAAAAATTGATTCCAAAGTGCTTTTCCAGCGTTTCAAATATTTCCGTCATTTTGCGGTTGGTGACTCTGAACTGCTTTAGGATAGGCTCTTTTGTTTCGAGCCTGATGACCGATGTTTTTTCTGCCCTTTGTCTGATCGTTTGTAGATCTTCTTCTGGGCTGCCCAAGAGCTCATTTTTTTTCTCTTCCAGGGCCCCCGCCCAGTCCAGCGCAAGGGAATTTTGTGGGTCAAATTTAAGCGCCTTTAGAACCTCATACTGGGCCTCGTCGTAGCGCTGTTTTTTCTCTAGCTCTTTGGCCTTTTGAAGGTACTTCTCCGCAGTTTCGATGGCCGCGCGGCGATAGCCCATTTTGGCCTTCACGTTGCTTGGGTTCTGCTGGATTATCCTGGAATAGGCGTGTGCGGCCTCTTCGTACCTTCCCTCGTCGTACGCCTTGTTGGCCCTGTAAAGAGTACAGCCTGACGAAAGTGCGAGGATCGCCGTCAACGAGCTGATTTGCAGGTGTTTTGTGCTGCGCGTAGATTTCATGTTGTTACCCTTGTGTTCTGATCCCGATTTAGTAAAGGTTGCTGACGTCCCGCCTAGAGCCAGAGGACGAGCCGGAAGCGGACTGGAACTTGATAGATAACTTTAAGTCCCTGAATCTCGTGTTTTGGAATATGGCGTCCTCATCGTTGATTTCCACGAGCTTCCAATTTTGCGTCAGTTCTTCCCCAATGGCGCAAATTTGAACTTC
The DNA here is from genome assembly GCA_031281385.1 of Holophagales bacterium. The sequence continues at coordinate 4,558 of JAITFL010000141.1, forward strand.
ATCGCCTTTTTTGAACACGCCCTTCATTGGCCCTGTCATTCCCTGCAATGCCGCTATCACTTGGAAGCCGTCTGGTTTCCCTCTGTCTTCCTTGGCCTTTTCTGCCTTCAGCAGCGCCTCCGCTACTTCCTCTGGCGTGGGCGGCGGCTTGGGAGGGGGCGGGGGTGGCGGCGGCTGTGGCGGTGGTGGCGGCGGCGGAGGAGGGGGTGGCATGTCGTAGCGGAACAAGTCGCGGTACATCCTGTCTTCCCCAGGCATCTCCCCTGCTTGATGGAGTCCGGCCAAATTGGGCAGCCCTTGCAGTGCCGCGATCTGAGCGTCATCCAACGGTTGGCCGATGACATACCTGACTGCGGATGTCCTTGCTCTGGGCCTTGGGTTCGTTGGTTTTTTGCCTATCAGCTCATATCCAAGATAGCCTATGACCGCCACGAACATCAGCAGCGCCGCTTGGGTCTTTCGGTTGCTTTTTAACTCTTGCAGCCATGCCTTGCTGACCTGTGTCTTCATTGTGCCTCTCCCTGCGGCTGCTCGGCCTGGCCGCCAGACGACTGCCTGAATGCCCTCAAGACTACCGTCAGCCTGCCACCTTCGGGACTCTCGTCGAGTTTGACGTTTGATGCGCCAAAGGGCTGGCCGCTGCTCTCGATGGCATGCATAAAGACTTTTAGATTTTGGTACACGCCGATTACGTTAAACTCCACGTCAAGGCTTTCGATGCCCGTGTTTCTTGAACTGTCCTTGCTGGGCTGGTTGAATTTGATGTTGGTCAGCCTAACGCCTGATTTGCGTGAAAGCTCGTGCAGCGTTTTTCGCAGGCTGGCCTGAAGGATGCCGACGTCCCCTTTTGGCATGTGCTTTTCTAGGTCTGCGATGCGCTGCTGCCCCACATGTATCTGCTCCAGCATGTCCCTATACCCAGATAGTTCCTTGAGCTGGCGCTCCAAAGATGCCTTGGCGTCCTTGGCAGACCTTCTCTCCTTTGCCGCCCGCCCGGAGGCGTTTGGCAAGAGGAATATGGCCACAATAATAGCCAGCGCGGCAAGGCCCGCCCCAAGCCAAAGGCGGTGGGTGCTTGATCTCATGTTGGCGTTCACCTTCCGCCCCCTCTTGGAAGCCTTGGCGGGAGGTTCTGCTGGCGCGTTGGCCGTCGGTTTGGTGATCCTATCGGTGGAGGCTGATTCTGGGCATCTGTCGCGGGTTTGGGGGGCTGCTCGGACGCCGCGCTTGGCTTGCTTACCGTTTCTTGCGGCGGCGGAGTTTGCACCTTGGGCGCGGGAATGTCATGGGATTCCACTGGCCTGCCGGAGGCTGACCTAACGGGCCCATATTTTGGCAGTAGTTCGTATGGCGGCGGTGCTGCGCTCAATTGCAGGGTATAGTCAAACTCCCACATGCCCTTTGCATTTTGCACCTCTGAATCGCGCTCCAAAAAAACATGGGCAAACGCGAGATTTTCTTGCAGGGATTCGATGAAATTGGTTTCGGCAGCCTCGGTTCTGGCGTCGCCACGCAATTTGAGCTGGACGCTCTGGTCGTTGCCCCTGGTTCGCAGGACGGATTTTAGTCTGACGTCCTGCACTAGGCTGCGCTCTAGTTCGGCTGTTAGCCTAGACCAAGGCAGGGCCCTCTCTAGTAGTATTCTCTCGGCAAGTTTCCAGCGCGGCATCTCTTTGTCAACCTGGATGTCTCGCAGCTCGACCAGTATCTGGTTCTGCTGCATCTGCGCCATCCTAGCTTGTTCGGCTATCGAGACCATCATCAGCCCGGCCCGTTCAGCCTCTTTGTACGCTTTGACCGTGGCTAGGACAGAAAAGCCGAGGCCGACGGCCCCTATAATAAGAGCCACCCAAGAGATCGCCGCATGGTGCAGGCGCCACATCGTTGGGGGAGGCGCCAAATTTAATTTGATATTCGGGATGCCCATCAGATGGCCTCCCTTGCGGGAATGTCAGACTGGAACACCATGTGCGGTATGTTTCCATTGGGCCAATCGTTGAGCCCCCAAATAAGCATCTCCATCGGCGACCTGCCGTCCCTGCCCAAAAACGCCAAGGTTGGCTCGATTCGGTCTGACAGCCAAGTTCTGATGTCGGCAGGGTCCGGCCATTGGCGGAGCAGGGAAAGGGTTTTGCCCCAAGTGGCCAAGCTGCCTGTGAATAGTTTTCCGTCTGTTTGCAGCAGTGAAACCAACATGCCAGGCTTCTCGCGGGTGGACGCGGCCCTATTGTATAGCCATAGCCACCTTGGGATCATTACGTGTACTGGCCGCCCCATTTTTGCGGACAAGTTGACCCATGCCTCTTGCAAGTCACGCGGCATGCCCACCAGCAGCCAGCCTTGGTCGCCCATCGAAAGGCCCTGGACTACATAGTTGCCTTCCACCGCCAGCGCTTGGGCGAACTTCCAGCGAAAAAAAGACTCCTTGGCCTCAGACCCTTTTGGAACTTCGATAATATCTTTTACAACCATGGAAGGGGCTATTAGGTCGTCCAATATCCATTTTGTAGGGCCGGTTGGCAGGGACATCAGGATTTGCCCCAATTGGGATTCTGTCGGAAAGCCACTGGTGGCGATTGACCTGCCCCCAGCCACCACCCTGTTTGGCTCTATCCAAACGGTGCTGCCAAGCTTGGCTTTGAAATTGAACAGCTTCATCTCACAATCCCCGACGTGCTGCAAGCGCGGCAGTGGCGTACGGCTGGGCACCGGCCTGTCTGTTTTTTTGTTCCAATTCAAATTGCAAGTGCGACTCCGATGCGTCCGCAAAGGAATAGTTTATCGTTTATTGGCCCAATTGCCAAAATGCTCCAGTGGGCCTTGAAAAAATGGCCGACGCTGGTATGTTACAGCCGCGAAAATAGGCTATAGACTATCAGACAAATGCCATTAGCAAAAAAAATGTTCCCATAGAGCCACTTGCAAAACTGACGTTTTGCAGGTGGCTCTTTTGATTGCAAATCGGTATTATAGCAGTTCAACCTATTGTGGGTTGAACTGCTATGCCAGGATTTACTTGCAAATCATGGCCGCGTATTGCTCGTAGGCGGGCTTTGCCCGCCGTAAAGCGAGCAATACAAGCGTGAATTGCTAAATTCGCTTGACGATTGCAAATGCTGGATCAGACATTGCGGATGTGGACTACAATAATCTGAATTGCTATAGAGTATTCTGATTGATTGGGTTAAGTATTTAGATGCGCCTTCTCTCACTAGAACTGCATGGGTTCAAATCCTTCGCCGACCCCCAAAAATTGGTCTTCCCTGGGGGGATGACGGCCGTCGTAGGCCCTAATGGGTGTGGCAAGTCCAACATCTCCGACGCGCTGGCATGGGTGCTGGGGGAGCAGCGCGCCAGCCTGCTGCGCGGCACAGAGATGGCAGACGTGGTGTTTGCGGGGACTAATGAGAGGAAGGCCATGAACATGGCCGAAGTAAAGTTGGCCCTTGAAATGCCAGACGTCGCGCACCCGGAGGCCATGCTGGAGATGACCATATCTAGGAGGCTGTTCCGCGATTCGGGAAGCGAATACCGGATAAATGGCAAGGAGTGCCGACTGAGAGACGTTCAAGACCTATTGTTGGACACAGGCATGGGGACAAGGGCCTATTCGTTTATCCAGCAGGGGCAAATTGACCTCATACTTTCCACAAAGCCGAAAGACCGCAGGCAGCTTCTGGAAGAGGCGGCGGGCATCATGAGGTACAAGGTTCGCAGGCAGGAGGCAGAGCGAAGGCTTGACGAAGTGAGGACAAACCTCCAGCGGCTGGACGACATACTATTTGAAAAGGGCAAGGTTCAAGACTCCTTGAAACGCCAAGCAGCCAAGACTAGGCGGGCCCTCGAACTGGACAAGGCGATAATTTCCACAAAGAGAATATTGCTATATGGCGAAGTTATGGCGCATGAGGAGGCGAGGGAGGCGGTCTCCTTGGATCTGCACAACTCAGAAACCCAGATAGCGCAATTGACTGCCCAAGCGGCAGAAAGCGCGTCCGAGGTGGAGAGGCAGCGCTTGGCGCTGGAGAGGCTGCACGAACAAAAAAAGCAACAGACCGAGCAAATGTCTGGTATCGCCAATAGGCTAAGCCTATTGGAGCTACAGATGAGGCATGAGGAACAAAACTCGGAAGATGCGGGAAAAGAAGCGAGCCAAATAAAGAAGCGAGCCAAAGAGATAGATTCAAAGGGCTGGAACTGGGACACTGAAATCAAAGGGCTAGAAAAAAAGCTGCAAGCCGCCAAAGAAGCACTGGAGGGGCAGGACGCGCAGTTGAGAGGTGCAGAAGAAGCCGTAGCAAAATCCGCAAAAGAGCACAAGATCATCGAATCCAAATTAAAGGAACTTCGCTCCAAGCGCGACCAAGCCATCCAAGAGGCCCTTCAAAGAGAAAAGGCGCGCCAAGAGATCAACAAAGAATTATCCCAGATGGAAGGGCGCATAGAAGCACTCAACCAAGAAGAGGCACGGAGGGCCCCGCAATTAGAGGGCTTCCAAAAAGACTTGGGGCGCATCTCCAAAGAACTAGAAGCCGCCGAGGCTAGGTTTTCAGAAATGGAAGATGCCGTGGCCATCCAAGCCAAAGCCCGCGATGCGGCAATGGACGCGCTAAAGGCGTGCGAAGGCAAATTCAGGGAGGCAGAGGGGGCGCTGACTGCCGAGGAAATACGGCTGGCGCAGCTATCCGATGCGTTAAAGTTGGCTCATAGCCCCGCCGCGTTCAATAAGGCGCTAAAGTGGATGTCGGACAAAGGAATGAACACGGGGCTACTGTTTGATTCCCTAAAAATTGACGAAGAATCGCGCCCAAGCCTAGAGCGCATTTTAGGAACATGGACCAGCGCCGCGTCTTGGGAATCCAGTTGGGAAGAACTTTCGCAGATTCCAGGGCAAGCCATAGTGTCCTTGGACACCCGCAAACACAAAGGCGCTGACCCTTTGACAAAGCCTCTTGGAAAGGCTAGGCCGATGATGGATTCGATCCAATGGCAGAAAGGTGCGCCAAAGATACTGATTGGGCTGCTGTCTAGGGCGTTCATCTGCCAAAACGATGATTTTTTTGAACTCGCGGCAGACCATCCAGAACTTGCGCTGGTATCGCCTTCATTTGTCAAGCTCCCGCACGGCCCAATACAGGTCGGGGTTGAGCCACCCAGCGCATCGCCGATCAAGGTAAAGGCAGACCTAGAGAAGTCCCGGAAAAAAAGGGAGGAACTGCTGGACGCTTTTGAAGCGCTGGAGGCAGAAAAGAAAAAATTGGGCGATGGCTCATTTGAAGCCGATGCGCGCCTAAAGGAGATGGAAGGCGACTTGAGGACGGCAAGGCAAGCCCTCGATGAATCCAAAGGCAAGCAGTCCATCATTTTGAGAGAGATAAAAGCGATAGAGGACGCCCAAAAACGAGCGGACGAGCTGTGGGAGTCATTCGACCGCGAAAAATCAAAATTGGCCAAACGCCTACAAGAAATAGACAAAGATGGCCTTGATGGCGCGGCAGAGGTGCTTAACGCCCAAATTGTCGAAACCGAAAACAAGCTGGCCATAGCCCAATCCAAAATTGACAAACTGAAGGATCAACAATTGGACGCCGGCCAAAAGAGGGCAGTCGCTTGGGCTGCAATGGAGTCTGCCCAGCAAAGCATTGAACACGCGAAAAGAGCGGCGCAGGATTCAGAAGCAGAAAAAACGCGCCTTGAGTCCGACCTAAAGGCGGCGGAAGAAAAACGGATGAATGCGGCAAACAGGCTGGCGGCAATCAATGCCGAAGTCACAGGCATTTTGGAAGAAAGAGAGATCGTTGCAAAATTGCTCAAGGGCGCTCAACCAAAAATAGACGAGGCAGATGAAATCCTGGTGAAGATAAACATCCGCGACAAAAACCTAAAGGACGCGCTTGAAAGCGCCAGGCAGATGCACTCCGAGTCGAGGGTTGTAGAGGCCGAGGTGCGCGGCAGGAGGGACACGATGGCAAAAGAGGTGGAACTTGCCCTCGGCCTTTCTATACCCGATTTCATCAATTCTATAACCGCAGCCGAAAAAGAAGCCTGGGGGCTTGGCCAGCTAGTCCACCAGACGGCTCATTCCGAGCTAGAATCCAGGCGGCTGCAATTGGGCAGCGTAAATCCACTGGCAATACAAGAATTAGAGGAAATTGAGTCGGAGCTGGGTTTTATGAACAGGGAGAGGGCGGACGTAATAGAATCAATCGCCAACCTCGAGGCCACGATACTGGAGTGCAACGCCACAAGTGAAGAGAGATTCCGCGAGGCGTTCGACTTCATCAACTTAAAATTTCAAGAGGTTTTCAAGCAGGTCTTTGGCGGCGGCGCGGCGCACCTGAGCCTACAGGATCCAAGGGACATCTTGGAATGTGGGATAGAGATCACAGCCCAGCCGCCTGGCAAGACGGCAAAGGCATTGTCTCTGCTGTCGGGCGGCGAAAAGGCCCTAACAGCCATATCGCTGCTGTTTGCGATATTCCATTTTAAGCCGTGTCCTTTGTGCGTGTTGGACGAAGTAGATGCGCCCTTGGACGAGGCAAATGTGGCACGCTTTGCCTCACTGGTGAAAAACTTAAAAGAGCAAACTCAATTCATAGTGATAACGCACCAAAAGCCGACCATGATAGCTGCGGACACGCTTTATGGAGTGACGATGGAAGAGAAAGGCGTAAGCAGGCTGGTCAGTGTCCAGTTGAAAGAAGCCGAAAAGCTGGCGATGTAAGACGTTTGAACTTCCTGCAAAACTCTGATTTTTTTTGGACAGTATGACTCCGATTAACGAATTGAGAATGGACAATTGACAATGGTGGATGCGGCCTACGGCCGCGCTGATTTTCTTAATTTGGATGGTACTCATTTTGTGGGGGCTTCCATGGGTTGAATGAGGGATTGTTGACGATGATCGGGGGGGTGCAAGTGGCTCGTTTTTTTGTGAATAAGCATGGGCATTGATTTTTATCAATCTAGCTTTTGTGTCGGCCCAATCCAGGTGCGCCCGGCCTTGGCGCTTGCCCCGCTGCATGAGGTGACAGACAGGGCATTCCGCACCTTCATGCGCGAGATGGGCGGGCTTGGGATGACAGTTTCGGAGATGGTCTCCAGTGAGGCGCTGATACGAAACGCGTCAAAAGCGGAGAAGATGCTGGAGGGGGACGGCGGGCGGCCATTCGCAATCCAGATAGTTGGCGCCCGCCCAGACGTCATGGCAGAAGCGGCCATCATCGCATTAGGCGCCGGAGCGGACGTCATTGACATCAATATCGGGTGTCCTGCATCAAACGTGACTGGCGGCCTTGCTGGGTCTGCGCTGCTGAGGGACATCAGGCTGGCCGAGTCCATCGCTGTCGCAGTTGTTAAATCGGCCAAGGCCCCAGTGACTGTCAAAATGCGCGTTGGCTGGGACGATTCGCAAAAGGGCAGGGGAGAATACCTGGATTTTTTGAGGATGTTCGATGCCATTGGCATTTCAGCGGTCACGATACACCCAAGGACTAGGGCGCAGCAATATTCGGGAGCGGCAGATTGGGCCTGCATAGCCAGGGCCGTTGAGTGTGGCTTTGGCTACCCGATCATTGGAAACGGGGACGTGCTAAACGCCGCAGACGCAAACAGGATGGTCGCAGAGACGGGTTGCCAGGGTGTGATGATAGGCAGGGGGGCCATGTACAATCCTTTCATATTCAAGCAAATAGCAGACAAGACGCTTGCCGTTGAACCAAAGATGAGGATTGAAGCCGCCATCAGTTTTTTTGAAATATTGATGCGCCTGAACGGCGAAAGGGATGCCCTGCATAAGATCAAAAAGTTCAGCGGGTACTTTACAAAGGGAATACCAGGCGCAGCCTCACTGCGCCAAAGGCTGAACTCCATTCATCTCGCGGCGGACATTTTGGTAGAACTGAAAAAATTGGCTGCCACCATCTAGGAAAATAGAACCAGCGACACTTCCATGTCGTTGTCTTTCAGCCAATCTTCAATGGCCCGTGTTGCCACTTCCAATGCGGCTTCCCTTGGGTAGCCATAGATGCCGCTGGAGATCAAGGGGAACGCGATGCTCTTGCAGCCCTTCTTGAACGCCATGTCCAGCGAATTGATGTAACACGAGCGCAAAAGTGCCTCTTCGCCCTGTCTCCCGCCCCTGTAAATGGGCCCAGCGGCATGAACAATGTACTTTGCCGGAAGCGCAAAAGCGTCAGTTATGGCGGCTTCTCCCGTTTGGATGGGGGAAAGCCTGTCGCAGGCCCTTTGCAGTTTGTCTGCTCCAGCGGCTCTAAAAATTGCCCCGCATACCCCGCCGCCCATCGCCAACTCGGTGTTTGCCGCATTTACGATGGCGTCGGCTTTGATCTTTGTGATGTCGCCTTGGATAATTTTTAGTGGCATCTAGGTCGCCCCCCGCTCAATTTAAGCATGGGAATGGAACCTCTTGCAATCTCTTCCTAATTCATAGACCATATAATCTAGGATCAGTCACCATGCGCCTTCGCAACATAACAGACGCCAAAAAAAAACTAGGACATCACCCTGACAAGGTCATTATGGAGCCAACCAAGCACAGGGGCCAATGGAGTGCCCTGTTTGGAAACAGCAACCCTATTTATTTGGAAGTCGGCATGGGCAAGGGGCAGTTCATCTGCGGCATGTCAGACCAATTGCCAGGCGTGAATTTTTTGGGTATTGAAAAATATGACTCGGTGCTGCTGCGGGCACTGCAAAAAATGGAACAGAACCCGCGCCGAAACGTATTGCTAATTCGCGGCGAAGCGGAAAATTTGGAGAGCTACTTCGCCCCATGCGAGATAGGGCGCATGTTTCTAAATTTCCCTGACCCTTGGCCCAGAAGGCGCGATGCAAAAAAACGCCTAACCCATATTGGGTTCCTAGAGAAGTACCGCGCAATCCTCGCCCCGCAAGCGGAAATCCAGTTCAAGACAGACGACAAGGGCCTCTTTGACTTCACATTGCAGCACATGAAAGAACATGGCCTGAAACTAGACAGAATAGTCACAGACCTGCACGCAGATGAGCCATCGGACAACGTAAGGACTGAATACGAAACTTCAAAGTCGGGCGCCGGGGCAAAGATATGTCAGTTGGTTTGCAGGTTTGGATGAATGGTTGCTAAAGACAACTGTTTATAGAAAATGGTTGCCTAGGTGGTTGAGAGTGGCAGCCTCGACAGTGGTTACCACCGTGGGGAGGCGGAAACGGGGGATTGAGCTTTGGCTGCCTGGGCGCAAAGAATGCCTAAAACCTTGGGCGGGGCGGGTACTGTGTTTCAATTAGTGGGCAGATTGCTCCGTGAACCTACGTGGAATCCGTGGACTTGTGGTCCCGCCAGTATTTTCTGCACCGGAAGCGCAGTCTTAGCTTCACCTGTGATTTCAGGCCATCCAGTGATTTTTAGGACTCGATCTGTAGCACGTTCGTAAAACAACGAGTTGCGACATTCAAAAAAAGTTTCATCTTTTTTGAAACAATCCAAAAAAAATGTGGAAAAAAATCGCCGCTCATGTAAGCATTGGATAATCTAAGGAAAGGCCGCATGATAATCTGCGCCGGATGTCCATCCCTCCCGTTTCCGCCTCCCCACGGCGGAAACGGGAGGGATGCGTCTTCCGCAGCCTCCAGCTTAGCGTATAGGTGCATTTGGCCATCCGCTCCAATACCATCCGAGCCATCTTTCCAACTTTCTTCTCGCCGAGCGGCGGGGGCGAAGCAATCAACGTTTTTTCAACCTGATATAGGAGGTGCTTTGATGAGGGTCTACAGAATTTTTCGCGCTGGGGCAGCGGTTGCGCTGCTCGGCGCCCTAGCCGGCGCGCCTGGCCTGCGGGCGCAAGGTAGTCCTTCGCCCTATTCATATCTCTTTAAGATACACATGGGGCTGACCGCAGGGGACATCCAAAAGACTCACTTCGACAACAAAGTCATGGGCTTCGGTGCCGAAGTCAAAAGGGAGATGTTTGGCGGCGGGCAAGCGCTGAAGTGCGAATTGGTTTGGGAATACGTCCCGGGCCGCCACCGGGATGTCTATCCCTGGGACACCAACCCTCTGGACTTGCACCCTAGTTATTCTTTTGACGACCGCAAAGAGTACGGGCAGGGCATCAATCTGAGGCTGGCCTATTCCGCCCCATTGACCATTCCCTACATTGGCTTGGATTTCGAGTGGTTTGCTGGTCTTGGCTTGGACAGATTCAAAGTTCGCAGCGAAGTCAAATACACGCTAAATTTCCTCAACACAAACAACCCGACCCGACCTGATCTTGGCAACTATGACGGCGGCACCTTTGTGAAGGAGAGCAGCCAGTTTTCGCCCGGCGTCTTCGGCGGCGTGAAATGCAAGATCACACCTGACTTCGGCCTTGAACTCTCATGCCGCAATTTTGGCATGTGGCACTACGAATACACGCCTGCCAGCTATTCCACTGGCAAATTGAACACATTGTATGGCCCAGGGACATCCAAAACCGGGTCCACTAGGGGCTGGGCGCTAGAGCTGGCCCTGACGGCCAAACTTTAATCGGATTAAGGAGACACAAATCATGCGCAAAACCATTGTATTTACTCCACTAGTGTCAATCCTTGCTATAGGCGGGCTGTCCGGCCTTAGCGCCCAGGACACGTCCAGCGCGGTCTTGGCGGGCAGGGTGACTTCACAGGACGACCAGCCGCTGCAGGGCGTGAACGTACTGGTCGAATCCCCGTCCCTCCTTGGCACCCGCCAGGCGGTCACAGACTCTGGCGGGCAATTCCGAGTGTACCTGCTGCCCAACGGCGAATACACAATAACCTATAGGCTGAACGGCTATTTGACGCGCAAGCTGACGATGCGCCTAGTGGCCGGCCAGACGTCTAACGCCAGCACCAAGCTGACCAGCATAAACGTCCAAGAGGCAACTGTTGAAATAACCACGGCCAGAAACGCCCAGGTTGACAAGACCGACACGGTTGTCCAGACCAGTTTTACGTCGGAATACTTGGAGGCCATTACGGGCAGGGGGCTGGCCGCCTTGGGCAGGCTGGCGCCAGGCATCAGCACAAACGACCTGACCACTAGCGGAAATTTGCGGATACGCGGCGGCACGGGGCACTCTACCAAAGCCCTTGTGGACGGGATGACCGTCACGGAGCAGTACAGGGGTTACATCGCCAACACCTTTAACATGTCCGACCTCATCGAATCCGTTTCTGTTATACAGTCCCCGATCAACTCGCGGTATGGGAACAGTGACGGCGGCATTATTACAATGGTGACGTCCAAGGGTTCCAACACATTCACTGGTACGCTCAGGGTCAACGTGAGCCGCAACAACTGGGGCGTGAACAATTACACCAATTACCCCAGGCGCGACGGCACCATTGAAAATCCTACGGGCTGGAGAACAACCGATGATCTGACTAGAAGCTACGAAGTGACCATCAAAGGCCCTATCTGGAAAGACCGTATCACTTTTGCGTATGGGGCCAACCTGACGCCCACTACCTACTCATCTAGAAACGCCTACATCAGGTGGTTCGACAATGGCGATGGGACATTTGGGAGGCCCGAAGATTCTGTCGGCACATACTTTATGCAAACCAATCCGAGCCTGCCGGGTTATGGGGACGTGATCAGAAAAGCC
>JAITFL010000021.1 GCA_031281385.1 Holophagales bacterium
ACAGCAGCAGCGTCCCCTCGACTTTGCAAAAGCGCGTAATGCCCGCCCCAACGATAATGAGCAAAAGCGATACATGGACAAGGGCAAAGCCTAGCCGCCCCTTGGTGATCGGTAAAGAACGCGCCAAGGACGATGACAGGTTGACAGCAATAAGCGCCAAGAGCAGGCCGAACCACCAAGAGCCATAGACCGATGCAACGGCAGCCCCATGGCCCATCTGGGATTCCACGAGCGTACCTGCCATCAGGCCGACCATGAGCAAGATCAGCAGCGCGACAGTGAGTTTTAATGAAGAAAGAAGATGAAATGTTTTATGCACAGAGCCTCTTGGGGCATGCCAGCAATAGCTATTTTATATTAAAGCATGGTAAGTGCTGATGCTTGGACACTGGTTCCAATGTGGCGATTCTGGCGGGAGATGACTCCGCTTAACCTTGCCCCCACCAGTTTATCTTCTAAGTGTTTCCACATGCCTTTCCAACAGTTGCCACCTCCTCGCCCTCAATTCCTCAACGTTGAGCAGTTGGGATTTGCTGTTCAGTCTGTTGCACAGCAGCAGGATGCAGGCACTGTCGCTGGGCCTGACGAATAGTGCGGGGCCGGTGTAGCCAAGGTGGAACCACCACTCGGAAGGAGCGGCGGGAACGTGCGGCGGCGCGGGCAACGGATCTTCCGTTCCTTCATCGGCTATCACGCGAAGTCCCTTTGTCGCCGAGCGCTCCAAGAGCTCTGCAAAGCTGCCCTGCCCTCCCTTCAGCCTTTGTAGCCCAAGGCCCCAAAGCTGCCCATCGTTTGATTTATTCGTTTCAATGGCCATGAGCGCGGGATATTTTTTGTTCCATTTCTCCAGCCAACTGGCCGCCAATTTTGCAGTGGCCCCAAACCCAGCGTGGCCCTTCATCCCGGCCCTCGCATTCGCATCGTGCGGCAGCGAGGGACGCTGCGGGGGAAAGGGCGCATCGGTCGCCAAGCCCCAAGCGTCCATATCTGCGCCGGGCGGCATGGAAATTGGACATTCCGCCCAAGGCGCGGCATTGAGCCCCGACAATTCTTCGCCCATCGCCGTCCAGTCCCGCCCTGCGGCAATCTCCAATATCTCCGCCAACAATCTGAAACCAATATCTGAATACGTACTCTCCCCCCAAGCGGCCTTTTTAAGTAACGGATGGCGCCCCCACGCTTGGAAATTCGCCAACTGTTTAGCGACAGGCTCCCCCGTGTACGGGAGCCAAGGCGGCATGCCAGCCGCGTGTGACAACAACAGGCGAGGCGTGATTGCCCCAGGCCAGTCTTTGAAGCCAAGCTCTTGCGCCCAGTCCCTGTCCAAGTCCAAGTGTTCAAACACCAGCGGAGCCGTCACCAGCGGCTTGGTCAGGGATGCGAGGTCGAAAAACATTGGTGAAGTTTATGAGTTCCAAGTTGCAATTACGCTTGAAACCCAGCCTCGGCAAGGCTTGCGGCTATGGCCTTTTGCACCTGGTCTGCCACTTCCATGGCTTCAAACGCCTCTTGGAAAGAGACCACGTCTGTGCCTTGGCCGAGACAAGCACTATAAAAGGCTTCGAGTTCCAGCCTCAGTGGTTCGTCCTTTGCAATTTCGGCAGAATCTGGCACGACTTGAGGGCCATCGGGTGTTTTCAGCAGTTTCAGCCGCTCCAGCTTTTGTTCTGCAAAGTCCAGCGCGGCGTACTCTCCATCGCCGAATATCCGCAGCATCCTCTCTTTTTTTCTAGCGACGCGGCTGGCCGTTACTGTGGCAAAGCCACCGCCGTTGAACTTGAGCCTGGCATTCACGATGTCGGGGAATGGCGTCAGTACTGGCACACCTACGGCCTCGACGCTGTTGGGCTTGCTCTTGAAGAGCGAGAGCAATAAGTCCAAATCGTGGATCATCAAGTCCATGACCACATCTACTTCAAGGCTCCTCATGGGAAAAGGCGAAACCCTTATCGCCTCTGCAAAACGTGGACGCATTTCCGAAGTCCGCAGCGCTACCACGGCGGGGTTGTACCTTTCCAGATGCCCCACCGCGCCTATCAACTGCGGATTTTTAGCTTTCTTCTTGTTGAATAGCTCCAGCAGTTCCCTGCCCTGCCCAAGGTTTGCCGCCAGTGGCTTTTCCATAAGCAGATGTTTCCCCGATTCCAGCACTTGGGCGCCAACGTCCAAATGCGCTCCCGTTGGCGCCGCAACCTGCACCGCGTCAACGCTTTGCAGCACTGCCCCCAAATCTGGTGCCCAGGAAGTATTGCACTTCGCGGCTATCTCCTTCCCCCTGTCCTCATTCGTGTCAACAACTGCAACTAGCTCCGCCATCTCCGATGCTGCGGCCACTCTTGCATGGTGCTGGCCCAAGCTGCCGACGCCGCACACCGCCACCCTTAGTTTTTGCATGATGCGTTTCCTTTGTGAGAATGGTTGACAATATATTCGCGCAGCACAGCGGGGTACAGCCTCATTTCTGCCTCATACACCCTCTTTTGCAGCGATTCAGGCGTATCACCGTTCAATACCATGACTGGCTGAAACGCCAATGTTTGGCCGTGGTCATATTCATTGTCGGCAAGATGCACCGTCGCTCCGCTAGTCGTGGCACCCGCCGCTAGAACAGCCTCATGCACAAAATGCCCGTACATGCCCGCGCCGCCAAATTGTGGCAGCGGCCCAGGGTGGATGTTCAATACCCTGCCAGTCCATTTATCTGGAATTGAGAGTTTTTTCAGGAACCCGCAGAGACAGACAATATCCACATCGCGCCTCTCGCAGTGCGAAAAACATTCATCGCTAAAAGATTCATCGGAAGCAAATGACTTTCTTTCAACAACGACAACCTCCAACCCAACGGCTCTGAGCCTATCAACGCCCGCTGCCGATGCGGAACTAGAAATTGCCAAGACAGGTTCCGCAGGGACTGCCCCTTCCCTGCAAGCCGTGAGCAGGTTAAGGGCATTTCCGCCGGTGCCTGAAATGAAAAATGCCACTCGCGCCATGTACCTAGTTTATATCCTCATGCTATCGATTGGGCATATTGCAAAATCCATCATTCTTCCACGAAACTGAAAATTGACAATGGACAATGGACAATTGACAATGGTGGTTGCCGCATGAATACGTATGACATTCGATTCTAGAAAGAGAGGCGCATGCAGCCAGACAACCAATTGACCCCCTGCCACCGGGTGTTCTGCAATAGGACACTCAACTTCCGCACACTCAAGGCCATAGGCTACGACATGGACTACACGCTTGTTGACTATCAGACCGAAATGGTCGAAAGCCTGATCTTCGCGCACGCGCTAGAGGGCTTTCAGGCGATGGGCTGGCCAGTAGAAGGTCTGCGCTTTAACACCGACATGGTGGCCAGAGGGCTTGTGATAGACATCGAATTGGGCAACATCGTAAAGGCAAACAGGTTCGGCTTCATCAAGAAAGCGGCGCATGGGACTAGGCTGCTGGAGTTTGAAGAACAAAGGGCAGTCTATGCAAGAGAGATAGTTGACATTGAAGAGCCAAGGTGGGTTTTTCTCAACACCCTCTTCTCCCTTTCGGAGGGCAGCATATATTCCCAACTGGTTGACCTTTTGGACAAGGGCCTTCTGCCAAGGCAGATAGGCTACATGGAGCTATACAATAAAGTGAGGGACATGGTGGACGCCCAGCACGCCGATGGGCGCATGAAGCCAGAGATCATGCGAGACCCTTCCAAGTATCTGGCCATCCACCCGGAAACGCCTCTGGCCCTGCTGGATCAATTTTATGCTGGCAAAAAGTTATTTCTAGTGACAAATTCTGATTGGACATACACAAGCGCAATGATGGCCATTGCATTTGACCCATACCTGCCCAACGGGATGAAGTGGCGCGACCTGTTCAGCTTGGTGATTGTAGATGCCCGCAAGCCAGATTTTTTTACGGCACACAATCC
>JAITFL010000086.1 GCA_031281385.1 Holophagales bacterium
CACAACGTCCGCGAGACACTGCAAATTGCTCATCGGGCGTACATTTTGTCTGATGGAACGATCCTGAAGCATGGGAGCCCCACCGAGATAGCGGAAGATCCAGACATCAGGCGCATTTACCTTGGGGAAAGATTCAGGTTGGACTAATGGCGAATCTAGGCCACAACATTTCACAAACGCCGAGCGTGAGGCTGGGCACAATGATTGTTCTGACTCCCGCCATGCAGCAAAAACTGAAGCTCTGGAAGCCGAGCCTCCAAGAGCTTTCGCGGACCATCGAAGAGGAGTTAGAGAAAAACCCTGTGCTGGAAGTCCAGGACTATTTTTCCGAAGCCCCCACGGCCGGAGACCTGATGGAAGGAAGGGAATCCAAAGTGCTGGGTGAGGCTCCCATTGCTGAGGGGTTGGACTAATGGCGAATCTAGGCCACAACATTTCACAAACGCCGAGCGTGAGGCTGGGCACAACGATTGCTCTGACTCCCGCCATGCAGCTAAAACTGAAGCTTTGGCAAATGAACATCCAAGAGCTTTCGCAGACCATCGAAGAGGAGTTGGAGAAAAACCCCCTGCTGGAAGTCCCGGACGATTTGTCAGAAGTACCTACGGCTGGAGACCTAGAGGAAGGAAGGGAATCCGAAGTGCTGGACGAGACTCCCATCGCTGATGGGGTCGAAGTGCCCGAAGGCACAGAATCGGTTGACCTTGGCCCCCTCATCGAATCTGCCCAGGAAATGAACCCGGACGACATCGAAAAGTTCACCAGCGAGGGCGTCGCCCAAGTTCAAGAGACAGAAATGGGCGCCGAAAACGCTTGGGACATAGACCTTCCCCGCACCAGCAACCTGCCGGACGAAGACAAGACTAGCTGGGAAGACCGCATCACAAGCTCCGTGACGCTGCACGAGCATCTTCTTTCACAGCTTTACGAGGCAATTTCCGAAGACGACCCCAGGGGGCCTCTCTTGGAAGCCCTGATTGACCACATTGACCCAAAGGGCTTTTTCCGCCTCGACCCAGACAGCAACGTTGAAACCAACAGAGAACAACTGGCGGCAGAATTGGGCATCGAAGTCGCCAAGATTCCCGAGCTGATTGACATATTGCAGGAGTTTGACCCATCGGGCGTAGCCTGCTTCAATGTCCAAGAAAGCCTGCTGGTCCAGCTAAGGCACGCCGGGGCCGAACCCGACGACCTTGCCGTGCGCATCATCAAAGACCATACAGAGCTTTTGGGCCAAAGGGACAGCGTAAAGCTGAGAAAGGCCCTAGACTGCACGGAAGAAGACCTTGCCGAAGCAATGAATCGCCTCAAGCACCTTAACCCATCGCCTGGCCGCGCCTTTGACCCCGAAAGCGAAAGGGTCATCAAGCCGGACGTGGTCGTGCTGAAGGGCGAAGACGGAACTTGGCGGGCATACTTGAACGATGAGGGCATACCGCCCTTGAGGGTCCACCAAAACTACCAGAATTTCCTCAGCGAATGTAAAGACAAGGCCGACAAGGACTACATGAGGGAAAAATACAGGTCGGCCCGCGACTTCATCAGAGGGGTGGAAGACAGGAACAGAACCGTGCTAAAGGTCGCTTCTAGCATCGCCTCGATGCAAAAGGATTTTTTGGAACACGGGATCCAAAAGTTGCGCCCAATGGTGCTTAGGGACGTTGCAGAGGCAACGGGTTTCCACGAGTCAACAATATCCCGCGTTGTCAAAGCCAAAACCATCCACACGCCCCAGGGCCTATTCGACCTGAACTTCTTTTTTAGCTCGAGCCTTGGAAGTTCCGGCGGCGACGATGTATCGGCCACTGTGGTCAAGCACCGCATAAAAGCGATAATTCAGGCGGAAGACACCGCCAAGCCACTGTCCGACGAGGCCATCGCCAAGGTCATCGAAAGGGACGGCATCAAGGTCGCCAGGCGCACCGTCAACAAGTATCGAGAGGAAATGAAAATACCATCGGCCTCCCAGCGCAGGCGGCGATGAAAATGGCCCCTGGCCATAAGACCCACCTCTGGCAGGGCAAGCCCGCAATGCTTGGCCCAAGAAGCGCCGAGAAAAGCATTTGGCATCTATGTGTTATTTTTTGTTGTTTTTGGGCCGTGTGGCCCCATTTTTGGAGTGAACAATGCAGATACACTTTACCGGCAGGCACGTTGAGATAACGGACAGCCTTAGACAATACGCCGAGGAGAGGCTTGGCAAAATGTCCACGTACATTGACGACATCATTGACATTCACACAACCCTGAGCATCGAAAAGCACCGCCACCAAGCGGACATCCTGCTCAAATCCAAAACGGGCTCGTTCATGGCCAGCGCCGAGACCGATGACATGTACCAAAGCCTTGCCCAAGCGATAGACAAGCTGGAGACACAGGCACACAAAAAACAGGGACGGCGCCAAGCCAGCAGAACCAGAGACCTAGACGCCACCGAAGAGGAATAACCACCACTAAGCCAGTTGATTCCCAGCATGGGCTTGCCCCCAGCGTGGCCATGTTCTATGGCTGAAACGATATTTAGTAGTGTGGTGAAAGAGAAAAGCGTAGCGTGGGCGGCCTATAAAGCCCACAGCACAACCGCCAATGGTATCGCGAGGCTTATATCCTTTGTGGGTACTGAGTCTTGGCAAAAAATGTAGATGATTATTTAACTAGGAGCCATACATGCTGAGACCAGAGCAGTTAGAAGATCAGATACAGTTCCTGCTTGCAAATTTAGTCCAGAGGAACCTAAAAGACCCTGACTTGGGTTTTGTCACACTCACGGCTGTAAGGCTCACGGGAGACCGCAGCCTAGCAAAGGTCTATTTCACGGTCCTTGGCGAGAAAGGTCAAGCGGAGCGCACTCAAAAGGCCCTAACACGGGCAGCGGGCTTTCTGCGCTCCCACTTAGCCAAGCGCCTGTCCCTGCGCCGCATACCAGAGTTGCGCTTCTACCTCGATGGCTCGGTTGACGATGGAAACAGAATGGAAGAACTGTTCTCGAAAATCAGGGAAGAAGAGGCAATGCGCGGGCCGGTGGAGGATTATCCATCAGAAGAGGGATAGGCATCAAAGGATCGCAATTTGTGGCCTCGAATAAAGATACTAATACCAAGTTGCGTTGCTCCATGATACAATTGCAGTTTGTGTTTCGGGGCGCTTGGGCGCGTTCCGGCTAAATAGTTGCGCACGAGGGCGCCATGACTGATTTGGAAAAGAAAAAATACTCGGTTTTCCTGCCAAAGACAGGCTTCCCGATGAAGGCCGACCTGCCGCAGCGCGAGCCAAAGCGGCTGGAAAAATGGAAGGCGGAAGGCATTTACCAAAAGATAGAGGCAACGCGAAGGGCGGACAACGAAAAGGGCTTGGGCAGGGGCAGGAGGATACTCCACGATGGCCCCCCGTATGCCAATGGCGCCATCCACATGGGCCACTCCATGAACAAGATACTAAAGGACATAGTGGTTAAAAGCCTGTGGCTGGACGGGTACGAGTCCCCATACGTCCCAGGTTGGGACTGCCACGGCCTGCCGATAGAACACGCGGTCGAAAAGGAACTGGGGCCGAAAAGGCGGGAAATCAGCAGGGCGGACTTTTTGGCCAAATGCAGGGCCTACGCCCAAAAATGGGTGGACGTGCAGAGCGCGGGCTTCCAACGCTTGGGCGTGCTGGGCGCATGGCAGGAGCCATACATAACAATGGCCCCCCCCTATGAAGCAGAAGTGGTCAGGCTGCTGGGAAAATTGTTCCAGCGGGGCATCGTCAGGCGCAAGCTGAAGGTGGTCCATTGGAGCTACGGCGCCCGCACTGCGCTGGCGGAAGCCGAAGTCGAATATGCCGACAAAACCAGCTTTGCCATCACGGTCGCCTTCCCCGTGCCAAAAGAAGAAGCGGCCAAGTTTGGCCTCCCTGCCCCGCTGTACCTGCCCATTTGGACAACGACGCCTTGGACCTTGCCCAGCAATCTAGCCATCGCCATGCATCCTCGCATGGAATACGCCATCTTAGAGGGAAATGGCCGCCACTACATTGTGGCGACGTCCTTGGTGGAAGATTTCCAAGCCAAGGTGGGCCACGCGCTGCGGACGCTAGAAGTCCGCAAGGGGGAAACATTCAGCGGCCTAAAGGCCAGGCACGCTTGGATAGACAGGGACAGCCTAGTGCTGCTGGCTGACTATGTAACCCAAGACACCGGCACCGGCTTGGTACACACGGCCCCCGACCATGGCGTGGACGACTTCAACTCGGCGAACCACTTGGGCCTATTGCAGCTCGTTGGCGCGGACGGGCGCTTTGGCGCCGCGGCAAACGATCCCGAGCTGGAAGGCATGAACATATTTGACTCGAATCCGTTGATAGTAGAGAGGCTTAGAAAAAATGGCTCCCTGCTGCACGAAGAGAAGTTGCAGCACAGCTACCCCCACTGCTGGCGGACAAAGACCCCCATTTTTTTCCGCGCAACGGAGCAGTGGTTCATAACGATGGACGACCACCTGCAAGACGGCAAGAGCCTTAGGGAGATGGGGATCGAAGGCGTGGAGGGCACCGACTGGGTTCCCGCCATCGGCAAAAACCGCATCCACCCGATGATAGCCAACCGGCCAGACTGGTGCATCTCTAGGCAGAGGGCATGGGGCACCCCCATAACCGTGCTCAGGTGCGTCGAGTGCGGCGAGCCGCTGATTCACGCTTCCATTTTCGACAAGGCCGCAAAGGCCATAGAAGCGGGCGGCATCGAAGCGTGGAGCGGCATCGAAGTAGAGGAACTGCTGCCGCCAAATTCTGTCTGCACCAAGTGCGGATCTCGCGAATTCCAAAAAGAGACGGACATCTTGGACGTATGGATAGATTCTGGCGTATCTGCCACCATCGTCGCCGAGACCCACCCAGAGGTGCGCCCCAGCGACTATGGCAAGTTCATTTACCTAGAAGGCTCCGACCAGCACAGGGGCTGGTTCCATAGCTCACTGCTATTCAACTTGGCCGTCAGCGGCAAAAAGCCCTATGACACAGTTATAACCCACGGATTCATACTGGACACCGAATTTCAAAAAATGTCCAAATCCAAGGGCAACGCCCTCACCCCAGATGAAATCATCAAGACCATGGGCGCGGACATACTCCGCCTGTGGGTGGCAAGCGGCGACTACCACAACGACATAAGCATCTCCAAAGAGATATTGGAGCGCAATTCGGACGCTTACAGAAAATTGCGGAACACAATCCGCTTCATGCTGGGGGCGCTTGACGGATATGACCCCGCAAAAGACTCTGCCCCACAAGAAAAATGGGGTCCGCTGGATCAATGGATATGGAATAGTTTCTGCCACTTGGCCAAAAAAGTTATACAAGAATACAGGGCCTTCAATTTTATCGCCGCCACTCAGGCCATGCTAAGTTTCTGCCAGTTGGACTTGTCCGGCAGGTATTTTGAAATCATCAAAGACCGTCTGTACTGCGACGGTGCCACGTCCGCAAGGCGCCAATCGTGCAGGTCGGTCTGTTGGGAGCTGGCGCGTGGTCTGTGCGTGCTGCTGTCCCCTATAATCAGCTTTACGGCCGACGAGGCATGGGAATTTTTGCCGGGCGTCGAAAAATCGGTTTTTGAACAGCGCTTCCCAAAAGTAGGGGATGAACCGGTGTTGGAGAACTGGCATAGGTTCTGGGAAATCCGCGAGGCTGTGCAAGCCGCGATGGAACCCCACCGCGCTTCAAAGGCCATCGGGACAAGCCTAGACGCGCACGTGCGCTTGACGCTGCCCGAGCCAGATATTCAGGTATTGAACTCATTGGGCGAAAAACTGGAGGATTTGTTTGTAGTCTCTGGCATCGAACTAACCAAGGGCGAAGCATTGAACGTGGCTATAGAGCCGCATGGCGGCACACGCTGCCCGCGCTGCTGGAGCCATTCTGGCGGCGCAGGGAGCGGCGAAGACGCGGATCTGTGTCCCAGGTGCTTTGCAACTGTTCAACATGGGCAAAATGGAAAATAATGGGGCTGAATTTTATGATCAATAAACTGAAATGGCTGATCATTCCTCTGGCGGCGGCAGCGCTGGATTTAGCATCAAAAGCATGGGTGCTCAAATCGTTGAGGCCAGGCCAGCAGATAGAAATCATCAGGGATTTTTTCTACTTAAAGCCCAGTTTCAACTCGGGTGCTATTTTTGGGATCATGCAGGACGCAAACCCTTGGGTCCGAACCCCGCTCTTGCTGGCCGCTGGCCTTGGGGCGTTGGGCTACTTCGGTTGGGAATTCCTTAAAGATGGCGTCTCCAATATCCAGCGCACGGCCCTGGGCCTGATATTGGGCGGCGCGTTGGGCAATGGCCTTGATCGCCTGATGAGAGGGCACGTAGTGGATTTTCTCGACTTCTGGTTTGGCTCTTGGGAGTACTGGATATTCAACATTGCCGACAGCATGATAGTTTCAGGCGCGATTCTGTACGCCCTGGCAATTTTTATGGACATTAGGGAAAAAAAGGAAAGCCTTGCCGTTGTCGAGCCCAGCTAATGAAGCTATCGGGTTGGTTTTCGACAAAGCCAAAAATCAAAGCGCAGAATTGGCGTCCGAATCCCGCAGGGCCTTTCTTATTCCATTCGCCTTGCCGATGAGCGCATGAAATTCATTCGGCAGCAGTGCCTGTTGGCCGTCTGAAAGCGCCGTCGAGGGTTCGCAGTGCGTCTCCACCAATAGCCCATCGGCACCCGCGGCCACTCCTGCCAGCGCACAGGGGATAACCAAGTCCCTCCTGCCGGCGGCATGGCTCGGGTCTGCGATAACTGGCAGATGGCTCAATAACTTAGCTGCGGGAATTGCACTTACATCAAAAGTGTACCTTGCATGGCTAGACCATGTGCGTATTCCCCTTTCGCAAAGGATTACCCTTGCATTGCCCTCAGAAAGGACATACTCCGCCGCCCATAGCCATTCTTCCAGTGTGGCCCCCTGCCCTCTTTTCAGCAAAATGGGCTTTTCGCACCTGCCCGCCCGCCGCAGCAGCGCAAAGTTCTGCATGTTGCGCGCACCTATCTGTACGAGGTCGGCCACCCTCTCGACGTCCGAAAAAGATTCCAGTTCCGTTGCTTCCGTCACGATGCCCAAATCGAATTCCCGCCTTGCGTCGGCCAGAATGTCTAGGCCATCGGTGCCAAGGCCCTGAAAACTATCTGGGCTGGTCCGCGGCTTGTAGGCCCCTGCCCTGAACAGCCTGATGCCCATTTCCGCGATGCAGCGGGCGACGGCGAACACCTGATCCCTCGACTCCACGCCGCAGGGTCCGCCAGCAATTGCCAACTCCTTGCCCCCAAACACCGCGCCATGCACTTCTATCGCCGTGCGCCCAGACACAGCGCCGACCCTCGCCAGCCGGAGATGGCATGGCTTGGCGGCATTTTCCGTGTCTTGGCCCTGTGCTGTCACTCAAAATCCCCCAAATTTTGATTATAGAACCAATGATGCGGATAGATGTGGGATATTGCTCGTGGGCCGCTAGGACGAACTGGCCGATTGATGGCTAATCTCAATTTATAGCAACGGTTTTCATCTTGTAACTTGTACCTGATATTAGGACGGTCACTAGCGTCTGCTTCCCGCCCTTATCCTTGCAAGCAGGGCGTCGCAGATGGCCTTGGCGGCGTCGGCGGGGCTGGGGTGGCTCTTGTTGCCGACAGTGCTGCGGCCAGCCTTGAATACAATCGCCATGTCGGTGGGGTAGTCGTCCACGAAGAGGCGGTATGTGTCGCCGTGCTTGGCGGTGCTGGCGTCCAACCTGAACTCGCAGTCAGATAGGTATTCCATGATCTCGTGGCTGTCCAGCGCTTTGCGGATCATGGGCAGTACGGCGGGCGATGACTCCGATGGCGGGTCGGGTTCTCTCTCTCTGTATCCTGCGCTGGTGCTTTCC
>JAITFL010000092.1 GCA_031281385.1 Holophagales bacterium
ACAAACGACCTGACCACTAGCGGAAATTTGCGGATACGCGGCGGCACGGGGCACTCTACCAAAGCCCTTGTAGATGGGATGACCGTCACAGAGCAGTACAGGGGCTACATAGCCAACACCTTCAACATGTCCGACCTCATCGAATCTGTTGCCGTCATACAGTCCCCGATCAACTCGCGGTATGGGAACAGCGACGGCGGAATCATCACGATGGTCACATCCAAGGGTTCCAACACATTCACAGGCACATTGAGGGCGAATGTGGGCCGCAACAACTGGGGTGTGAACGGTTACACCAATTACCCCAGGCGCGACGGCACCATTGAAAATCCCACGGGATGGAGGACGACCGATGATCTGACCAGAAGCTATGAGGTGACCATCAAAGGGCCCATCTGGAAAGACCATATCACTTTTGCATACGGGGCCAACTTGACGCCTACCACCTACTCATCTAGAAACGCCTACATCAGGTGGTTCGACAATGGCGATGGGACGTTTGGGAGACCCGAAGATTCTGTCGGCACGTACTTTATGCAAACCAACCCGAACCTGCCTGGCTATGGGGACGTGATCAGAAAAGCCGAGATGTACACCGGCAACGACCCCTACGATCGCTTAATACCCACGACTTCATACAGCAAAAACAATCAATTTTCTGCTATTGCCCAGATTACGTCATCGCACCAAATTGAATGGAACTATTCCCAGAGAGATGCCATAAGCACGAATGGTGGGCAAGGTACATCCACAAGGGGCGAACCGTGGGACAGGGCCATAAATGGCACTCGCGCATGGAGTACTACGTATAAAGGTGTCATAGGCAGTTATGGTGTTTTGGAAGTCCGTTACGGCAAAACTTATATTTACAACGAGAATGGGTTCGGCATGGCCAATCCCACTCCTATTCGCACTTACACCGTAAATTCATACATATCTAGGAATCTCACTCCAGACCCCAACGATCCCAATAATTATTATGCAAACGGGATAGTGGAAGCAGATGCCAGACAGAGCCAGAATCAGTGGCTGGAAGACCCCACAAATTTTTACAATCCTCAAGCCGACTATTACTACTGGACGCACAACGGCCCATGGTCAGCGCCATCCAGCGAAGGGGCGGGCGGCAACACGGCGACAGTGCTAAACTACCAGCACTTTTTGAACACCAGCAAGGGTAGTCACATCATTGATCTTGGCTTTCAGCGCGACAGTTACAACTGGCAAAAATCGCCCGCCGGCCCCATGCTGCAGTTTTATTCTCCAGGCCACATCGCGCGCAATTTGGGACCGGGCGACATTTGGAACAGCCTGGGCAACCCATCTGCCGCTCCATCGGCTTACGCTGATCATTTTATCGTGTACGACGTGACTAAGGCGTGGCTCAGTGACATCAGCCCTTGGGGCGTTGCAAAGTACAAAATAAGAGACATGCCCGTCTACGCCCCCACCACTTATCCCAACCGCGTGCATCCGCTTCTAGGCAACGCCGACCCCCGCTACCCCATGGTTCAACAGCGATTTGGAGAGTCTTCTGGCGAATTTCTGACCAACATGACGTCGTATTACATAAACGACCTCTGGTCAATCAACGACCATCATAGCATCCAAGGTGGACTCCGCATTGACAATTTCGAGTTGGTTGATGGCGGCACTAAAGCTGTTGGCTATACCCAGCCAACGCTCAGGTTTGAATACAAATGGGACATCCACGGCGACCAGAGCCGCTTGGTGAACGTTTCCTGGGGGCAGTTCCACTCCCAGATACCGACCGGCACATTCAGGCCCATGATAGAATCGCCAGGCTCCAACACCCAGCGGAGGTACTGGAATAGGCCCAACCCAGATGGATCAAGGGGCAATCCATACTTGGTGACACGAGAAGAATTGATGAACATAGATAACTATGGAGAGATAGGGCCACAAACTCTTTATGGCGGGATGATGTACCGGGTTGACCCAAGCTGGAAGGCGCCCATCTCCACAGAAATTCAGGCGGGTTTCCGCCGCAATTTGTTTGGCGGGGGGTATTGGAGGGCCACATTTGTCTATCGCACATGGATAAACGACTTTGATTTCCACCCAGAGCCAAGCGAGATGTTCCAGCCCACTCTTGCCAACGGCCAATTGGGCCAGTTGAACATCAGGCGCTACATGAGAAACAACGAAGGCTATTCCAGAAAGTACACCAGCTTAGAACTGGAATGGGACTATCCTATCCACAAAAGGTTTACGACCGGCGGCAGTTACACATTCAGCCGCCTGATGTCAAACGTACCTGGTACCACGGACGCTGCAAACGACATCGGCGACGCGCCGGGGATGAACTTTGCTTCCTATTGGGACTGGACGGTGGGGTCACGCGATGTGTGGGCTCCCAGCGTCTTGAATGGCCGCGAACACTACATCAAGTTCTATTTGCTCTTTGACATTTCCTCCGGCAAAATCAAATCCTCCGTCTCTTTCACGGGCAACTACGCCAGCGGCTCGCCTTACAGGGATTCTTTCACCTACAATTTTGGCTTCCCTGTTGAATTCGACCCAAGGTACAGCCAGTTGATTGTCGGCACCTCCGGCGGCAGCAGGCCAAATACTGCTGGAACAAGTGGATTCGGCAGCAATTTGAGCATTCCGATCAACCTCATGTCAACCAGCCAAGATGAATGGTACTTGTCAATGCGCTATTTGCTCACTGTGCCTCTGGCCAGAAATATCTCTTGGCTGTCAACCATAGTCATCAACAATCCCTTTAATCATCGCGGCATAGGCCCTTGGTTCAGCACGTCTAGCCCGCAGGGCGTGACCATACCCAAACAGTTGACGGGAAACTCTACTACAAATGTGGCATTCCCATACGGAGGGTCTGGGCCGGCCGATCCAGGCGTCTGGCTGGCTTATTACGACACCGTATCGCGCTTAAACAATTTGTACGTTTCCCGCCAGAGCGGACGCTCTTTTAGCGTGCAAACTGGACTACGGTTCTAGGATAGGAGCGAAACATGAAAACAATGAGACTTCTGGCAACCGCGCTATTTGTGTCTTCGCCGATGCTGCTTGCAGACGATGGCGATTACAACTATAAGTTCAGCCTTGCAGCCGGCTTCAGCTTGGCCAGCGGACACGCCCACGACATGACCCAAAAGACTTGGGGCGGCCTGGGCGCATTCAATGGCGAGTTTGGCATTCTGTTCAAACACCCACAGGCGACAAAGGTGGCCATCCGCCCCAATTTCGGCATGGTCAAAATCCTGGGCGACAAGCCCACGGAAGAACACCCCGAGATTTACGACCTGATGGGCATCTATGGCGGCTGCGACATTATATATACGCCGTTCAAGGGCCTGCCCGTGTCAATTTCGACGGGTCCTTCCATGCACGTCTGGAACGTGGATTTGGTGGATGCACCAGGCAATCCGAGCCAAGGCGACAAGGGCGTCAAATTTGGCTGGCGCGTTGGGCTTCACTATGAATTCAACCCCAAGTGGCGCGCTGAATTGACCTACGCGCTGACCGAATGGCGCACTATCAACAGCGAAATAAGCACGCAACTGGACGTGGGGTTCAACCCCAGCCGACCCGCGTACTTCTGTGTCAGGGTAGGCTATAGTTTTTGAGCTTCTTGTAAAGCGCTAGTTTTGCAAGTCAACGGAGTTGCTTATACCAAGTTGCGTTCATCGAAACGCGACTTGGTATAACTGTGCTTGCGCTATAATGAGGCGCATGACTCGAAAAAAACTCATCGCCTTCTGCCTGAGCTTTCCTGGGGCCTACGAGGACTATCCCTTTGATGGAATCACAGACCCCGGCGCGTGGACGGTGATGCGCCACAGGGCCAACAAAAAGTCATTCGCGCTGATTTTTGAAATGGACGGGAAGCTCTGCGCCAACCTAAAGTGCGACCCATTCGAGGCAGACTTCCTGCGCCAGGTGTTCAAAGGGGTGATGCCGGCCTACCACATGAACAAGCAGCACTGGAACACGGTAGTCATCGGCTCGGACGTGCCGGAGGGCGAACTGTTTAGGCAGATCGAAAACAGCTATGAGCTAATTAAACCAAAAGCCAGGAAACGAAAATGAAATTTGAAGACATCTTTGAACAGATACTGCCAGAAGAGATTACAGACAATGTATTTACTTTGGTGGGCAAGGTATTTCCAGTTGTCACCGTGGGTGCGCCAGGCAGACACAATTCGATGGTAGCCAGCGGGGGCGGAATGGGCCTTCTGTTCAGGAAGCCAGCGACTTGGTGCGTATTCCCGTCAAAGCGATATACGCTTGAACTGATAGAAAAGGAACAATCTTACACGCTTTCCTATTTCCCCGACAAATACAGAGAACAGTTCATGTTTTTGGGTAGGGAATCCGGCAGGGACAGCAACAAAATGGAAGAGGTCGAATTGACCGCGATTGAAACTCCGCTTCACAACACGTCTTTTGAGGAATCGCGCCTCATTGTTGAATGCAGCCTTATGCAGATAACCGTTCCCCAAATCAGCGATTTTTGTTCTGAGGAAACCCAAAAATACCTTGCCGAAACGTACCAAGACCCAGGCGAGATACGCAAGTATGTCTTTGGGGGGATTAATGCGGTTTGGAAAAAGAGAGAAAAAATATGACATGTAGAGCCTCTTGTAAAACTCTGGCATATTGGGGCTACCAAACTCCATTTGGTAAATTGACAATTGACAATGAACAATTCTCGGTATTCTGCGCTTGCGCTCCGAATACGCGAGACCCCAACGTGGGCCGTTGCAACACGTTGGCAGGTTTTGGCAGTCTGGGCGTTTTGCCTTCGCTCGCCTTCGTTTTGACAATGATGGATGCGGCCAATGGCCGCGCCGATTTTCTTAGATGGGGACACTCATTTTGAAGAGGCTTCCATCATTGGAATGGCGGTTTTGCAATTACCTCGATGGATAATGTGGGAGGGCAAACAGATGGGCAAAAAACTGGTGGCTTATTTTTCGACGAGCGGCCTCACGCGCAGCGTGGCAGAGAGTTTGGCGCAGACGGCCAACGCGGATCTGTATGAAATCAAGCCCAAAGTGCCATACACAAAAGCAGACTTGGATTGGCAGAACAAGCAATCCCGCAGTTCCATAGAGATGGGCGACAAATCCTCGCGCCCGGAGCTGGCCGACAAAGATGCCAACATCGCCGCCTACGATGTTGTGTTCATTGGTTTTCCAATCTGGTGGTATGTGGCGCCGACTATCGTAAACACTTTCCTAGAGAGCTACGACTTTGCGGGGAAGACCATTATTCTCTTTGCCACTTCTGGCAGCAGCGGCATGGGCCAGACAGTGGCTAACCTGAAAGACAGCGTTAACCCTTCCGCGACCATAATAGAGGGCAAAGTTCTTAATGGACAACAGACCAAAGAAAGCCTTGCGGATTGGGTCAACAGCCTTGGTTTGTGAAAAGCTGTTTGAAGAGGGAATTATGACCGACCTATTAAAAATTCCCGGCATCGGCAAGAATATGTCGCAACACCTGATCGCCGCTGGCTATCCAAACATCGCGTCACTAAAAGGCCAAAGCCCCGATGAAGTTTATGCAAGGGACTGCGCCGCGCAGGGCGCAACCGTTGACCGATGCGCTCTATATTGCTATCGCTTGGCGGTGCATTACGCCGACCACGATGGGCAGTTGCCTAAGTGCAAACAAAACTGGTGGAACTGGAA
Organism: Holophagales bacterium; assembly: GCA_031281385.1. The sequence continues at coordinate 5,685 of JAITFL010000092.1, forward strand.
GGATTGAAAGTGGCTGATGCCTTTGCCGATCCGGGATCAAATGCCATAAATCTCATATTGCACAAAAATGGGAATTATCGTGTTGACTTGGAATTCCAAAATCCGCAAAAACCATTTATGAACCGATGCGTCACAGCCAAGATGAAAGGGCGACCAAAAACGAGCCGATGATTACGTCCATTTTGTACCAAGTTGTGCTCATCTGAACGCAACTTGGCATTGGTATCCATTTGCTAAAGCAAACGGATACGCAAGGCCCTCACGCCAGTCACTTTGGCTTTTTTTTGCCTACTGTTTCGCACTGGCTCGTTCTTGTTCCATCTTGTTTCTATATTTGCATTATTTTAGGGAAACAGCCGCGCCATAGGCCACCGTGTAAAGAGGCTCTAGCAGTGCGCGGACTTCGGCCATTAGCTCGTCTTCAAAGGCGGCTATCAGTCCTGTGTTTTGTGCAGGGCCGCCGTCTAGCCACAGGGAACCAACCGCCCCCTCTCTTCCAAGCAGTCCAATGGCTCTGCGGGCGACAGAACCATGCAGGGCCTTGATTATGCTCTCGCGCTTTGCTCCACGCGCCATAAGGGATATGATTTCGCTTTCCGCAAACACCACGCAGGTGCTGTTGATCTCAATGTCCTCCTGTGCCAAGGCGCTCAATGCGCCAAAGTCTTCTAGGGGCGTGTCGAGGACTCTTGCGGCCAGTTCAAAGAAGCGGCCAGTGCCAGCGGCGCATTTGTCGTTCATTTTGAAATCAACCACTTTGCCACATTCAGAGAGGCGCAATGCCTTCATGTCCTGACCGCCTATGTTTAGGACATTTCTGGCCACGCCGCCAGAACGCTTGAA
>JAITFL010000026.1 GCA_031281385.1 Holophagales bacterium
CCAGCACCGCCAAACAGCCCGATCTTGCCGCCCTTCATGAAGGGCTGAAGAAGGTCTATGACCTTGATGCCCGTTTCTAGCACTTCCTTGCCGGTGGAAAGTTCTGCGTACGATGGCGCCTCGCGGTGGATGGGCAAATACTTGTCGGTCTTTATGGGGCCCAATTCGTCCACGGGGTGGCCGACCACATTCATAATGCGCCCCAAGGTGGCGGGGCCCACAGGGACTTTGATGGGGCCGTTGGAATCTGTGACGACCTGGCCCCTCACCATGCCATCGGTGGGCTGCATCGAGACGCAGCGAACGCGCCCCTCGCCCAAGTGCTGCTGCACTTCCAGCGTAACGCTGATCGTTTTGCCTGAAGCATCAACGATGTCGGTCAAAAGCGCGTTGTAAATTTCGGGCAGATAGTTGCCTTCAAACTCTACGTCAACGGCAGGCCCTACTATCGCTATGACGCGGCCTTGGATGTTTTCGTTGGACATTTAGGGTACCTCTCTAGTCAAATGGGCTTAGGAAGTGGCCGCGCCAGACACGACCTCGATAATTTGGCTCGTGATCGCGGCTTGGCGGACCTTGTTCATATGCAGCGTCAGGCTGTCTATCATGTCGGCGGCGTTGCTGGTTGCTTTGTCCATTGCGGCCATGCGGGCAGCGTGTTCGCTGGTGAAGCTTTCCAGCAGCGCGTGGAAAATTTCGTTTTCTATGTAGTGGGGCAGAAGCTCCCGCAAAACTGTTTCGGGGTCGGGTTCGAGCAGGTGCTCGACTCCACCGCCGCTGCCGCCGGCTGGCCTCTCTGTGGGCGGGAATACCTTTGTCTCCATTGGAGACTGGGAAACCGCTGAATTGAAACGGTTGAAAACCAAATACAGCGCATCTATCTCGCCAGCAATGTACGCTTTTGATGCCCTTTCCGCTATGCCTCTGGCCAGTTTCGTGAAGTCGCTTGGATTCGCCGAATTGGCTTCAAAACTGGTTTTGATGCCAGATTTTCGGGCCCAGTCGGCGGCGCGCCTTCCTATGACATCGCAGGCAGTAACTTGGCCTGGGCACTGGCGAATAAATGCGTCTGCGGCTTTTAGCAGGCCAGAGTTGAAGCCGCCGCACAGCCCCTTGTCGCTGGCGATGACCACGATGTGGATGCATTTTTCTTCCCGCGGCGAGAAAAATGCGTGGGCGAGCGAATCGTGCGGTATTGTGTCAACCGATTCGAAGCGGCCCAGCACTCGCCCGACCATTTCGTGCAGCATGGTGGCGAATGGCCTAAGGGACAGTAGGCGTTCCTGTGATTTCCTTAGCTTCACTGCAGAAATCATCTTCATGGCCTTTGTCACCTGCTGGGTGTTTTTCACCGAGCGGATTCGGCGGCGGATGTCCTGGAGGGATGCCATCTTTTAGGCTCCGGCAGACGCGGCCAAGGTCGTTTTGAATTGATCCTTGAACGCCAGTATATTCGTCTTTAGGGGTTCCTCTGCGTCCTTTTGGAGTTGGCCCGAATTTTTTATATTTTTCAACAGCTCAGGGGCGTGGGCGTCCAAGTACGGAAACAGCTCGGCCTCGAAGCGGTGCAACTCTGGAACTGGGATGTCGTCCAAATAGCCGTGAGAAGCGGTCCAGATGATGATCACTTGCTTCTCAACCTGCATGGGTTGATATTGCGGCTGCTTCAATATTTCAACCATGCGCTGCCCGCGGTTCAGTTGGGCCAAAGTGGCTTTGTCCAAGTCGGAACCAAATTGGCTGAAAGCCGCAAGCTCGCGGTACTGGGCCAAATCCAGCTTTAGGGAGCCAGATACCTGCTTCATGGCTTTTAGCTGGGCGGCGCCGCCGACGCGGCTGACGGATATGCCGACGTTGATCGCTGGGCGGACGTTTGAGTTGAACAAGTCGGCCTCGAGGAATAGCTGGCCGTCCGTGATGGAGATGACGTTGGTGGGGATGTACGCGGATATGTCGCCCGCCTGCGTTTCGATTATCGGCAGGGCGGTCATGGAGCCGCCCCCTCTTTCGGGGCTAAGTTTGGCGGCGCGTTCTAGGAGGCGGCTGTGAAGGTAAAAGACATCGCCCGGGTACGCCTCGCGCCCAGGGGGCCGCCTCATCAAAAGCGAAATTTCACGGTATGCGGCAGCCTGCTTGGAAAGGTCGTCATATATGCAAAGCGCGTTTTGGCCTGGGTTGTCTTTCCCCGCCGGCTTCCCATTTGTGCCATGCCACATAAAGTACTCGCCCATCGCGGCCCCTGCGAATGGTGCCAAATAAAGCATTGGCGCTGATTCTGACGCAGTGGCACTGACAACGATGGTGTGCTTCATGGCCCCATGTTCTTCTAGGGCCTTGACCACCTGCATCACGGTTGACCTCTTTTGCCCGATGGCCACATATATGCAGATGATCCCAGAATCTTTTTGGTTGATGATTGTGTCTAGGGCGACTGCGGTTTTCCCGGTCTGCCTGTCGCCAATTATTAACTCGCGCTGTCCGCGTCCAATGGGAATTAGCGCGTCTATCGCCTTCAGCCCGGTCTGCACAGGCTGGTTGACGCTCTTGCGTTCGACTATAGAAGGGGCGATGCGCTCGATGGGGAAGAATGCAGCCGCCTCGATGGGGCCCTTGTCATCCAGCGGCTGCCCAAGGGGGTTTATGACTCGCCCTATAAAGTTGGGCCCCACGGGGATGCTCATGATGCGCCCCGTGCGCTTGACGGTGTCGCCCTCCTTGATGAGGTGGGCTTCGCCCAGCAGGATGATTCCCACATTGTCTTCCTCAAGGTTGAAGGCTAGGCCCATCACGTTGTGGGGCAGCTCAAGCAATTCGCCCGCCATGGCTTTTTCAAGTCCGTGGGCGCGGGCGATGCCATCGCCAACGCTGATGATGGTGCCGATTTCGCTTATGTCCATTTGGGCATCGAAGCTCTCAATCTGGCTGCGGATGATGCGGGAAATTTCTTCCGCGCGTATGTCCATTCATACCTCCAAAAACAACTGAAACACCAAAATACCTAATGCACCTGATTGCTTGACAAATCAGGCTGAAAGCAGCTTTTCTTTGAGCAAGCGGAGCCTGCCCTTTAGAGAAGCATCGTAAATGGTTGAGCCAACCTGAACCTTCAGGCCGCCCAACAGACTTGGATCCTGCTGCATGAAAAAACGCACCCTCTTGCCAGAAACCTTAGAAAAGGATTCGGCCAGCTTATGCGTCTGCGCTTCCGAAAGCTGCTGCGCCGAAGTGACTTTTGCGGATACGATCCCTTGGTGCGCGTCCACAAGGTCGTTGAAGGCGGTCGCCAAGTCGTAAACCAAGTTTAGCCTAGCCGCCTTTGCCACCACCACAAAAAACCGCCTGACAGTCTCGCCGGCTCCGGCATGGGCCAAGATTTCATCAAACACTGCCGCCTTTTTGCTTGGGGGGATCAAGGGGTGCATGCACAGCTTTTCAAGGTCTGGCTGGGACCTTACTAGGCCGATCGTTGAATTTAGCTCATGCTGCAGATCTTGGACGGTATTTTGCTTCTCGCCGATTTGCAGCAATGCCTTGGCGTATCTCTGCGCGATTAAGAATTGGCTCAATCGGCACCTCCAATTTGCTCTATGGCCAGATCCATAACCCGTGCGACATTTTCGCCCTGCATTTGCTGCTGTATGCGCTTTTCAGCGCCCTCAACGGCTAGGTTGGCGATTAGTCCGCGCAGCTCTTTTTCGGCCAGCCGCCTTTGGTATTCTATCTCCGAGTGGGCAGTGGCGAGTATCTGTTCCGCCTCTTGCCTTGCGGCCTCCAGTATGTGCTGTTTTTCGGCTTCGGCGTCGGCTTCGGCCTTGGCCATGATGCCTCCAAGCTCAGCTTGAAGCCCCGCCATCTTGGCTTCAAGTTCGCGGATCTGCGCCTCGCCTTCGGCCCTGTCTTTTTCGCTTTGGGCCAGCTTTGTCTCTATCTCATTGGCCCTAGCCTTGAATGCGGCACCAAGGACGCCCTTGAGCATCCAAATGAGCAGCCCGCAGAAGATCAGGACGTTGAGCAGCTTCAGCATGAACTGGGCAGTCGGCCCTAATCGCTTTCCAAAGAGGAAAACGGGTTCCCCGTGGTGGCCGCTGGATTCTTGCGCCTCGGCTGTGGCTGTGGCATGAACATCGTTTTTTGCGGCATCGCCAGCCTCTTGGCTAGAGGTAATTTTTGTTTGTGCTACGCCATGCTCTTGGGCGGCCAAACTCTCGGAGTGCTGGGCTGCCAGCGCAATGGTGGCTGCCAAAAAAAGGAAACTTTTAAACAATTTCTGCATTTTTCACGCCTGACTTAGCAAATGATGCGCCATGCTTTCGGCCAGTGCATCCACTTGGGCAATAAGCTCTGATTTGGCTGCCTCCCTTTGGGCGGCCAGTTTCTCGGTTGCGTCTTTCCGTACTGCTGCCGCATCTTGTCGGGCCTTATCTATCAGCTTAGTTTTTTCGTCCGAAACCGCCGAGGCCAGTGCCTTTCTGCGCTCAAATGCCTGTGTGCGCAGCTCTTTCAGTTTTTCGGCATAGTCCGCTTGGCGGGCCTCAATGGCCTTTGAAGCATCCAGCTTGGCTTGAGCCCCTGCTTGGATTTCGGCTTCCCTGTCATCCATCACCTTCATCAATGGGCGGAAGAAGGCCGATTTTAGGAAAAAGTACAAAACGGCCAAGAGAATGATGACGAACCCGACTTCAAACAGAGTTGGCCTCATGGGGTCTGGCAGGGAATCTAGAATGCCGCCGCCGGACGGATCCCCGGCCAGCAGTATCGCTGTTCTAAGGCTAACTAGCACGCTTGGCACCACATTGCCCCCGCAGTTTCATTGTAGGATGTTCAGCGCAAGACCAAAAAGCAGCACTTTGAGTCTTTGCGCTAAAGATATTTTAGCCGTTTGTAAAGCAAGTTGGTGAAAAAAATTATTCCGCTTTAGCAATTCCTTGATTTTTTTCACATAAACCTAGTTGGACGCGGTCGCTGAACCAAATAGCCGCCCCAGGCCGAAGGTGGTTTTTTTGCTTGACATTATGCGTTTCTGCTGAGAACATGATTATCCTGCGATGCGGGCGATTAGCTCAGCCGGTAGAGCGGTTGCTTTACACGCAACATGTCGGCGGTTCGAGTCCGTCATCGCCCACCACTGTTTGAAAATTTAGCTTTGAAGTCTTAGGGGGCTGTAGCTCAGTTGGTTAGAGTGATGGCCTGTCACGCCATAGGTCGCGGGTTCGAGTCCCGTCAGCCCCGCCAAGATTATTTGTTGCTCGCGCTGCCAACGCCTTTTCGCATTTTTTGCGCCTTGGCCTGATACAATAATGGTTTGAATGACCTACCGTTTCGGTTGGCACATGACGGGAAGGCTGACGATAGGCGCGGAAACTTATGGAGAAATGCACCAGCTATAAGACCCTAAAAAATGCAGCGCTGCTTGCGACGATGCTTGTACTTACTGTCTGCGGTGGCGGAGATGTCATCGTGGATCGCACCATCAGCAGGCCCACCATTGGCGTGACCGATGTGTCGCTTGACAAAACAGCGATAGTCCTAGCCGTCGGCGGCACGGCGAAGCTGGTGGAAACCGTATCGCCCTCCAGCGCCACCAACAAGTCCGTGACATGGGCCAGCAGCGATGACTCCGTTGCCTCGGTGAACGCCGGCACAGTTGTGGCGCGTAGCCCGGGCAGCGCGGCGATAACCGCGACAACCCAGGATGGCGGCAAGCAGGCGAGCTGCGCCGTGACGGTTGTAGCAACGCATGTCCCCGTTTCGAGCGTTTCGTTGGACAAGGCTGCGCTGGCGCTTGCCGTCGGCGGCACGGCGAAGCTGGTGGAAACCGTATCGCCCTCCAGCGCCACCAACAAGTCCGTGGCATGGGCCAGCAGCGATGACTCCGTTGCCTCGGTGAACGCCGGCACAGTTGTGGCGCGTAGCCCGGGCAGCGCGGCGATAACCGCGACAACCCAGGATGGCGGGAAGCAGGCGAGCTGCATTGTGACAGTGAGCGCAAAGTACGCAACCCCCCCAAATGTATATGTGGCAGGTTGGGAAGCAGATGCAGATGGGACGCACCTAGCTACAATATGGAATGGCGCAGCGATGCGACTAGGAGCGGGTGGCAACAACGCCGAAGCGCGCTCGGTCTATGTGTCGGGCAGTGATGTGTATGCGGCGGGCTATCAAAGGGATGGATATTCTACCCAGCAGCATGGGAAAACCATAGCCGCACTATGGAAAAATGGGGCGATGCAAAGATTGAGCGATGGATACTCAAACGCAGCGGCACTTTCTGTTCGGGTGTCTGGCTCAAACGTATATGTGTCTGGATATGATGGAGCCTCGTCCGATATTTCCGGCGAAACTGCCTCGCTTGTTCTGTTCAGCTACCGCTCTCGGTTCGGCGCGGAAGCCGTGCTATGGAAGGACGGCTTCCGCCAGCGGCTGGGTTCTGAAAGATCAACCGATTCCATAGCTTTTTCTGTCCATACATCGGGCGGCGAAGCATATGCGGCTGGCGTTGAGAGGGATGAAAATGGGGTGCGCTTCGCCACACTATGGAAGGGTACATCATCCATGAGGCTTCCAGTGTCGGGTTTAGGGGCCTGTGCTGGAGCGCTCTACGTGTCGGGTTCCGACATTTATGCAGTTGGCTACGAATATCACTGGACGCTGAATGACATGGCCGTAATCTGGAAGAACGGCTCCCCACATAGGCTCACCAATGGTAGCCGCTGGGCCTACGCAGAAGATGTTTTTGTGTCAGGTGGTGATGTGTATGTGGCTGGATACGAATTCAACGAGCAAGGATACGCCGTGGCAACGCTATGGAAGAATGGCTCACCCCAGCACCTCAGCGATGGAACCTACAGTGCCTTTGCCGTTTCCGTAACAGTTTCAGGCGGCGATGTGTACGTTGCTGGAAGTGAGAACGTCCAAGGGAGGCGCATAGCTACACTTTGGATAAATGCTACCCACCACCGCTTGAGCGATGGTACCAACAACGCCGAGGCGCATTCCGTCTTTGTCAAATAGGAGTTGAACGCAACTTGCATGGCGCACCCATGTATGCGGGCCATGTTGACCTCGGCGGCCATCATGTGGAACAATGTTATTAGATAATTAAGGAGGCCCCAAATGGCGCTAGGGTGCAAGTATGGTTCCCACAGAGTGATAGAACCTTCCGGCGGACTGCCGCAGCCCGCTCAAAAGCTGGACAACGATATGTCCAAGCTGTACGACAACGAAATATTGCTGGACGTGATAGCCCTCAATATTGATTCAGCCAGCTTTACCCAACTGAAAGATGCCAATGGCGGCGACCCGAAAAAGATCGGGGAACAAATACTGAGCATCGTTTCGCAGCGGGGCAAGATGCAGAACCCAGTGACGGGATCGGGGGGCATGTTCATAGGCAAGGTGGCCAAGATAGGCAGCGCACTGCAGGACAGAGACCTTAAAGTGGGTGACAAGGTGGCATCCCTTGTGTCCCTAAGTCTAACCCCGCTGAAGATCAATAAAATAAACAACATCCGCATGGAAATTGAAAGGGTGGAGATTGACGGGCAAGCGATTCTGTTCGAATCGGGAGTATATGCCAAGCTGCCCGCCGACATGGACGAGGGCTTGGCCTTGGCGGCGCTGGACGTTGCGGGAGCCCCCGCCCAAGCCGCTAGGCTGGTCAAACCTGGGCAGAGCGTCCTGATCTTGGGCGGCAGCGGAAAATCCGGGATGCTGGTGGCGTATGAAGCCATGAAGCGCGTGGGTCCAACGGGCAGGGTGGTTGCCCACATCCACTCGCCAGCAAAAGAGGCGGTTCTTAGGTCGCTGAAACTTTGCCACGACGTTATCGCCGAGAGCGCGGGCAATCCGATGGCACTGCTTAACAAAGTGCTTGCAGCCAACGGCGGCAAGGAGTACGACCTAGTGTTCAACTGCGTGAACGTGCCAAACACTGAAATGGCCACGATACTGCCGTGCCGACAGGATGGCACGGTCTATTTTTTCAGCATGGCCACCGACTTCTGCAAGGCGGCACTAGGGGCAGAGGGCGTGGGCAAGGACGTTTTGATGATCGTGGGCAACGGCTACTCAAAAGACCATGCCGAAATTACGCTTGCCGAGTTAAGGGAACACGAGGGCCTGCGAAAATTCTTTGAAGAAAAGTTCGTCTGACCGGCCCAAACTTTCATAGCTCCACTTTTTGGCACCGCTAGTTCCACACTGGAGGGCATCCATGCCGCAGTCCGCGCCCAAGCTGAACCTCAGCAAGTCAATGCAGATGTACGAAGAGGCCCAGAAGCTGTCCCCTGGCGGCATGATGGGGATACGCCGCCCGTACAATTTCATACCGGGCGAATACCCCATATTTTTGGAACGCGGCTATGGCGGACACATCATAGACGTTGACGGGAACGACTACATTGACATGCTTTGCGCCTATGGGCCCATCATCTTGGGCTACGATGAAGGCGAGATAAACGATGCAGCGATACGCCAGATGGAAAAGGGCTTCTGCTTTTCGCTGGTGCAACCAATACAGAACGAGCTGGAGCAAAAGCTGATAGACCTTATCCCCAGCGCCGAAAAGGTGATCTTGGTAAAAACTGGGTCGGATGCCACCAGCGTTGCTGTGAGGATCGCCCGCGGATGCACCGACAAAAACACCATATTCAGGTGCGGCTACCACGGCTGGCACGACTGGGCCGTCGAGGTGCATGGCGGAGTGCCCAAGTGCGTCCAAGACCTAACCGTTGAGTTTGAGTACGGGGATCTTGCCGAACTAGAGGCAAAGCTGGACGCCCACAAGGGCGACGTCGCGGGGATAATCATAACGCCCGTCGGACACCCCTTGGCCAAGCCTGTGATGGCGCCACCCCCAGGCTATTTGCAGTCCGTGCGCGCCTTGGCCGACAAACATGGGGCGCTGCTCATTTTTGACGAAATACGCTCGGGGTTCCGCGTGGCCCTCGGAGGCGCCCAGGCGCACTACGGCGTAACGCCCGACCTAAGCACATTCGGCAAGGCAATGGCCAACGGCTATCCAATAAGCGCAGTGGTGGGCAGGGCCAAATTCATGGACGTGTGCGAAAAAAAAGTGTTCGTCAGTTCGACATTTTTCCCCAACAGCCTTGAGATGGCAGCCGCGATGAAGTGCTTAGAAATCTTGCAGCGCGACAAAATAATTGACCTAGTTTGGGAAAAAGGCGAGGCATTTTTACAGGCCCTAGAAGAAATAGTTAAAGAGACGGGGGCTCCGGCCACGGTCAGCGGCATCCCCCCCATGCCATACCTCACGTTCGACAAGGTTGATGATTCATACAAGGAGCGCAGGGAAAAATTCTACACCCAGGCCATCCGCCGCGGGCTGTTTATCCAGCCCTACCACCACTGGTACATCAGCGCTAGGCACACGGCTGCGGACTTGGAGAAAGCCCTTTTGGCTATCAAGGAGGCCCTGCAGGTTGCAATGCTGGAATGTCCTCTAAGGCCGGGAAAGTGACGGTTTTGTAGTTCATTTGCTCACATCAACAATATGTGTCATCAATATCAGCTATTTAGCCTTTGTGGGCAATTAGTGGCACAGATGATATTTTTTGCAATTCTTGTGATGTTTGGCGGATAATTTAATTTTGAGGGGGGCATGAGCACCCAAGGCAGTCCATAATGACTAGCTCGAAAGAGCCAAGTGCATATTGGCTGAACAACACCAGCAACTGGATGGAGCGATGAGCAAGGACAGACAAACGGTATTCATGGTGGACGACGACGCAACCAACTTGGCGGTTGGGGCCAGTGCGCTCGATGGCTACTATGACGTGCTGACGCTAAACTCGGGCCAAAAGCTTCTGAAAGTTTTGGAGAGGAACATTCCCGACTTGATCCTGCTGGACGTTGAAATGCCGGACATGAGCGGATACGACGTGATTAAGCAGCTAAAGGAAAAGTCAGAGACGAATCAAATTCCAGTCATCTTCCTGACGGCCAAAACCGACGGCGACAGCGAGTTCGAAGGTTTTTCGCTGGGCGCCATAGACTACATAACAAAGCCATTTTTCCCCCCGCTGCTGCTCAAAAGGCTAGAAGCCCATCTCTCGCTGGCTTCACAGAAGAACGAGCTGGTCGAGTTCAACCAAAAATTGAGGGAGATGGTCAAAGAAAAAACAAAGGCCATCGTCGAGCTACAAGACGGCTTGCTGAAAACGGTGGCCAACCTGATAGAGCGGCGCGATGGCACCACGGGCGACCATGTAGAGAGGGTGCAGCACTATTTGGGCATCTTGATCCGCGGCATGAAAAATTTGGGAGTCTATGAAAAAGAATCCTCTAGGTGGGACGTGGATCTTTTGCTGCGCTCCTCGCAACTGCACGACATCGGCAAAATTGGGATAAAGGACAGCATCCTGCAAAAACCTGGCAGGCTGACTCCAGAAGAATTTGAAGAAATCAAAAAACACGCCAGCATAGGTGCCCAAATCATTGCGGACATAGAAGAGGCGACGTCGGAACAGGAATTTTTGAAATACGCGAAAATCTTTGCGGCGTCCCACCACGAGAGATGGGACGGGCAGGGCTACCCAAACAGGCTTAAGGGCGAGAGCATCCCTCTGCTAGGCAGGATGATGGCCGTTGCGGACGTGTATGACGCGCTGATATCCGAGAGGCCCTACAAAGAAGCATTCCCCAAAGAAAAAGCGGTTAATATGATTGTGGACGCCAGCGGCACCCAATTCGACCCGGCCCTGATCGAAGTATTCAAAAGCGTGTTGGACGAATTATGACCCGGCCCCAGCAAAAGGAGAACACAGTGTTGAGAATCGCGCAAACATTTAACAAACTGGGTAGGCATGCAAAGGCCATCGCGGCACTAGTTTTGGTCACCGCTACTGCGATGCATACGGTCGGCTGTATGTTTTTTGGGAATGAGGAAGAAGAGCTTATTACCATTGGAGCCGTTTTCCCGATAAGCAACGATTTTATTGTTACTGGCTCCGAATCCGCAACATGGGGGATCCATTCCGCATTTGGCACGTTCATCGCCAAAAAGGCGATAAACAAGGATGGCGGAGTTTTGGGCAAGAATTTTGATTTGATTATCCTCGATGGCAAGGGCAACCCAAAAACCGCATTGCAAATGTACGAAGAACACAAAAACAATGGCGTAGTGGCCGTCATCGGGCCGCCGATAGGCGCTATTGCCGCCGAGTTGTTTGAAAAAGCAAAAAATGACGGCCTGCCGTTCCTGACGCAAACCCTCCCGCCGCAGCAGATGGCCGCACGGAGGGAATACTACAAGGGGCACCCTGCAATGAAAGACCTGAGCGACACCTACCTTACCAATTTTGGCTATGGGCCTCCACAAGTCGCATCAAATGCCTGCGAATGCATCCTCATGTTAGCGGACGCAATAAAATTGGCAGGGGGAACCAATAAAAAGGACGTTGTCTCTGCCTTAAATGAAATCAGTCAAAAGTTTATTTCAAATCCCGAAAATTCGAAGAGTTGATGGAGGGACACATGCGTATTTCTAATATCAGAGTTCAGCTGCGTATCACTTTTTTGGTAATGATGCTTTTTTGTTTTTTGCCAAGTTTTGGCGGTTTATTTGGACTTTTTCAAATTCAGCAAAACGAAAATGTCACTATTGACAATGTTGAAACATTAAAAAACGTTCGCGCCACTAATGTAAGCCTTCATTCCACCATCAACAGTTTAGTCACGCAGAACGATTTCAATCTCACGCCAGAATTAGAAACAGTGCTAAATGAGCAAATCACTGCACTGAATAATAGCGTTGAAATATACTATTCCCGCCAAGATCAATTCGCAAGTATTTTCACGCCTGGCGAAAGACAGGACATGCTGAATTTAAAGATTATTTTTGAGAATCTTTATATAAAAAACATTAGAATTATCATTGATGCGCTCAAGTCTGGAAAACTAGCGGCGGCCATTAATTCCCTTGAAGACTTTAATCTCGCCTATTCTACAGTTATTTATATCAGTGATTTTGCAATAGACAAAAATATTACAAATTCTAGGGAAAACGCGGTCAAAAACCATAGGATCGCAAACCTGACTTTCACCGTGGTTCTTGGGATAGCTGCCTTGGCGGTAGTCGCTTCGTGGATGCTACTCAATTTCACCAGTAAGTCCATAACTTCCCCATTGGAAGAGCTGGGCAGGGCGGCCAATGGGCTGGCCAAGAGCAATCTTGGTGAACAGACCATGCCTTCTGCCTTCCAAAACCCGGATGACATCGCCCAATTTTCTAAAAATGTGCTAAGGGCCATAGATCAAGTGGCAGAGGTGCAAAAGGCCAAAGAAGAGGCCATGGTCGCCAAGTACGAAAAAGAAAAGGCCGAGGCTTCCGTGCGCGCCAAAAGTGACTTCCTCGCCAAGATGAGCCATGAAATTAGGACTCCGATGAACGCGATCACTGGCATGGCAGAGCTGGCAATGCGCGAGAACCTGCCAAGTGCCGCCAGAGAATATGTGCTGACAATCAAGCAAGCCGGCGCCGACCTACTGTCCATCATCAACGACATTTTGGATTTTTCTAAAATTGAAACGGGCAAGCTGGAAATCATCAACAGAAAATACTCTTTTTCGTCACTGGTTAACGATGTGATCAGCATCATCCGAATGCGCGCGTTTGAATCAAACATAAAGTTCATCGTTAAAATTGACAGCCGCATCCCCAACGAGCTGATAGGAGACCAAATTAGATTGAGGCAAGTATTGATCAACCTTTTGAGCAATGCTTTCAAATATACAGAGCGAGGAAGCGTAACATTTACCATCATTGGAAAAATAATTGGCGATGAGACCGTTGACTTAACTGTCGGCGTGAAGGACACGGGCCGCGGCATCCACAAGGACAACTTGAGCAAAATTTTTGACAGTTTTATCCAAGTTGATGCGGACAAAAACAAGTATATAGAGGGCACGGGACTCGGCCTCCCCATATCAAAGAGCCTCGCGATCGCCATGGGGGGAGACATTACAGTGGAGTCGCAGTATGGCATGGGAAGCACATTCACGTTGACAATCTCCCAAGCCATAAACAAACCTGATAGGCTGGCAACGGTTCAAGACTACCGCGAAAAGCACACGCTCGTGTATGAAGCAGACGAACAGTACGCGGATTCCGTCGCCTATGCCTTAAGGAGCCTGCAAGTGCCTTGTACGTTGGTTTCCTCAAAGCGACAATTGAAGGAAAAATTGGACTCCCGCGACTATCCATTTATTTTCATAGCATCGGACGCATACGAGGATATAAGGGGCATAATCCCTCCCCCCGACACTGGGTCGCATCTGGTGCTGATGTCCAGATTCGGCGAAGTTGTAGCCGAAGATAACTTGCAGACATTGTCTATGCCGCTGCACTCCATCTCGGTGGCGAACGTCCTGAACGGAAAAGCCGCAGGGTCCGCCTACAAAGAGGACGCAGGGTCGCTGGCCAGTTTTACTGCACCTAGAGCCACTGTGCTCATAGTGGACGACGTCTCAACAAATCTGCATGTCGCCAAGGGGCTGTTGGCCCTTTACGAAATAACCGTTGATCTTGCCAAGAGCGGGGCCGAAGCCATCCAGGCGATTGTATCCAAGAAGTACGATTTGATCTTGATGGATCACATGATGCCAGGAATGAACGGCGTTGAGGCGACAGCGCGAATCAGGGGAATGGGTTCGGAAACCCCATACTACAGCAACCTCCCAATCGTGGCGCTTACTGCAAATGCTGTGATCGGGGCAAAGGACATGTTCTTAAAGAATGGGTTCAACGATTTCCTGTCCAAACCGATTGAGATGGCAAAGCTAGATATTATTTTGTCAAGATGGATCCCGCAGGAAAAGCAGAAAAAGACACTGCTAAAAACCAAGCACCGCAGAAGCTCAGCAGTCATCGAAATCGAAGGAATTGACACTAGAATAGGCGTTGCGAGGGTCGGCGGGGAACCAAATAAATACCTGCAGACCCTTGGGATATTCTTGCAAGACGGAAAAGAAAAATCGGCTGAAATCAAAAAAGCATTGAACGCCGATGATATTTCAATGTATGTTATCTGCGTGCATGCGTTGAAGAGTGCGCTGACAAATATTGGCGCTCTGAATCTTTCCATGACGGCAAAAAATCTTGAGAATGCGGGACGGATAAACGATCTGCAGTACATCCAAAGCCAAAATGGCACATTCATTTCCGATTTAGAAACAATGCTAGTAAATATCGCCAAGGCCCTCGATGCCCATAGCAACAAATCCAACGGCGCTGTAGCGGCCGTAGCAGAGATAAAATCCGAATTGGCGATGCTGAAGGCTGCGATTGACAACTTGGACCCCGCAGCAATCAAAGAGGCTGTGAAAAAATTACAGCCTTTTGTGGAGAGCGAAGGAGTTGGAAACACCGTCCGAGAAATGCTGATGCACATCCTTGTCGGCGAATACGACGAGGCCGCAGGCTTGATTGATGTCGTAATAAAAAAAATTGACGCAGGCGGGGGCAAAAAAATAGGGAGTGGGGCTTCAAATGGAAATGGCAAACAAATGCCGCTGGCACTTGATGAACCCAGTGACGAAGGGGCTTAGCCGCGTTCAACGCCAATCGAACGACAATTGGCAATCATTGATACTCACCCTGCTGGCAGTAAGAACTTAACCGTAGTTCCGCGCCCCTCTTCGCTCTCGAGGCTGATTTCTCCTCCATGCGCTCTCACTATCTCGCGGCATATCGAAAGACCAAGGCCCGTGCCCATGCCCTCTGGCTTGGTAGTGACCAAGGGCTTGAACGCCTTGCCGATGATGCCGGGGGGGATCCCAGAACCCGTGTCGGAAAGCGCGAATTCGTAGAATCCACTTGGCTCGGCCAAGTTGGCCCGCAGGACAAGTTCGCCGCCGCTGGGCATGGCGTCCAGTGAGTTGTTCACCAAATTGATGAAGAGCTGCTCTAGCTGTTTTCGGTCAACAAATAACGTGCAGACGCTTGGGACATGCGCCACAAACTGGACGCCGCGAGCAGAGAACGCGGGGACCCACAGACGTTGAAGCTCGTTCAGCACCGATTTGAATTCCACGCGCTCCTTCTTGGGTTCCAGCGGGCGCGTCATGCCGGTAAGTTTCCTGACTATTTCCCCGACCCGCCCTATTTGGGCCATAACCGTGTCCAGCCTTTCTTTTTGCTGTGAACCTATCCCAGTCTCGCCCTGAAGAATCTGTATATGGCCGCTGACCAAGTTGAGCGGTGTGCCAACTTCGTGGGCAAAGGCGGCCGTCAACTGGCCGGCCACTGCCAGCCTCTCCTGTTGGCTCAATTCCTCCCTAAGCAAGGAGATGCGCCCCATAAGGCGCTCTAGCTCGTCATTCTTTGCCTGCACTTCAGAAAGGGCGGACTCAACACGCTGCTGCAAGGTTGCATTGAAGCCCCTGATCTCATTTAGAAGGGTCTCTCGCTCATGGCTGATTTTTTGTAGCTCTGCGGCCATGTCGTCGAAATGCCCAGCAATCTGCTCTAGCTCTCCTTGGCCGCGCAAATTTGCCCTTGCCGATATGTCCCCTTCGCCCAAGAGTTTCATCGCTCCAAGTATTTTTTTCATGGGGCGGCTGACCAAATGGGACGTAAGCACCCACAGCAGCGCAAATTCGACCAGCAACACAAATGGGATGGTCTTCATGGTCAGCGATAGGGTTTTGTTCCAGACAACGCTCCATCTGTCCAGATTGCAATACGCCCTTAATATGGCCTTTGGCCTTCCCGCCCAGTTGTCCACAATTGGGATGTATATCCGCCAGATGGCCTTGCCTGCGGGTGTCGTTAGCAATTCTGCACTTTCGCGATTGGCCTCAATCGCTTTGAGGATTTCGGAATCGTCCTTCTGCACTTCTTCTGGCCTATCCTTGGAAGTGGCCCATACTTCTATATAGTCTTCGCCCTCTGCGTTGGACGCTCGCAGCAGGTCAATCTGGTGGACGCTCTCGGGGTTAGTCCAGGCGGCCAGCATTTCAGCCGTTTCTCGGCGGTATTTTAGGCCAGGGTCTATGAGCCTGATTTCTTCGGCAACGCCCAACGCAGTTCTCATGGCAACGTCTTTGCTGTAGGATTCGATAGAGCGGCTGAAAACGCTGATGACAGAGATGGCGGCGGCAACGGTAAGGAAGCAGGTGAGCATGGCCATTGCAAGAAAAATCTTTGCGTGCATGCTTTTTGCCCAATACCCAAATTTTTCGCCCAGCAGGGCCAAAAATGCCCTTGGCTCGCTATTCATTGCGTGCCGCCTTTTGCTGGCCGACCTGATGTGCAGCGCATGGCAAACCTTAAACCTTATTTGGGTGATGTGGATGGCTGCGCCTTTGGCGCATTTGCAATTGTCCTTTGGTAATGGCCTATTGTCAATTTCCCGTGATGAGCGCGATTTGGTATAAACTTTGCTCTCCAACCTGCCGATAAGGAGAATATACCATTTCGGTATGTTTCATTGGAGCGCAGATGTCGAACAAAGTCTCTTTGTCAATAAAAATAGGCCAGCAGGTCTATGCTGCGCTTTCGTCTAAAAATGAATCCTCTAAAGCCACTGCTTCATCTGGGCTTTCTGCACTTTCGGCCCCTTCCGCGAAAGGCAGGGCGGCAGAGCCATTGATGCTTTCTTTAAGCGCTGAAGCAAAAAAAATGCTTGAGGACAAGGCGGTAGAGGACGAAAAAAGAAGGAAGGCCCAAGAAAAAATTGCCGCTACACAGGCCCAAGCCAAGCAGTTTGCAGAAGCCAGAAAGGCGTCCAAAAAACAGGCTGCGGCCCAAAGAATAAGCGAACTCAAAGATCGCCTGAAAATATTGGTGGAAAGGATGAGGGCGGCCTTTCTCATGGGCGACAAGCACGCCGCTGTACACATAGCCAAAGAAGCAGCAAGCGTTGCCAAAGAACTTGCCGCCGCGTATAAGGCACTGACGGAATCCGGCGGTTCCGGTGGCGGTGATTCCGCCCCAAGCTTAAATATTGCCGGTGGCGAAGAAGCGAAAGACAAAGAAGCTGAAAGCGCAGATGGCGCAGCAAATTCAGAAGTGGCTGCGGGAGTGAAAGAAGCTACAGACGCGGAAGAAGCACCAGACGGGGCGGACGAAGCAGATGCCGATGGCGCGGCCGAGGCCAACCCAGAAAAAGCCGCAGCCGAGGCCGAAAAAGCGCAAAAAGAGGCTGAAAAACAAGAAGAACAAGAAAAACAAAGTGATTCAGAAAAACAAAAACATGACGATGAATTGAAAAAAACAGCAAAGGAATTGGCTCTAAAGGCAAAAGAAGCCCACAGCAGTGGCGTGGACGCAAACAAAGAAGAAATCATCGGCTGGCTGAGGGCCATCGTGTCAATGGCGCGCGCCACGCTAAAGCGAAAGAATCCGCTAGGCGGCAACGAACCAGAGAATCCGCAAGAAGCGGCGAAAATGGAGAAAGACGTTGAAGACGCGGCTGCGGAGATAGAGGAAGCTATCGCCGATATATCGGCGGCCTAGTCCCCTGCATCGTCACTGGCGACAGGGGCCGAAGCATCTGTTTTTGTTTCGCCCGTGAAAGCCTGCAGGCACACACCGAGTATTATCACCGCGTACGCGGCCCAGCGCATCTTGGGTATGGCCTCGCCGAGCAGCAACTTGGCCATCAGGGCAACGCAAATAAAGCCAAGCGCAGAGAAAGGGAAGGCGAAGGTGAGAGGCACTTGCTTAATGGTCCACGCCCACAGTAGGATGCTAAGCGCGTAGCAGCCCATGCAGGCGATCATCCATGGGTGGGTGAACAACTTAAAAAGAGCCGGGATGCTCCATTCCATGCCTGCCGTGCCAACAGCTTTTTTCATGCAGATCTGGGCAGACGCAATGAGCAGTACGCCAATAAGTATCAAAGGTATGATTTTCACGTAGATGGACATGCTCCGCACTCCAAAGGTATTCCACATAATACCACTAGGCCAAGTGGAGTAATTGCTGCAAGAAGGTTGTTGATTGAGCTTCTTGCAAAACTCGGAGTTACGTCTGCTCCCGACCTTCCGCTGTCTCTGGCTGGATTTGATAACTTGCCTGTTTACAATGCTTTCACGCCAGAGCCTGCTCCGGTCGGGCGCAGCCTACACCTCCGGTGACTTGCAAAACTGCCGTTTTGCAAGTGGCTCGATTGTCAACAATGTTCCGCTCGCGTAACCTAAAGATGTGCGGACGCTGTTCTGCGCGAATCTACGATGGGTTTAACGAACACGATGAACGCCACGAACACAGATGCGATTCCCTTGGCCGAAAGGATGCGCCCATCAAGCATGGCGGATGTAGTGGGGCAGCCGCACCTGCTTGGGCAGGGCGGGATCTTGTCAAGACTGACAGTGTCTGGCC
>JAITFL010000039.1 GCA_031281385.1 Holophagales bacterium
CTTTCTTCGTCTATCATGTTGACTCTGGATTGGCAGCTCCACAGCGGGTTGATGCTACTTTTTTCGATGGCTTTGCATATATTGAAAATTCTTTGCGCGTTGGCGGTGAAGGTGTCGTCCCTGAAGTTGAAATAGATCAGGCCGTGCTTTTGCCAAAGTGTCTGTATTTCGCGCATCACCGATTCTGGAGACCTGAACCTAATTTTTTTGCCCCAAAACTCTGGCGTGTTGCAAAAAGAGCAGTCGGACGGACAGCCGCGGCTGGTGCTGATGTAGCTCAAATGTTGCGGGTCTTCAAGAAAATCCGCCTCAAATTGTTCAATGGGTATTCCGATAGAATCCAGGTTCTCTATTGGCGCGGCCATTGGGGTTTTTGTGCCATCACGAAATATGAGAGATGGTGATTTTTTCCAGTCCTTTCCTATCTCTACCTGCTTGGCAATTTCCAACATGGCGGCTTCGCCCTCGCCGCAGACGATGGCGTCCAGCTCTTTGCAGCTCTTGAATGTCTCGGATGGCAGGTGCGTGGCGTGCGGCCCGCCGGCCAAGATGATGGCACTTGGGCAGGCCGCCCTTGCAATTTTCGCCAATTCGAAGCATCGTTTCCTGTTGTAAGTAAAAAGCGACAGACCTATTATTCTCGGATTCTTCTTTTTGATGTACTCGGCGACCTTTTGCGATCCCATGCCCGACAGGTTCGCCAAGTGGCACGCAATGCCGTTGTTCTTCAACATCGCTTGGATGTAGCCAAGGCCAATTGGGAAATGGAGCATCCAAGGGCCGATGTCCCTGCCCGTTGGTGCGCTGTAAATTAGAAGTGCCGAAAGCTGTCTGATTCGCATATAATTTGATTGTAGCCTGAGGCAAGCATGGCAAATAAGACGATAAAGAACCCGGATGAAATACGCCAATTTCTGCTTGAAGCATGCGCCAAAAAGGAACTGCTGGTCATCATCACGCCATATCTCAAGTTTGAATCCAACTTTGTCCATTTTGACGGCCACGAAGTCCATGTCAAAACTGTGTCTGGCGGCGAGGACGCGCTAAATATTTTGAACATCAGCGAGCTAAGCCTACGCTTTCCAAGCAAGATGGAGCATTTAGAGGCCACAACTAGATTCATTGGGCTGGGTACATTTGAAGGCTCCAAAACTATCAAATTCGCCAAGCCACATTCCATATCCGTTTCTGGCGGGCGCAGGTCGCGGCGCATTAAGTTCCTAAAGGATGCTTACGCCGACCTGACGCTAAAGGACAATCGCAAAGCGCGGGCCACCGTCGCCGACCTAAGCGTTGAAGGTGCCAAACTGGTGCTGTCAATGGATTTGCCCCATGACGCAGTCGGGGCGAAAGAAAGGATAAGGGTGTCGCTTTTTTTGCCAAAAGACCTTTCCTTCAATTCTTCGGCCATTGTTCGGTATAGAGACTACCGGACTCTTGGGGTCGAATTTAGCTCTGACATCCCGTCTTCAGTGATTGATCCCATATCCAGATGGGCTTTCAAGGAAAAGGAAATAGAGCGAGAGCGTATGTCGGATCATGCGGACTTGGGCGCGATGGCCGAAGCCGGGGCCGCTGCAATAGATCAACTTGACAATGTCGGAATTCTTTTGGTGACGCGGAACGATGGCTTGGATTCAGAACTCGAGGGCATCTTAGGCAAAAAGTGGAAATATTGTCGCATCCTCCCCGCTGGCGTGCTGATGAATGATGCACTGACCAGAAGGCCGCGCCTGATAATCCTCCATGTCGCCAACGACCATTTTGCAGAAGCCATGCTTGCTAGGTCGCTTTCAGAGTTGATACCCGAAAACGTGCCGATCCTGTTGCTGGGGACTGGCATGGACAGCGATTCACTGATGCAGCTTGGTAGGGAATGCAAGGCCATATCTTCCATGCTGTGGACCTCAAATAAGTCAGCATTTTTACAGCGCCTGGCGCAGGGCATTATGCGAAAATACTATAGCAGGGGCGAAAGCCCAATGGCTCCGGTAGAAGTAGAGGCATGATGTGGGCAATAGGCATGAAATTTGATTACTTATTGCACCCCAGCTTGGGAACCAGATGCCTAAGGTAATCCGCGACAAGGATGAAATCCGCAACATTTTTGAATTGGCCTGCGCCAAGAGGGCCATGCTCATCTTTGTTACGCCATACCTAAGGTTCGAGTCGCATTTTGTTTATTTGTCTGGAAGCGAAATCCACGTCCGCGTGTCCAGGGGAAAGGGAGACGCCATCTATTTCCTGCGGGGTGAAGACCTCAAGCTTCGCTTCCCGTTCAGGTACAGTTTTTTGGAGGCACCCGCAAAAATTATTAATTTCGGGACGCACGAGGGCGCCAGAACCCTTATGGTGGAATTGCCCAAAGAGCTTTGCGAAAACGATGACCGCAAGGCCTTTAGGGTCGAAAGGGTCGGCAACATCATTGCAACAATAAGCACGCCGAAAAACGAAATCATCAGCGCTTCGCTATTGGACGTCAGCGCCAGGGGGGCCAAACTGAGCTCCAAAGCGGGGCAGATGAACAAGGCCCTAAAGGCGGGCGACAGAATCTCGCTGACCATCCCCATCCCAAATGTAGTCACGATTAACACCGGTGCAATCATAAGGCACATGGACGCAAGCGCCTTTGGCATTGAGTACGCGCCCGGTCTCATCGCTTCCATCTTGGATCCGCTTTCTTCTTGGATTTTTAAGAAACAGGAAGAGGAGAAAGGAAAGCTGGCTCTTCGAGATCAGAGCGACAATGGCGAATCTGGCCCAGATATGCAAAAAATGCTGGGCAAGTCGGAAGAGAGCAGGGTGCTCATCGTTACTTCCGATGATGAAATAGAAGGGACGCTGAGAAAGCTGTTATCAAGCGAGGTGCTTTTTTTGCACGCAGAGCCATCTGTGGCGGCCATGAAGGTAACCCTAGCAAAAATGCCGCACTTGGTTATTTTGCACCTTCCGGCCAACAACATGGAAAAAAGGCGCCTGATGAAGTCCCTTGCCGCCATGGTGCCCCCCAGCGTGCCAATTTTGCTGTTGGGTACCGACATTGACAGCGGCGCGCTCTATGAACTTAGCAAAGAATGGAAGGCCGCCTCCTCCATAGCTTGGGCAAAAGACAGAGGGAATTTGGTGCAAAGATTGATAGTCGGCATGGTTAGAAAGCATTTCGGTTTGGGCGAAAGCCCAATGGTTTCGATGGAAGTCAAGGGATAATTTGGGGCTATGGGTGCGATAATGATTTTGTCATTGCATTTTTGCTTGGGGGTCAAATGCTCAAAGTAAACCTGAGCAAAGAGGAAATTCGTCAGATATTTGAAACGGCCTGCGCCAAGAGGACTATGCTCATCTTTGTGACTCCCTATCTTAGGTTCGAGTCGCATTTTGTCCATCTGAACGGAAACGAAATCCACGTCCGCGTTTCTACAGGGAAAGGGGATGCCTTTAACACCCTTAGGTCAATGGACATTAAAATACGCTTCCCCCACAAGTTCAATCTTTTGGAGGCCCCAGCAAACATCCTTGGGTTCGGTATGCACGATGGCGTAAAGACGCTGATGCTGGAGATGCCCAAGGATCTTTTTGAAAATGACGACCGCAAGGCCTTCCGGCTAGACAGGGTTGGCAACATCGTCGTAACCTTGACCACCCAACTAAATGAAATCATCACCACTTCCCTTATGGACATCAGCACCACGGGGGCCAAACTGAGCTCCAAGGGCGGGCAGGTAAACATAAAAATAGGCGACAAAATCTTGATGTCTATACCGCTAAAAGTGGTCACAATCCACACTGGTGCCATTGTCCGCCATTTTAGCGCAAAGGCGTTTGGAGTTGAATTCATGCCCAAGCTGCCTTCTCCCATGTTGGATCCGCTCTCTGACTGGATTTTTAAGAAACAGGAAGAAGCTAAGGGGAAGCTGGGAGAGGGCGAAGAGGGCGAGTCCGGCGCAGTGGAAGAGGGCAGGGTGCTGGTGGTCACTTCTGATGAAGACTTAGAGAAGACCCTCAGAAAGCTGCTGGCCGATGAAAGACTGGTCTTTTTTCACTCAGAGCCCAGTCAGGCATCGCTGGACATAATGCTTGCAAAAGAGCCGCACATGGTAATACTTCACCTGCCATCAAATAGCACGTCGGCAAAGCGCCTGATGAAAACCTTGGCCGCGATGGTGCCCGTTGAAGTGCCAATGCTGCTGCTGGGTACCGACATTGACAGCGGTGAGCTATTTGAACTGGGCAAGGAGTGGAGGGCCGACTCTTCCGTCGCTTGGGCAAAAGAGAGATGGATTTTGGCGCAAAGACTGGTGGTGGGCATGGTGCGAAAACACTTCGGGGGCGAAACCCCGATGGCCCCCAAAGAGCTTTAAATCAAAGAGATTTAGAACTTGGAGCGAACATGAAAAATGGCCTATCTTTTGAAATTTGTCTGGATTCCGCAGACTCCTGCGCCAAGGCCCAAGAGGGGGGAGCAGACCGCGTAGAGCTATGCTCCGCGCTGATGGAGGGTGGCCTAACGCCCAGCTATGGCATGATCATAGAAGCCAGGAAGGCCCTCAAGGCCACAAAGCTATTCGTGATCATAAGACCGAGGGGCGGGGACTTTTGCTACTCAGAGACAGAGTTTCAGGCGATGATGCACGACACAAAGATTGCAAAAGAACTTGGGGCGGATGGCATAGTCGTGGGAATCCTTAAACCAGACGGCGGCATAGACGTAGAGCGGACTTCAAAGTTGGTGGAGCTGGCCAGGCCGCTTCCTGTCACCTTCCATCGCGCCTTCGACATGGCGCGTGATCCATTTGAAGCTATGGAGGCCATCATTTCTATGGGCTGTGAGCGCATCCTGACCTCCGGCCAAGAATCCAGCAGCTTTGAAGGGGCCGAGCTGATAGCCGAACTGATAAGGCTGGCAAAAGGGCGGATAATCATTGTGCCTGGCGGCGGAGTGAGGGAGCGCAACATCAAAAAAATAAGGGACATCACAGGGGCCAAGGAATTTCATTTTTCGGCCTTTGAAACGCTGAACAGCCAAATGGTTTTTAGAAACACCCGCGTGTTCATGGGCGGAACGCTTCGCCCCCCGGAATTCAGCCAAAACATCACCAGCCCAAAAAGAGTGGCAACTTATATTGAAAATGCGACACTGGACAGTGAATAATAGTTATTGCATAGCCGCATGGCGCAGTGCATTTTGCTGCCTGCGGCAAATCACCCCAACCGCCCAAAAGGAGGCCCCAAATGAAATTGCTAAAAATCAGCCATCTCGGCATCGCAACGCCAACTCACCAAGAGGCGATTGAAAAGCTGGGTCGCATCTTCGGAATGAAGCACGACCACGTCGAAGAAGTGGCAGACCAAAAAGTCCGCGTCGCCTTTTTCCCCATCGGCGAGAGCAACCTGGAATACCTAGAACCCACGTCCCCCGATGCGGCCGTAGCCAAATTCCTAGAAAAAAATCCAAAGGGCGGGATACACCACTTGGCCTTTGAAGTGGACGACGTGGACGCTGCGGTTAAGGAACTTTTGGATAAGGGCATCCAGATGATAGACAAGGCCCCGCGCCTTGGCGCCCACGGGAACCGCATAGCCTTCATACACCCTAAAGAGACGGGCGGTGTACTCATAGAGGTCTGCCAGCCCATTGAAAAGCACTGATCCACAATAAATAGTTTTCCATGCCGGCTGCGGGGCGTCCGTGGGCGGCATTTGACAGTTTGGATTGGCTATGTCCATTTTTTCACGTTTGTTTTCTGGCCAGAAAGAAGAGCGCTTTCCCGCCTTGGCCGAACTCCTTGACGCTAGAGGCGTCCCGGCCGACGAGCCTTGTCTCAATGATGAATTGCTGGCAACTTTTGATTCGTTCAAAGTCCCCGAAAGGGAAGCTTTTGCCGATGCCTTGGCATCTCTGCACAGCAAGGGGCTGCCGCTTCCGCCCGCATGGCGAGACGCCCAATATGAGCTGCTGCCCCAAGTAGTTCCCGTCTGGCAGGGCCAGCGCGACCCATACCATTTTCGCCCATGCTTCGACAACCTCTGCAAGCGGCTGCTGGTTGATGGAAAGCCAGTCCCGCCCGAATGGCTGACGCTTTGGGACATCTCGGAAGATGAGGTCGAATCAATTGCGATGGAGCACTTGGAAGAAAAGACAAAGGACAAGCCGTACATGCGCCAAGCAAGCGGCATATACCGCTCGAACTTTGGGGATGGCCTCGATGCCAGCCGCATTCTGCTGCCGGATTGTTGGAGCCAACTCTTCCCAGGCCAAAACACATTCGTGGCCATCCCAAGGCAGGATCTCATGTTGGTCGCGCCGCAGGTATTGCTGCCAAAGCTAGTGGAAGCCGTTGGGGAATCTCTAAAGGAAAGCGGGCGCGAATTGTTGGTTGCCACATTGTATCAATGGGTGGGCAACAAACTGATGCCAGCGAGCCTGCAAGAGCCGCACCCCATGATCCAGCCACAGCGCGAGTTTCGCCAAACGGACTCTTTGGCCGCTTATGCCGCCCAAGCTGCAGAGCTCGCAAAAATGGGCATCGGCGAGCCATGCCATCTAGGGATGGTGCAGACAAAGCAGGGAAGGACGCTGACCGTTGCCACTTGGCTTGAGGGAAAGCCCGCGCTGGTGCCCGACTCGGACTTGGTTGGATTCGTCTCATCAAAGGGCAGGCCCTTGGGGCTATATTGGAGGCAGACCCTGCCAAGGTTACAGCGGCTAAAGGGTGATCAGGTGGACATTTGGGGGCCGAGAAGGTTGCAGTTCGCCACATTCCCATCAAACGAGGAATTGGGCGAATTGGAATGTTTCGCGCCAGCCGAAGTCCACGCGCAGATACTTGGTCAAGGCGCCTCGCAGAAGCGCCCGACGCCAAGCGGGGGTGCGCCCCAAAGCCGCCAGAGCGAAGCCGCAAGCGGATCTGCGTCCAGCAACAGCCCAGTGCCGGCCCACCTGCGCGGCCTTAGCCTGGGCATGCAGGATGATGAAGACTGATTGTAGCTATCCAACTTGCATCAAATTCCCAACTTCGCCCTTACTAGGCCCTCTATTTCTTCTGCCAGTCCGGGGTTGTCGGCCAACAGTTTTTTGACATTTTCTAGGCCCTGCCCAAGGCGGCTGTCCTTATATGAATACCAAGAGCCGCTTTTTTGTATCAGTTCCAAGTTAGAGCCAAGCTCGATGAGCTCGCCCATGCGGCTGATGCCCTCGCCATATACTATGTCGAAGTTGGCCACCTTTAGGGGCGGGGCCACTTTGTTTTTGACCACCTTGACCTTTGTCTTTTTGCCCACTACGCCGCCATCGTCATCCTTGCCGGCTGACAGTGCATCGGTACCCCCCTTGATGCTTTGGCCGCTGCGGACTTCCAGCCGCACCGATGAATAGAATTTGAGCGCGTTGCCGCCCGTCGTGGTCTCAGGGTTGCCAAACATCACGCCAATTTTCATGCGTATCTGATTGATAAAGACCACGCAGGCATTGTTACGGCTGATGGTGGCCGTCATCTTTCTAAGGGCTTGGCTCATCAGCCTGGCCTGCAGTCCCACGTGCGCGTCGCCCATCTCTCCATCAATCTCGGCCTTTGGAGTAAGGGCGGCAACGGAGTCAACCACTATCACGTCCAGTGCGCCGCTCTTCACCAATTGGTCACAAATTTCAAGCGCCTGCTCGCCGCTGTCGGGCTGGCTGATGAACAGATTTTCAACGTCAACGCCCAATTTTTTGGCGTAGTCCGGGTCCAGCGCATGCTCTGCGTCTATGTATGCCGCCAAGCCACCCTTTTTTTGGGCCTCGGCAACGATGTGCAGGGCCAGCGTTGTTTTCCCGCTGGCTTCTGCGCCATATATCTCAACGATGCGGCCCTTTGGCACCCCGCCAATGCCAAGTGCGAAATCGAGGCCGATGGAACCCGTGGATATGACTTCAATGCCCTCTGCGTTCATCCTGTCGCCCAGCTTCATCACCGAGCCTTTGCCAAAGTTGCGCTCTATGTCTGAAAGGGCCCTATTCAGGGCCTTCATGCGGTCATCGTGCTGTGCGGCGGCCATTTTGCCTCCCTTGGTGTTTGGATTGTATCCGTTGTTCATCAAATAGCCGATGGCTGGCGCCACTGGCTAACCATGTTAGAAAAATAGAATAGCATAAAAAGCGAAAAAAACAAGAAAAATCATCCCAACCAAGGGGTCGGGATGATTTTTGATTAACAAATTATCACTTTTTGATGTTTGGAAGCTCTAAGCCATAGCCCTTTGCGCGATCTGTTGATTTGAGCATAATAGCCACGCCCAAGGCCAAAATGCCAAAGACCGTGAATATCATCATCGGCAGGGTGTAGTTGTACCTAGTTACCTCTGCCCCGACCTCGCTGATCACGCAGTAGCGATCCAGCACCCAGCCAATCAGCAGAGGCACTAGGCCCAAGCCAATGTTCTGAATGAAGAAGATCATGGCATATGCAGTGCCCAATTGTCTTTCCGGAATCAGTTTGGGCACACTGGGCCACATGGCCGAAGGCACCAGCGAAAAGCCAACGCCCAAGACGAGAACTGCAAAGACGGCGTAGCCCCAATGCGCCAAGGCTGGCACAGAGAAAATTATGTGGACGACGATGAGCAGCACCGCGCCAATGGCCATGATGGTTGCGCCCTTGCCCTTGCGGTCGTATATAGAACCAAAGACTGGCGTCAATAATATGTTGCCAAAGGGCAGCAGAGCGGGGACTAAGCCAGCGTATTTGCCATCCAAGCCGTACTTGTTGACCATCAAGTCAACCGCGTAGTCAAGGAAGGGGAAGACTGCCGAATAGAATAGGACGCACAAAATGGCTATCAGCCAGAAACCCTTGTTCTTCATAATGTCCAAGATGTCGGAGAACTTGAAAGCGTCTTCGTTTTCGCCGCTCGCGTTGACAGGCGGCGGGGGTTCGCTGGCGTCCAGCCGCTTGTCCATCCTGGTGTAGAAGATGAAGCCGCACATGCCGACGGCCAGCAGCGCCACGCCCAAGAGAACTGGCGCGGGTACGCCCCATTTATAGGCTATTGGAAGGCCCACCGCCATAGCGATGCCCGTGCCCATCCTAGCGGCGGCCATTTCTAGGCCCATCGCCAGTGCCATCTCTTTGCCCTTGAACCACTTGACGATTGTCTTGGATACAGTGATTCCGGCGATTTCATCGCCCATGCAGAAAATGGCGAAGCCGCAGGATGCCACCCAAAGTTGCGTCGCCACAGGGAAGCCCCAGTGAACGCCGCCCCACAGGCCAACGCCGCACAGCCCTGCGCCGCAGACCATGATGATAGTGGCCATCACACCGGCGAACCTGATGCCCTTTTTGTCCAAGATTATACCGCCTATCACCAGCATCCCGCAAAAGACGTTCAGCCACATGTAAGACCACCTAAAGAAGCCGAACTGCGTGCTGGTCCACCCCGCGTTGTCTATTAGCGCGGTCTTGAAAGCCGACGTCGCCTTTTCAAAGTAATAGCCGCACAGCATCGTGAAGGACACGATGGCCAAGGCCACCCACCTCATAGTTTTTGATTCGCGCAGGGACTGCTTTACGTTTTCTACCATAATGCCTCTCTTGGGTAAAATGATTGGAAGCATGTTGCCCCCAATTAAAGAATTGTAAATTTGCTAGGCTTTTATTACAAGGCGCTAGTTAGTGCCAATGGAAGTATTTTGGCGCAATTGTATAAATAAATAATATTGCCCCTGCGTTACAGGTCGCCGTGTCCTTTCAGTATTTCGATGTATGCCTCAGCACTCATCGCACAGTCAACGAGGTCATTCAATTCAGTTCTTGAGAGTTTCAACTGCTTGGCCATTTTCCCCAACATGGCAGTTCAACCTACAATAGGTTGAACTGCTATACAATCGTCCTACGCGTCAAAGCATTTCTGGCGCAACGGGGGTGTCGCCATGATAGACGCTTGCATAATAATGACCACTTGCGGCAGCGAGGAATCGGCGATGAAAATAGCCGCCGCCTTGGTTGACCGCCGCCTCGCCGCCTGCGTCACCATGATCCCGGGTACAAAGAGCTACTATCACTTTGAAGGCTCCACGCACTTGGACGAAGAAATCAAAATGCTGATAAAGACCAGCGCGGGCCACTTTGAAGAAGCGTCCAAGCTGATAGCCGAACTGCACCCCTACCAAGTTCCTGAAATATTGATGATCAAAGCCGATGCAGCCTCTGCGCCGTACTTGAAGTGGATGGAAGACTGTGTGGGAAAAGACGGGGGCTAGAAAAAGCGGGTTGTGTTTGGCGAACATTAGCCAAACTGCGCTATATCCAACCATTGCCAAGCTTCATACTGTTCTTCCTTTGCAAAAAGGGCCCAAACAGCAATCCCCGCAGCTTCCCGCCTTCTTTCTGGTGCAGTCGTTCAATATCCCGACGTGGGCTATGGCAAAGTCATACCTAAGAGGGTCTTTTGGGTCTAATTGTTTTAGCGAATTTGTAATTTCCAAAGCTGTTTTAAGGTCTTGGGCGCGCCTAGCGCATAGGCCCAACATCAAGGAAATGCGGTGGACGTGCGTGTCTAGGGGAATGACTAGGGCCTCTGCCGGATAGTTTTCCCAAACCCCGAAATCTGGCCAGCCCTTCCTAGCCATCCAGCGCAGGAACATCCTCCATCTCTTTGCCGCCGCGCCTCTCTGCGGATCTGGCAAATTGAATCGGAGCCCAATGGTGCTTGGCAGGCTCTGGCGGAGATGGTTTATCAACCCAGACAGGCGCTGCTCGGCTGACAGGCCATCAGCAGGCAGGAGCAATGGCTCCAAACCTTTGTTTCCAGTGGAGCCGTCCAGACGCTTCCAGGCAATGATCCAGCCGATCATGTCTTCGAGTGTGTGAAAGCGCCATACCCAGCCCTCTAAGGATTTTTGCATCGAATCCCTGATGGCCGATTCATCGCTGCCCCTCACCCATTTGGCGGGGTTCTCCCCAAGAGGCTCCAGCGCTCTCCGTATGGCGCGAAGCATGGGGGCAACCCTGCCATACGCCAGATGGGCGGCCACCCATGAGGCAAGCTCTTTGTCAATGGCACTATGGTATTTGGCGGGTATCGAAATAGGGTCTGCGACAAGCGCCGCCTCTGTTTGGTAGCGCTGGCACAACTGATCCATCGCGTCTTTTAGGCCCGAACTTGCCGCATTTTTTACAATTTTTCCCATTTGAACCTATGTCGCAGTAATGATTTAGAAAATCGCAAAACCACCATCACTGCCCATAACTCCGCACCAAACCATGAAGGCCCTCACAAAACGAGCACCATACCGATTGAGAAAATCGGCGCGGGCGCGGCCCGCATCCACAATTGTCAATTGTCCATTGTCAATTGTCAATTTGGCTATCGGAGCCTCAACACACAAATGTTCGATAGGCTGAAATAGGCTCTACTGCCCTATCGGAGGTTCCTGCTGCGGGGTCGGCGGGGGCTGGGCTGGCTGGGCGGCCTGGGTTTCTGCCTCTGGCTTCTTTGGCCTGTTCCTGTTTCTTAGGTTTGCGGGGGCCATGCCATTTGCATGGCATTCGGCGCAGCTCGCCAAGTTTTCGTTTGGCTCTCTCCAGGACACCCGGTTGAGCCCGCCCACTTCGCCCCTCTTGGACTCTGGGACATAAGACCAATACATGCCAACCCTTGGGCCAGCCGGTAGCACTTCTAGTGTATAGAGCGGCCCAATTTCGTTACCTGGGCGGCTCCAGCGGTCTTCAACGCTGCTCATAACCACCAAGGCCCCTTCTGGAAGCTGGCCGCCGCTTGCGTAGCTCTCGGCCGCTTCTGGGCTTGCCCACACCCTTATCCATCTGTTGCCGTGGGCAGGGCTCCTAACTGGTTCTTGGTGCATCGGAACCAAGGAAGGGTAATCAAGTATTCTCAGCAGCCTGTTTCTTTGATTTGAGATCACTTCGTCCCCATCCGCTTGGCCGGTGCCTGTGGCCTCCTTGGATTGCGGCTTTGCTGCAGCTTTGGCTTCGGCTGCGCTCTCGCGGGCCAGTTTGATGCCGGATGCCCCCGCACCGCAGGCAGAAATGGTCCAAAGCAGCCCTGCCAAAAGAGCCAAGGCGCCCAGCCCTTGGTGTTCTTTTCTCTTGAGGTAGGAAAACCTAAGGCAAAGGCTTCCAAAAAACACGGCCGCCCCGCCAAAATATTGGTGGATCCTTATGTCAGACCACGGCCCCCTCAATATCCACTCGTCATCCAGCAGACCCATATTTTTTGCCAAAAATTCTCCCGTAATCAGCGCAACGGCGGCAGCCAAAACGCCAGCCCACGCTAGAAAGCGGCTAGTAGTCCACCAAGGCTTTATCCCCCTCCCAGCCCTTTGTGCCGCCAGAAGCGGCCAAGGAAGTAGCAGGCCGACTGCAATGACAACAATAACCGCCCAAATATGCTGTTCCGCCAATCGTCCAAGCCAATGCATCTGGTTTTCTCCCACAACTTTTGTCATTTTATCGTATAATTTTTTTTTTGGCCTGATTCAATTGGAACATTTTGAAATGAGAGAAATATTGCTTCAGCACGTCCAAGCATCCGTTGAGCTAAAGAGCCGTTTTTTTGCCGACGCGATTGACAAAATCGTCTCCCAAGGGTCTGACATGTCAGAGCGGCTGATGCGCGGAGCAAAGATAATGGTCTGCGGAAACGGCGGGAGTGCAGCCGATGCCCAGCATTTTGCTGCAGAATTGAGTGGCCGCTTTGTCACGGAGAGGAAGCCGCTGGCAGGCATAGCCCTAACCACCGACACGTCCGCCCTCACCGCCATTGGCAACGACTATGGCTTTGACAAACTATTTTCGCGCCAAGTGGAGGCCATTGGCCGCCCAGGGGATTTGCTGGTGGGCATCAGCACGAGCGGGAACAGCCAAAACGTCATCGAGGCCGTCAAGACAGCCAAGGAACTGGGAATTGGAACGCTTGGGTTGCTGGGGAGAGACGGCGGAAAACTCAAAGAGATGATGGATGACTGCCTAGTCGTCCCCAGCAACGTGACTGCCCGAATTCAAGAAATCCACATAATGGTCATCCATTTCTGGTGTGACATATTGGACGACAAGTTCAAATGATTCACCTCGCTCTTTTTCTGATGATCCATGCTGCAGATGCGGCCCCGCAAGCGCTACAAGCCCCAGTGCAGCAGCAAAGGCCCGCCAGCCAGCCCCCCAAGCCCACCTACCAATGGAAGGACAAAGCTGGCAAGACGCACCACACCACATCGCCGCCGCCGTCAAACGCAACTATCATCTCAATCACGACGCCGCAGGATTTCGATTTGGGAGCAAATTCGGACGAAGACGACACCCAGCCGACACCCGAAGAGCTAAAGCTAAAAATAGAATCAGTGTTAGATAGGGGTACCGTAGCCTATTGGCGCGGCGTTGAAGACGCGCTTCACCAAGCCAGGCTCTCGAATGACGCTAAAGGACAGAACGGCGCAGTAAAAGCCGTAGTCCGCCACGCGCTTTGGGGAAGCGGCCTGTGGGCCTTGGTGGCCCTGCCCTTTGTAGTTATGGCCATCTCTGCGCTCTTCGCGTGGTGGGCCTGCGAAAGCTTGGCCAAAAGGCCAAAAATCCTCGCCTGGACGGCATGTGGGCTAACCGGGCTGGCGCTGTCGGCCCTTGGGCTGAATTTCGCGCTATATGGGCCTCAGGCAAGGCGGCTGGATTTCGCGCTGTCCATGCTTCCAAACTACCTTGGGGATGGCGTTGAGGCAAAGCCGGCAAACATTCAACTGATAAGCAGCCAGTCGGAAGCGCTGCAAGAAGCCGCAGAGCCGTACGCCCCGATATGGGCTTTCCCGCTGGAGGTTAGCAGAACAAGGAAGGCCATCCGACAATTGGTCGTTGACCCTTGAGCCTGTCCCCGCAGCTTGAAAGTAGCATCGCGGCAGAATATTCGGGAGAACCGCTTGGGCTTTACCTGCACGCACCATTCTGCCGCGCTAGGTGTTCCTATTGCTCGTTTGCAAGCTGCACAGATATTTTGCTGGAGCCTCTCTATATATCCCGCTTGCTGGGCGACATTGCCCAAATGGGGCGGCTGCTAAAAAGGCCAAAGCTGGAAACGCTGTATTGGGGGGGCGGCACTCCATCAGTTCTTTCATTGGAATCATTAAACGCCGTCAGCCGCGCCATCCACGGCGAATTTGACGCATCCGACCTTGCAGAGGCCACCATAGAGGCAAACCCCGGGACACTGAATCCAGCATGGCTCTACGCCGCCAGAAGTTGCGGGTGGGACAGGATAAGCCTTGGCGTACAGTCGCTAGACGATGACCAGCTAACGCGCCTAGGGCGCATACATAATTCAGCGCAGGGCCTCGAGGCAATAGCTACTTGCAAAAACGCTGGCTTTACTAGGATAAGCGCAGACCTGCTTTTGGGAGCCCCAGGACAACCACCAGGCCGTGCACTCGACGACGCAAGACGATTGGTAAAGGCCGGGACCGAACACCTCAGCATCTACATGCTAGACCTTGACAAAGAATGTCCGCTCAAATCACAGGTGGAAAATGGCAGCATTGAACTGCCCGACGAGGGCCTTGTCGCAGACGCATACCTAGCCCTGTCTGAATCCCTGCCAAATCTTGGCCTAGCGCATTATGAAATAAGCAATTTTGCTTTTCCGGGGCGCGAGTCGGCACACAACTGCCGCTACTGGCTAAAACTCCCCTACCTTGGCCTTGGGCCAAGCGCCGCCAGCAACATCGGCAACATCAGATGGATCGAAGACGAAAGCCCGACAGAGTGGATAAAAGGACAAACCGAGCATGAAGTAAGCATCTTGTCGCCAAAAGAATCACTGGCCGAAATTGGGATGTTGGGCCTTAGAATGAACCAAGGCATCAATTGGAAAGAACTGCGCCGCAGGGCAAGTGCATTGGAACTCGCCGACCTAGTGGACGACTGGGAAACCGAACTCGAGCCAATTTTTGGGCGCGGACTCCTGCAAAGAGATGGCGAATCCTTGCGGCTGACGACGAAAGGCATGCTTCTCAGCAACCAAGTTCTGATGGTTTTTGCGTGAACTGTTATTGCAAGTGGCTCTATCGTGTATTCTCCTTTCCCCGACTAAGCACATCAAATAATCGGAGAACCTTACGCTCTAGCCTTTTTAGAACTGACCTTAGACGCAACCTATATTTTCAAAACTCTTGCAAATGGTGAACTATATCTTTCTCGGTTCGTTTGCGAAAACAAAGCCATTTTGCAAATTCTATAGTCAGACTGTAGTCTTGATCCTCAATTTGCATCAACGCTAATCCAATATGGGCGCCGAATCTTTCGTGGACTTCGATAAATTGAGGGTCTTTTAGAAACACATCTGGCTGATAATCGGTTCTGCTAAGTTCTTCATCACGCTCAATGCTGATAGGCCCCGGCTTTTTTTCGCAAATTTTATAAATCAATCTTCCCACGTTTTCTAGGTGGTCTTGAACACCATTATTGGCCAACTCGTTGGCTATTCCTTCAACAAAATGCTCATCTATCATTAAAGCATTAGGGTAATTGCGACCGACTCTAAAGTAGCTGAATTGGGCAGAAATCCAGTTGCGCCAAAGTGCTTCCCTGTTGATTTCGCTATAGCCATCAGGCATGGGTAATATGTCCTATCTCCAACGGGATGGTTCCTGGCGGAAAAGGAACAAAAGGTATAGGAAACGGCAATGGACCATAGCGAATGGCTGCAATGCGTTTTTGTTTTTTCAAAATCGCTTCAATGACAGACTCGGATTTTCCCAATGCTTCTAAGATAGCCCTAAAAGTTATCCGCAATCGGCTTTCTCCCGGATCAATCCATTCTTTGCATGAACAATGAGTGTAATCAACAAGTCTCCAAACATCATATTCCCCAAATTGGTCAATTACTTTCTCCATAACATCAATCTCTTGGCTGGCGAGTTCGTTGAAATTGTGTTCTGGGTCTATTTTCTTGCAAAGGCTGACACGATAATTTTCTTTGGCGGAAACCCACTCGCACCACTTGGCTTGGGGAAGTTTGTCGCCATACCCACTCATTAGATCAAGAGCTAAAGACAAAACGGGGCCCTTCTTCATTGACCAGTACTCATCGTCGCTAATGGAAAATCCGTAGATGTCAATAGATTCTCGGTCTGCCAAGTACATCAGCTTCATTAGCTTTATGTGTTCCATTGACTCAAGCCCACACCGATGGAGAAGGAACGCCGCCATCTGAGCTAGTTTGCTTGGGTTGCACAACGGCATCTTGTCTCCTTTGCTCAAATATCCATCAATTCATGCTATCGGCAAAAATCCCTTTTTACAATAGAGCCACTTGCAAAACATCGGGAGCATACGTACCGCCGAGTTTTGCAAGAAGCTCAATAGACTGTTGATCTGCTTTAATGGCCCTATCGCACGTACACAACCCAAGTGGCCGTTCTGCCGTTGGGTGCGGTGGCGATGATGGTGGCCGTGCCTAGCGCAATAGCCGTCACTGTGCCGTCGCTTGAGACCTTGGCTACGGCCTCGTTGCTGCTGGTCCAAATTGCGGCACCGTGGGGCATGTCGGGCGGTGCTATGGACGCTAGGTTTTCTGTGTTGCCCACGGTCATGGAAATGGCGTTCTGGTTTACCACCACGTTTATCATGTGTGCGGAACCATCTTTTATGTCCATGATTCGCGCAAGGCTATTATTCTCTATGATGGTGCAGAGCCTATCGTGGTCATAACTCCATTCAGCCACCCTCATATTGCCATAGGCAGAAACATGGACGGAACGTGGCCTATGGGAATCTGGTAGTGGCCCTTCAAGTTGGGTTTGGCTTATTTCATTCCTGTAAACGGTTGTTTCGGTGCCATAATCTGCGGTAGTCCCATAATTGCCACTGCCGCCTATCACATGGACTGGGGAGTGTTTATTTGGGGATAAGCCGAGCTGGCCGTTTCCATTCTGCCCAAATGCCCAGAGGCTGCCATCGGCCTTGATGGCAAGATTATGGAGGGTACCTGACGACGCAGCTACCCAGTCCATGGCCGGACCCACCTGGACGGGTGAGAAGATGGGTTCGCCGAACGAGTTCATCAAATATTGCCATGTCCAGAGTGTGCCGTCTGTCTTGAGTGCAAGCGTGTTATTGCCTGCCGACACTGCCGCCCAGTCTTTTGCCGAATCCATTTGGACGGGGGTGTTAGTACCATAATATTTTCCCCATCCCCAGAGTGTACCGTCAGTTTTAAGAGCAAGCGCAGATGCGTGTGCCGACACGGCCTTCCAGTTTTTCGCCGAACCCACTTGGACGGGTGCATTTCTGTCTGTTGTGGTGCCATCACCGAGTTGGCCATCTCTATTCCGTCCCCATGCCCAAAGGCTGCCATCAGTCTTAAGGGCAATCGTATACCGATCACCCGCCGACACGGCTATCCAGTCTTTCGCTCTGCCCACTTGAACAGGGGTATTGCTAAACGCACCCTCCCCGCTGGTGCCGATACCAAGCTGTCCGAAATAATTTTGCCCCCAAGCCCAAAGGCTGTTATCAGTTTTGATGGCAAGAGTGTGGGCCCCAGCCGACACGGATTTCCATTCCTTGGCGGTACCCACTTGGGTTTGACTTGCAGTCATCCTAGCAACGATTTCCATGGTTTCGCTCCACATTTCATCGGTCTCGTCGCCAATAAATATTTCAGAAACTATTTCAGTTATTCCCCAAGCCCAGAGGCTGCCGTCCGTCTTGATGGCACGTGTGCTATTCCCACCTGCCGACACCGCAGCCCAGTCTTTAGCCATCCCAATTTGTACCGGGGTAATTCTATCTGTGCGGGTACCATCGCCAAGTTCGCCCCAACTGTTGCTTCCCCAAGCCCAGAGGCTACCGTCCGTCTTGATGGCAAGTGTGCTAAACCCACCTGCCGACACCGCAGCCCAGTCCTTGGACAAATCCACACGGGCGGGAGCGTCCAAAGTCCCACCTGTGCCATCGCCGAGTTGGCCTTCTTGATTTCTTCCCCACGCCCAGACGCTGCCATCGGACTTGACAGCAAGTGTGTGAAAATCACCAACCGACACTGCCGCCCAGTCATTTGCTGAACCCACGCGGACGGGAACGTTCCTGCTTGTGGTGTCGCCAAAGCCAAGCTGGCCGTAATCATTTCTTCCCCATGCCCAAAGGCTGCCGTCAGTTTTGATGGCAAGCGTACGATCGCCATTTCCCGACACCGCACTCCAGTCATTTGCTGAACCCACGCGGACGGGAACGTTCCTGCTTGTGGTATCGCCAAGGCCAAGTTGGCCGTAACCATTCCATCCCCATGCCCAAAGGGTGCCGTCGTTTTTGAGTGCCATGTTATGACCATCACCCCCCGACACTGACTTCCAGTCCTTGGCTGAACCTACTTGGGTGGGGGCATTTCGCCAACCTCCGTCCGAACCCCAAATCCAGAGGCTGCCATCCAATTTGATGGCAAGCCTACTCCAGCCACCTGCCGCCACTGCCGCCCAGTCCTTGGCAGAACCCACCTGTGTGGGAGCGCTAGTGCCAACCCCAGAACCATCACTTTGACCAGCATTCTGCCCCCATTCCCAGAGGCTGCCGTCTGTCTTTAGGGCAACCGTGTAAGAACTGCCAGCCGACACTGCCACCCAGTTTTTCGCAAAATCCACTTGGGTGGGGA
This sequence comes from Holophagales bacterium, assembly GCA_031281385.1. The sequence continues at coordinate 18,628 of JAITFL010000039.1, forward strand.
AAGGGAGTGAAATATAATTGCCAGTACCAAGCTGACCTTGGCCATTCGCCCCCCAAGCCCAGAGGCTGCCATCTGTCTTTAGGGCAACCGTGTGAGAACTGCCAGCCGACACTGCCACCCAGTTGTCTTCTGTCATGCCAGCCTCAACCTGTACTGGTGCGTTTCTGGACGTGGCGGCACCACCTGTGCCAAGCTGTTGGGAAGAATTATTCCCCCAGGCCCAAAGGCCGCCATCGGCCCTTAGGGCCGCCGAATGACCTCCCCCAGCGGCGACTGCTATGAAAACTGATGGCATGGGGGCTATCTCTATATTGACTTCGCAAGTGGCGGTCTTGTTGCCATCTTGGCTTGTGACTGTGATGGTGGCAGAACCAACGGACGCGGCAGTCACAACGGCAGTAAGCCCCGTGCCGCTGACACTTGCCACGCTAGGATTACTGCTAGACCACGCGACATTTTTGTTTGTCGCATCGGTGGGCAGAATGGCGGCAACTAGGCTTCCATTTTCGCCAACGCCAAGAGACATGCTGACCTTGTCGAGGGAAATGCCCGCCACGCTTATGTTTTTCGGCCCATCACTGCCCCCATTATTACAGGCGAGAAAGCCGAAAGCTAGGGCCAGAAATGAAACTGTGAGAATGAGGATCGGTTTTTTCATGGGTAGAATCCTTGTGAAGTAGTGGACAGTGGGTAGTGGACAGTCAGGGGCAAAGGAAATGGAATCAGCAGAAATCGCTTCCTTTTCTGTTTTTTAGATGGCACTCCGGCTTGACTGTTGGGCCAAGGCAGGGTGGATCACCTACGTTTCCGCCGTGCGGCGGCGGAAACCTGTTGCTGTTAGGCGATGGTCTGAATGTGGAGAATAGCTAAAACACTGGGCGAAGCAGCCGCCATGTTCTAATTGGTGGACTTATTATTTCCTGAACCTGCGTGGAATCCTGTGGACTTGGAGTTTTGCTGAGTATTCTTAGACACCGGGGTGCGCGATCTTCGTTCCGCGTATATTTTTCGGCCATTGGACGGCACTGGAGATTTGATTGGGAACATGCCAATGAATGGATAACCGCAATCTGGTGAAGTTCCATATTTTTTTGAAAAACCTTGAGAATGTTGAACAAAAAACTGTTTTGTGTAAATATTATTTTTTGGAGTCGCCGCATAGCCGCCCGCACCGAACATCTCGCCAATCCGTTTCCGCCGCCGCACGGCGGAAATGGATGAGCGACCATAATATTCGCCAATTCGCGCTCGAAATGTCAATTTGAACGCAATTTGGTATCAGTCATCCCGCCATCATGCGACAATGGGATATATATTGGGCCAGCATTTTCTCCGCTGTGGGATTTTGCGAAGCGGCCCAATTCGGAGATACCTATGAACACCCGTTACCTTTACTTCCCCGTGCGGCACTTGACCGCAGTGGCATTGGCCTTTGCTACCTTTGCGCTAGCGGGTACCATGCACGCCCAGCAGGTTCGACAGAGGGCCAAGGGGGCTCTAGCGCAAAGCGCTGCCAAAAAGCCAATCACCCATGATGCCTACAACGCGTGGAAAGCCATCCAAGGGCCCCAGCTAAACTCCGACGGCCAGTGGGCGGCCTATGTCCTGCAACCGGCAGAGGGGGATGGGGAACTGATTGTCCGCAATCTCAAGACTGGCGGCGAATTCCGACACGGAAGGGGCCAAGGGCCTAGTTTTTCATCGGACAACAAACATGTCGTTTTCACAGTGGCACCGCCCAGCGCAGATGTTGAGCAAGCGAGAAAGGACAAAAAAAAGCCCGAAGAGATGCCAAAAAACGCACTTGGGATCATGAACTTAGCCAACGGGAAGGTTGAAATTGTAAATGACGTCAAGTCGTTCCGCCTGCCCGAGGAAGATGGCAGATACTTAGCATACCTGATGGAAAAAATCGAAGACAAAAAAGAAGACAAGAAAGAGGAAAATGCCAGCGCCCAAGCGGCGGGCGAAAATAAACAAGACCAAGCCAGAAGGTCGCAGCGCCCTGGCGGTGCCGCAGGGGCTGGCGGCTCCGCAAATTCAAAGGACTTTGGAACCGATCTAGTCCTGCGCGACATGACCACGGGTGCCACGACAATCATTCCAGAAGTCACTACGTACCAGTGGAACAAAAATGGGGCATGGCTGCTGTACACGATCAATTCCAAGACAAAGGCCGACAATGGAGTGTATGCTTGGAACTCTGCCAATGGGGGCAAAAACGCGCTGCTAATTGGCGTCGGCAAATACCAGTCACTCACATTTGACGACAATGGGGGCCAAGTCGCCTTCCTCAGCGACAGGGACGACGCAACCGAAAAAGACAAAGAGGCCGAGGCAAAAAAGGAAGCCAGCAAGACCAGCCAAAGCCCAGAGGGCGAGCAAGCCGAAGCTAGTCCAGCCAATTCGGACGGCGGCGCACAAGAAAACGCCGACCCAAACATTTTCAAGCTGTACTTTTGGCGAAACGGGATGGACTCTGCCACTGAAATAGTGGCCCCAAGCACAAAGGGCCTGCCGGACGGCTGGAATGTGAGCGAGCATGGCGGCCTTTCTTTCAGCAAAGATGGCAAAAGGCTGTTCTTTGGCACGGCGCCGATACCCAAGGCCGCCCCGAAGGACTCGCCCGAGCCAATGAAGGTTGACATCTGGCACTGGCAGGACCCAGAACTCCAGACAGTCCAAAAGGTCAGGGCCGAGGCCGACAAAAACAGAAACTTTAGGGCCGTGCTGCATCTGGACGATTCCACCCTTGTCCAGTTGGCACAGGAAGACATGGCCAACGTGCAAACAAACGACAACGGCAGATACGGGCTTGGGACGGACAGCCGCGAATACCGCTTGGCCTCTACCTGGGATGCCATGTACAGCGACGCCTATGCCATTGACCTCAAGACAGGGGCCAGAAAGCAGCTTTTCAAAACACTGCGATTCGGCGCCAGCCTTAGCCCCGAGGGCAAGTATGCCATAGCGTTTGACGCGACGGCGCAAAAATGGTTGGCAGCATCCATGGAAAATGGCTCCATCCGCGACCTGACCGGAAGCATCAAGGCCGCCTTCCACAACGAAGAGACAGACACTCCCGAGCCGCCCAGGTCTTATGGCATCGCTGGTTGGGCAAAGGGGGATTCAGAAGTTTTTGTCTATGACAAGTTCGACATTTGGGCAATCAACCCATCCACTGGGGCATCAAGGGCGGTGACGCAGGGCGCGGGAAGGCGGCAGAGCATCGCTTTCCGCTACGTCAACCTAGACCCAGACCTGACATGGATACCTTCCGACAAGCCACTATACCTGTCCGCAACCAACACCGAGACAAAGGCCACGGGGTTCTTCCGCGTTACATTCCAAGGCGGCGAACCACAAAAACTTATTTTTGCCGACAAGCTGTTGTCTGCCCCAAGAAAGGCCAAAAACGCCGACATCGTAACATTCACGCAACAGACCTTTGCGGAATTCCCCGACGTTTGGACATCGGGCCTAGATTTTTCAAAGCCACAAAAAATAAGCAACGCCAACCCCCAGCAGGCCCAGTACCGATGGGGCACCCAAGAGATAATCGAGTACGTCAACAGTGACGGCAAGGTGCTTAAAGCCCTTCTCGCCAAGCCAGAGGATTTCGACCCGGCCAAAAAGTACCCGATGATGGTCTATATATACGAGGGAATGACGGATGGGCAACACCGCTACGTTGTGCCTGCGGTCGGCAACAATATTAATGTGTCGCGCTTTGTCAGCAACGGCTATCTGGTTTTACGCCCAGACATTGTATATGACATAGGCTACCCCGGCAAGAGCGCCATGAAGTGCGTACTGCCCGCCATCGAGCAGGTGGCCGCAAAGGGCTTCGTTGATCGGGAGCGCATTGGAATCCAAGGCCATAGCTGGGGCGGGTACCAGATCACCTACATGATCACCCAGACTAACATCTTTAGGGCAGTGGAGGCGGGCGCATCAGTGAGCAACATGATAAGCGCCTACGGGGGCATCCGATATGGCACGGGACTCAGCCGCCAGTTCCAGTACGAGCGCACCCAAAGCCGCATTGGGGGCACGCCTTGGACGAAGCCCATGCAGTTTATCGAAAACAGCCCCATCTTTTTTGCGGAAAACGTCCAGACGCCGTACATGACTATTCACAACGACCAAGACGACGCCGTGCCATACACCCAAGCCATTGAATTTTTCACGGCACTGCGCCGCTTGGGCAAAGAGGCATACTTCTTCAACTACAACGGCCAACTGCACGGGCTTCGGGACAGGGACACTCTAAAGCACTTCACCGTCCATTTGTGCGAATTCTTCGACCACTACCTGCTTGGCGCACCCAAACCGGACTGGATGATCAACCCCACGCCATACTTGGATAGAGGCAAGAGGGACGTTTCCGAGCTATTCAAAGCAAAGTAATACCCGGCGTTGAAGCCACGTCGCTACAGAACCTTAGACCTGTACGACGCCCCCATCACCACTGCTATCCCCAAAAAATAGCTTATGGTGCTGCTGCCGCCGTAGCTAAAGAATGGCAGCACCATGCCCTTGTTTGGCAGGCTGCCTATCACCATGGCTATATTCACGAAAATATTTAGCCCCAAAATGGCCGCCGCGCCAGAGCAAAAATAGCTCTCTGACAGGGTCTTGGCATTTCGGGCCACGGCCAGTATCCTGCTTAGAAAAACGCCGAATAGCGCCAAGGCCAAAAGTACGCCCAAAAAGCCACGCTCTTCAGACCATGCCGCAAAAATAAAATCTGTCGTCTTGACCGGCAGATAGTTCAACTGGGTCTGCGTACCCCCCGTGAGGCCCTGCCCAAACACGTTCCCCGCGCCAATGGCTATTTTTGCTTGGTTTATCTGATAGTTGCTGTCCTTTAGGTTGGCCGATGGGTTCATAAAATCTGTGACGCGCCGCAGTTGGTACCCTTGGACTAGGCCCAGTTTCAGCGCGGCGGGGACTGCAAGGCCAATGACCAAGAGCGTGGCCGCCACCCATTTCCACCTCAACCCTTTTATAATGGGGATGAGCACAAGGATCGGCATAAAAGAAATAGCCATCCCAAGGTCTGGCTGTTTTGCGACTAACGCAACTGGGATTAGCACCGCTGATACTATCGCCAAGATTTCAGGCATGTTGACTTGGTCTGGCTGCCGCCTTCCCAAAAAATCAGCCGCGAACAGCAGCGTGAGCCACTTGACCAGCTCGCTTGGCTGAAAGCTGAAGCCCCTCGCGCCCAACCAGCGCCTAGCGCCCTCGCCAGCGCCTAATTTTAGGCCCAGGGGGGTAAAGGCGACAAGTAGCAGCAAGACTATCCCAATCGCATACAGCCACAGGCTCCTGCGAAAATACTGGATGGGAGAGCGGCTTGCTATCGCCACCATCAGCGCGAGGCTGATACCATAGAACACCAACTGCTTTAGCCATATATTTGGCTGCAGGTTCCTGCCGGCCGAATAGAGGGTGAGCAAGCCAAGGCCCATCAGTGCCAGCATGGTTGCAAGAAGCGGAAAGTCCAGCCGCCTAAAGCGGTCTTTCATCTTTTGTCCTCTTCCGGCCCTTTGGAGGCTGCGCTAAACGAACTAGGGGGCCTTGGCGCTGGCGTTTGTGGCTGTGCAAGGTCGTCTCTGCGGTCAAAAAACCAATAATTGCACAACTTTTTGGCGATTGGCGCGGCGGCGGAGGCCCCAAAGCCCGCATTCTCAACCAATATTGCCCAAGCGATTTGTGGGTTTTCCCTTGGTGCGTAGCCAGCAAACCAAGCGTGGTCTCTAAGGTGCTTTGCCGATGTGCGGTATGCTTCGATGGTCGTCAGCTTTGCCACTTGGGCGGTACCCGTTTTCCCGCAGATTTCCAAGTTCGGCATTGCTATGCCCCTCGCGGTGCCATACTTGACCACTTGCGACAGCCCAAGATCCAGCAGTTCCCATGTTTTGGGATCCATGCCCGTATCGCGAAATGGTTTAGCAGGGTACTCCCTAAATTTCTGGGTTTGCTCGTCCCTGAAGCCATACAAAAGGTGCGGGGTGAGTATTTTCCCTTTTAGGGCGATGGTCGAATAAAACCGCGCCAGGCCCAGCGGGGTAAGGTTGACCATCCCCTGCCCAACGGCGACGCTGATTGTGTCACCAGGAAACCATTTCTTTTGCGCTGGGTCTGAAAACCTTGCTTCCTTCCAGGCCCTGCTGGGTATCAAGTTAGCCCTTTCTTCGGGCAGGTCTATGCCTGTTCTCTCCGCCAAGCCATATTTTTTAGCCGTGGCGAATAACTGGTCTATGTCCAGCCTTGTTCCCACCTCAAAAAAGTAAATATTGCAGCTAACAGTTATTGCCGTGAGAAGGTCAATGGTGCCATGAGTGTGGGTGCAGCGGTGCGGGTTTCCGTAAAACGTCTTTGTCCCTGTACACGTGAAGTGCGTCTGCGGAGTGATGACCTTGTGCTCGAGCGCGGCCAAGGCGGTAAGCAACTTAAAAGTAGAACCAGGCATCGGCGTGGATTTGATGGCGCGGTTGAATAGCCGGTTTCTGCCGTCGCTGTCAAGCAAGTAGTCTATTTTTTGGGGGTTCCGCCTGTCCATAAAGGCATTTGGGTCATACGAGCCCGATGAATACATGGCCAAGATTCCCCCGTCCCTTAGGTCTATGACCACAGCCGCGCCATTTTCTTCTCCGTAGGCATCTTGCAGGATGCTCTGCATCCCCGTGTCTAGGGTCAAAAAAACCGTTTCCCCCGGCTTTGGCGGCATCTCCCCAAGGGGGGCCACCTCGCGGCCAAGAAAGTCGGTGACTATTTCCCGCAGACCATCTTCGCCACGCAGCACGTCATCGTGGCTGGCCTCAAAGCCATCTTGTCCGATTATGTCCCCTTGGCGGATGCCTTTGTCTTTTAGGCTGGCCAATTTGTCTTTTGAGACTTCGCCTACGTACCCAAGGACGTGCCCCGCCAGCTCTCCCCCGGGATAGACCCGCCTGGGGGCCGACTTGACGCTAAGGAAGGGGAACCTTGCCCTGATCCTCTCGGCCTCTGCCAGCTCCTCTTCGCTAAGATTGTCCCTCAGAAGCAGGAAGCGGTTTCTTCCCTCTTGCCTTGCGGCTATGATCTTCCGTATAAACTCTTCTGGCTCCATCTGCAACATCGGCGCGAGGGCCCTGACTTGCTGGAGCGCGTTGCGTTGGCGGTTGTTCTGGGGCTCGTCTTTCGGCACGTCCGGAAGGTCTTCCTGCTCTATCACGAGATTCAGCACATACCTATTTTCTATGAGCTTGTTGCCATTCCTGTCCAAAACAAGCCCGCGTGGGGCCGGAGTAGCGTGTACCTTGATCGCCTGCTCCCTAGCTTCTTGCTTCAACTCGGCGCCTCGGACGACCTGAATCCACCCATACCTGACCAAGATAGCTCCAAGCAGGCACCAGATAGCACCCTCGAACACTGCGAGGCGCTTATGCAGGGAAAAGCGGGATCTGATATCCATTGCGCTACCTCATGTGCGGAGGGCTATAGAACCGCCAAGCCAGCGGCCCCCAAACTGGGAGGAGAACCAAGGACCATTGCCATCCATAGCCAAAATCGTGCGGGCCGGATGCGATGTTGACAAAAAAGTATGCAGCGGCTGAATGTAAGACAACTGCGACGGCAAGCTGAAAATAATATACGAATGCCTTGCCCGGGGGACTCAGCGAAAGCGAATACCAAAGAAGCACCGCACAAAGCATGTTGCCCAAGGCCGTACCACCCATTCCTTGGTATGTCCGCAGGGCGACTTCTACCAGCCAACCTGCCGCAGCAGCCAGCGTGACGCATTGGAGGGGCGTCTTTAGCCCTGGGGCTATTCCCAAGACAATGAAAACGTGTATGACGGCTTGCGGGCTGGGGAATGGCGCCAAAAAATACATCCCAACCATGGAAAGCGCCACAGTGATATAGAGCCGCCTAGTGCTGACAACGCGCGGGGTCAATTTCGGCCCCTCCTAGAAACCGACTGGGGCATCTCCAGTTTTGTTTCAAACTCCAGCTTTGGGGTAACCGGCAGCACAAAAAGAATCCCCAACTTGTCTAGGGGCGCGGCCAGCGTTACGGCAATGTTCATTTCGTTTGCCCCAGCAGAAATTTCCGACACATACCCGATGAGCATCCCTGGTGGAAATACCCTGTCCAGTCCGGATGTATATACTGGTTCTCCAACTTGGATTGCTTCTTGATTGCTGATGTACCTAATCGTTGAAACGCCTGGAGCCTTGCTCCCTTGCAGCACCCCTGTGGCACGGCTTTTGGCAAGCATGACGCTAGTTGAGGCATTGTATGCATCCAACGGAAGGACGATTGATTGGGAGCTGCCTACAGACCATATTCTGCCCACCACTCCTTCGGCGCTTATTATTCCCTGATCCATCTCAAGGTCGCCATCTTCGCCCAAGTCTATGATGATGCCCCCGTATGGCGCGTTCCTGTTGTTTGCGATCACACGCGCCGCCCTCACTTCCAATGGGAGTATTTTTTTTAGCCCCAAAAGGTCAATCGCTTGGTCTGCCTCGATCAGCTTGGCCCCGTCTTTCTGCTTCTCCAAGGTCAGTTCAGCTATTTCTGCGCGGAGCGCGTCCAGCTCTTCTTGAGCCTTGTCTAGGGCGTGGATTTTTTTGGCCCTCTCATAGCTCCATTGTTCAATTTTTTCTGCCACCATCAACATCGGCGAGCTAAAAAAAGTTGCGGTGCCGCGCCAAATTGTAAACGCATGCCTACCGATGAAAACCCACAGCACATGCACAAAAATGAGGGCGGCCAAGGCATACCTTTGCCGCCACTCGGGGTTCCAGTACCTGCTTTGGGGCTTCATGCCCTGCCCCAGGATTGGGAGCGCATTTTTTGCTAGTCCTTAATTAGTCCATTAGTTGGATGCGTCTTAGGAAGGGGATGTCGTCCAGAAGCGCCGCAGTGCCGCGCACAACGGCCGTCTCTGGGTCTATGGCGCGGGTACACGGAAGGTGGGTTTCGTTGGTGATCGCTTTGTCCAGCCCTTGTATCTTTGAACCACCGCCTGTAAGGCAGATGCCCCTATTGATAAGGTCTGCCGCAAGCTGCGGTGGAGTTTCATTCAGCGCCCTGCGGACAAGGTTCATTATCGCAACGATTGGCTCGCTAAGCGCTTCGCGGATTTCAGAGTCGCTAAGCTGCAAGGTCTTGGGCAACCCTTCAAACAAATCCCTGCCGGAAACCGTTATCGTGCGAGTATTTTCGCTTGGGTACGCCGAGCCTATTTCCCACTTCACTTCTTCTGCCGCGCTCTCTGAAATCATGACGGAATATTTTTTCTGGATGAACTTGATGATGGCTTCGTTCATCTCATCGCCGGCAATGGGTATGGAATCGGCAAAAACTTTTCCGTTGTAAGAAATAACCGCAACGTCAGTTGTTCCGCCGCCAACGTCAACCACCATGCAGCCGCGCTTTTCATATATAGAAAGCCCGGCCCCGATGGCGGCCACCATTGTTTGGTCAACCAAGAAAACGTCTCCGGCCTTTGCATCGTGGCACACTTGCCGGACTGCGCGCCTAGCCACTTGGTGGGCCCTTGGCGGTACGCTGACAACTATCCTTGTATTGAACTTGCGGCGCGGACGCGCCTTTTGGATAAAGGCGGCAAGCATCTTTTCAGCCGCGTCCACTTCATAGATCATGCCATCTTTCATTGGCCTGACCGTCACAACGCCTTGCGGGGAACGCCCCAGCAACTGCTTCGCATCGTTGCCCACGGCCTCTACTTCATGGGTGTTGACGTTGATCGCGACAATTGACGGCTCGTGTATAACGATGCGCCCCTCTTGCCTAGTGTGTATCAGTATGGATGCCGTACCAAGGTCTATCGCGAGGTCTGACGTAAAGAGGTTAGACCAGAATTGGCTAGAAAAAATATGTGCCACAAATAGCTCCCAATCAACAACTAAGAAAAGCAAAAAACATCATGACTTGGCAGACTTTCACATTTTGGCTAAGCAGCCCGATAAAAGACTGTTATCATCAAACTGTTATTTTACATCGAATTTGCGTTTTGGAGGACAAAATGAGTTTGGAAAAAGTATTTGCCCTTTGCATCTCGGTTGGCTGGCCCTTGCTGTCGCAAATTGCCCCTGCCGATGGAAGGCCTTTTGCCCCGCCAATAGCCCATGTTTCCAGCATCGGCGAAATCCAGGGGGAGGGCTGCACCAGCATCTTGGTAGGGAAGCTGGCCTCTGCGGACGGCTCAACAATGACCAGCCATAGCTGCGACAGCGGGACGGACAGGACTTGGGTGAACATAGTCGCAAGGGCCAAGCACCCCAAGGGTTCCATGTCCGACCTTATTGCAGACCCAAAGCGCACCAAGGCCCCAAAAGACCCAGACGCAAAGGTTGCGGGCAAGATACCGCAAGTCGGCGAGACATTTGCATATTTCAACGCCGCCTACCCCATCATGAACGAATGTCAAGTGGCAATAGGGGAAACTACAGTGGGCGGCAGGCGCGAACTCATTAGCCAGGCCGGACTGTTGGACGCCCCCGAGCTGTACCGCCTAGCACTGGAGAGGGCCAAGAGCGCCCGCGAGGCCATAAAGATAATTGACGAATTGACCAAAGCGCATGGGTACAACGATTCGGGCGAATGTTTCACCTTTGCCGACAAAGACGAATGTTGGCTGTTTGAAATATACGGCCCCGGCAAGAATAAGGTGGGCGCTGTCTGGGCGGCTGTGCGCGTACCTGACGATGAAATATCGGTAAGCGCCAACGCAAGCCGCATCAGGCAGATTGACCTAAGCAAAAAGGACTGGTTCATGGCGAGTTCCAATGTGTATTCGGTGGCAAAAGAAAACGGCTGGTGGAAAGATGGCCAGCCATTTGACTTTGCGTACGCATACGCACCCTCCAGCCGCGTGAGCCTAGCCTGCCGCCTAAGGGAGTGGCGAGTTCTCAGCCTCTTGGCCCCTAGCCTGAACTTGAACCCCCACAGCGAAAACCACCCATTTTCGGTAAAACCAGAGAAAAAAGTGACTGTGCAGGATGTACTGGCAATTTTCCGCGATTCCTACCAAGGCACAGAATTCGACCAGATTGCAGGCATGTACAAGGTAGATGCAAAAAAAGAAGCCACGGTCAACCCAGTCGCCAACCCATTTGCCCACTCCGACCTCAAAATCGCCCTGAACATACCAAGATACAGGACTATAGCCGTACCGCAGGCGACTTACGTCATGGTCACCCAGAGCCGCAACTGGCTGCCCGACGCCATAGGCGGCATTGTGTGGTTTGGCTACGACAACCCCGCCACTACCCCCCACCTGCCCTTTTATGCAGGGATCACAAGGATGCCTACCAGCTATGAAGTGGATGGGCGGCGCGAGTACAGCAGGGACTGCGCTTGGTGGGCGTTCAGAACCCCCAGCAAACTGGCCCATTTTAGGTACCAGGAAATGTCCCTCGACCTAATAGGCGCGATGAACGCCATAGAATCAAAAATATTCAGCAACCAAGCGTCCATAGAGGCCGAGGCCCTGCGGTTGCACAAAGAGAACCCCGACAAGGCAAAGGAATTTTTGACCGACTACTGCGTAAAGGAAGCCGAATCGGCCGTTGATGCTTACTGGAAGCTGGCCGATACGCTCTGGCAGAAGTACTCTGTAAGGTTCTAGTGGCCTTGGGGAAGCTACAAGGTAGCCGCTACAGCTGGAAGAATCCTTGTCCGGCTCTTGGTGTCCATTCCGCCTAGCCCTGACTCCTAAAATCCTTGTTCCCTATACTCTAAAACATTGTCCCAACAAAAAACGGTGAGATTTTTGGCGCTTATTGCCACTGGGTCTATAATAATTGTTAGTTGCCTATTCACAGGCCTATTAATGCACTGGAGGAAAGATGGCAGACCAACTGACCGCTGACGCCAAGGGGCGGCTGCTCGCGGAGTTCCCGGCCCCATCGCTGGACGTTTGGAAAGAAGAAGTGGTGAGGCTCCTCAAGGGAGCTCCCTTTGAGAAGAAAATGCTCACGGCCACTTACGAGGGCATAACGCTTCAGCCGATGTACACAGCGGAAGACACCAAAAACTTGCCTTTTCAGGACACGCTGCCAGGGCAGTGGCCGTACCTGCGTGGCACCGAGCCTTTAGGCAAGAGCGTCAACGGATGGCTGGTAACGCAGGAACTCCCCTTCCCTGACCCAAAGGACTTTAACGAAGCGCTACTGCACGACCTAGAAAGAGGGCAGAACGCTGTATGCGTCTTGTTGGACGCGGCGGGTCGCTGGGGGCTCGACGCGGACGAGGCCGATTTGGAATTGGTCGGCAAAGATGGCACATCTATCTCGGCCTTTGCCGATGCCCTCCAAGCCTTAGAAGGCGTTTATCCTGCCGTTCCTATTATGGTCGTGGGCGGAGCCGGATCGGTTCCGGCGGCAGCGCTGATCATCGCGGCGTTGAAGGCCAAGGGCGCCGACCTGTCAAGCGCAAACCTGACGCTGGGCAATGATCCACTTGGGTTCCTTGCCCAAAATGGCCAACTGCCGATGAGCATTGACGAGGCGTTTGACGGTTTGGCCAGCCTGACAAATTGGGCTTCGGCGAATGCACCTAAAGCAAAAACATTAGTCGCTTGCGGGTTCCCATATTTCGATGCGGGCGCCAATGCAGTCCAGCAGCTTGCCTTTACGCTTTCAAGTGCTGTAGCCGCGCTTAGAGCAATGGAGGCTAGGGGCATAAGCGTTGAAGACGCCGCGTCTAGGATGGTCTTCCGTCTAAAAGTTGGCGGCAATTTCTTTATGGAAATCGCTAAGCTGCGCGCCATGCGAGTGTTATGGGCGCAAGTGGCAAGGGCCTGCGGAGCCAGCGATGAGGCCGCAAAGATATGCCTACAAGCTAAGAATGGCCGCATCAACAAGACCCAATTTGACCCGCACGTCAACATTTTGAGGGGAACAACCGAGGCATTTGCAGCGATAGCAGGCGGGGCCGACTATTTGCACATCGCCTCTTTCGATGATGCGCTGGGCGGACCGCCATCCGAATTGGGAAGGCGCATAGCTAGAAACACGCAGTTAATACTGCGGGAAGAATCCAAGCTCGACCACGTCGTTGACCTCGCTGGCGGAAGCTGGACAGTCGAAACGCTGACACACCAATTGATGGTAGCGGCTTGGAAACTATTCCAAGAAGTTGATGCGATGGGCGGCCTGCAAGAGGCACTGGAGAAAGGGTTTGTCCAAAAGGCCATCCTAGACATCGCAAACGCTAGGCGCAAGGCTGTAGCCACTCGCACAGACATTATTGTGGGCATTAACCAGTACCCGAATGCACTAGAAGGACTGCCAGAACAAAGAACGATTGACCATGCGGTCGTCAAGGCAAAACTGGGGCCACCGGCCTCTGCGGCAAGAACGGGACAGGCAAAGTCGAAGGACTTTGGTGCCCTCGTTGACGCTGCTCCAAAGTCCACCTTGGGCGAAATATCAAAGGCGCTTGGAGCTTCCGGCAGCATCAAGGTCGAGCCACTCGTGGCGTTCCGCGCTGCCGAGACGTTTGAGAGCCTACGCAAGGCCATGATCAAGGGGCGCAAGGGCAAGACAGATGTATTTTTGGCAAACCTTGGGCCAGTTGGGGCATACATGCCACGCCTAGACTTTACCCGCGCCTTTTTCCAAATTGGCGGGTTCACCGTCGAGGACAAATCTTGGTTCAAGACACCCGATGAGGCCGCAAAGGCAGCTATTGCCAGCGGGGCTCCGATTGTGGTGGCTGTTGGGCTGGATGATACATACATAGAGCAGGCCGAAGGGCTCGCCAAAGCTGTAAAGGCTGGCGGAATCAAGACCATGCTGGTAGCAGGGCTTCTAAAAGACCATGCCGACGCATTCAAGGCGGCCGGCGTTGACGATTTTGTCCACATCAAGAGCGACGCGCACGCCGTGCTCAGCGGCCTGGCAAAGGGTTTGGGGGTGACCTTATGATTCCGAATTTCAGCGCAATTGAACTCCAGATGGCACCGAATCCTTCCGATTCAGGAAGGGCCGCCTGGGAAAAGCGGGCCGGGGACGTTTCGCGTCTTACGTGGATGACAAACGAGCAGATCCAAGTAAAGCCCGTGTATTCCGCAGAGGACAACGCAAACGCCGAGCATCTGAATTATGTGGCCGGCATCCCGCCCTTCCTCAGAGGCCCTTATGCCTCAATGTACGTCATCCGCCCTTGGACGGTGCGCCAGTATGCAGGGTTCTCCACGGCGGAAGAATCAAACGCGTTTTACCGCCGCAATTTGGCTGCGGGGCAAAAGGGGCTCAGCGTCGCCTTCGACCTTGCGACGCATAGGGGGTACGACTCAGACCACGAGCGCGTTGTGGGCGATGTGGGCAAAGCGGGCGTTGCCATTGACAGCATCGCGGACATGGAAATACTTTTCAGCCAGATACCGCTGGACAAGATGAGCGTCTCAATGACCATGAACGGGGCCGTTTTGCCCGTAATGGCCTTTTACATTGTCTCAGGGCTGGAGCAGGGCGCGAAGCTGGAGCAACTCAGTGGGACGATACAAAACGACATCCTAAAAGAGTTCATGGTCCGCAACACCTACATTTACCCGCCCAAACCCAGCATGAAGATAATAGCGGACATCATTGCTTACACAGCCAGCAACATGCCCAAGTTCAACTCCATTTCCATTTCCGGCTACCACATGCAGGAGGCAGGGGCAACGGCAGACCTTGAAATGGCCTACACCTTGGCGGATGGCGTGGAATACGTAAAGGCTGGGATAAAGGCCGGACTAAAAGTAGATGGATTTGCGCCCCGCCTAAGCTTCTTCTGGGGCGAAGGCATGAACCACTTTATGGAAGTAGCCAAATTGAGGGCGGGCAGGCTGCTCTGGGCAAAACTGCTCAAATCATTTGACTGCAAAGACCCAAAGTCCATGGCCCTTCGCACCCACAGCCAAACCTCTGGGTGGTCCCTCGCCGAGCAAGATCCGTTCAATAACGTGGTGCGCACGTGCGTGGAGGCCATGGCCGCCGCATTGGGACACACACAATCGCTGCACACCAACGCGCTGGATGAAGCCATCGCACTGCCTACGGACTTCAGCGCTAGAATTGCCCGCAATACCCAGCTTTTCCTGCAAGACGAAACCGGGATCTGCAAGATCGTTGACCCTTGGGGCGGCTCCTACTATCTGGAGAGCCTCACGGACGAGATCATGCGCCTTGGCTGGAAGCACATCCAAGAAGTGGAGCAAATGGGCGGAATGGCGGCCGCCACCGAAACTGGCCTGCCCAAGCTCAGGATCGAAGAAGCCGCAGCAAGGCGGCAGGCCAAGATAGACAGCGGGGCCGAGACCATAGTCGGTGTCAATAAGTACCGACTTACAAAGGAAGACCCAATTGACATTTTGGACGTGGACAATGTCGAAGTTCGCCGCCAGCAGATTGCCCGCCTAGAAAAAATAAAGGCATCCCGCGACTCTGGTGCCGTGCAAAGTGCACTGGCGGCACTGACAAAGTGCGCCGAAACGGGCGAAGGCAACCTATTGGCACTAAGCGTAGAAGCAGCCAAAGTGCGGGCGACGCTTGGAGAAATCAGCGACGCGCTGGAAAAAATATTTGGCCGTCACAAAGCGGAGATCAAAATGATCAGCGGTGTCTATTCTTCCGAGTACATAAAGAATGACGAAGTGGCAGAAGTCCGCTCACTGACAGAGGCCTTTGCCAAGAAAGAGGGCCGCCGCCCGCGTATATTGGTCGCCAAGCTTGGCCAAGATGGACACGACAGGGGTGCCAAGGTGGTTTCAACGGCGTTTGCCGACCTAGGCTTCGACGTGGATGTCGGGCCATTGTTCCAAACTCCTGCTGAAGCCGCAAAGATGGCCGTGGAAAACGACGTACACATAGTCGCCATGTCTAGCTTGGCCGCTGGCCACAAAACACTGCTGCCGCAATTGGCCGCCGAACTAAAGAAGAACGACGGCGAGGACATCATGATAGTCGCCGGCGGCGTGATACCGGCGCAGGACTATGAAGCCCTCCGCAGTGCCGGGGCCGCAGCCATCTTTGGCCCTGGGACCAACATCCCATACGCGGCAAAAATCATCATGGGCGAGCTGGACAAGAGGCTCGGCCTTGGGATAATGAAATAAAAACAAAAAATTCACCTTTGCAACGATAGCCCCTTCACTCCGGGCTAAAAGCCTTTCTTTGTTTTAAGCATTTATTCGCGGATGGCACATTTTTTTCTATGCCAACCATAATGCGTTCGATGCTTGACTTTCTTCTATTTGACGGCTTTGACCCGGAATCGGGCGAATTGGCCCTGCGTGTAGCCGTTGTCCAAGACGGCAGCGACGCCCCAAGGTTTTTGAGGCTAAAGCTGCAATTGGGCGGCAGCGGCGACCCTCTCCAGCCGATAAGGAAGGAACTGGCTTCCCACCTAAAGATCGCCCTGCCCCCCCTTTGGGAGCGCGGCATAAAACTGATAATACAAGCCATCGAAGCCGACCTCGTTGGCCCCAACGGCAGGAACCCTGCACAGCATGCATGGGTGCAGACGCAGATAATGCACCCGACCGATGTGGGGCGAAGCACCATAAACCACACAATCGAGGCACAGGCACAGATACTCTACGAATGGGGGCAAAAGCTAGAGGCCACCGATGAACCCGGCAGGGCCGCAGAAATATACGAGCGGATGCTGCAACTGAGCCCTGGAAACGTCGGCGCGCTAAGGCAATTATCGGCCCTGCTGCGCGAACTGGGCATGATAGAAGAGTGCATAGACATAACATGGCAGTGGATGCACGCCGCGCCCAACGAACTTGAGGCCCACCTGAGGCACGCGGAAGCGCTAATCTACATCGAGAGGCCCAATGAAGCCCTAGATATTTTTCAGAACCTGCTGAATTCCAACCCAATGCACGCGATGGCGCACATTGGCGCGGCACAAGCGAAAAGCCTGATGGGGGGCGACCCATTCCCCAATCTGGACGCGGCCATGGAGCTGAATGGGTCGATGGCTCTTTCGGTGCTGAATGAGACATTCGACTATAGATCGCTGGCCCCCCACCCCAACGAACCGTCCTACCCGATGAGCGAACTCCCCAAACTGCTGGGCGTCACGCCAACGGAAATAAAAACATTTGTCAAAAACCACCAAATGCCAATCGCCCCTGACACAGAATCCGTGTACGAATCCGAATTGTCACGCTGGGTTGGAACCCAGAACAGGTACGGCCTATTGCCCTACCCACTCCACTGGTCTGCCCCCACCCCAAGAAGGCTGCCAGAAATAAACTGAACCGATTCAAAGCTATCTCCGCGCCCAAAAAAGAGTATAGCGACAGGCCCAACGCGGGCGCGTGTTTACACTACTGACGCTCATGGTGTATCAGGCGCGTTCATAGGCAAAGTTGCCCATAGAGTTACCCGCGAGCCTTGATGGAACTCTCGTAACTCCGGATAGGATTGCAGGCAAGCAGGAAAGGGCGCATACTTACCTATGGGCATGGAGTACGGAGGGGGCATGGCACAGCAACAGGCAGACCTAAGCAGCCTCAAAGATGGCGCGGTGGTGTTTTTCCGCAGCTATGGACTCAGTTTCTCGGACGGCATGATCCCCCTGCTAGAGAACTGGGAAAAAACTCCAAGCAAAGAACTCCAAGCGGCCATTGATGAGCTGGAGTCGGGGAAGGGAATCCGCTTCCAAGACATGGATGCCTTCAAAAGCTGGATGGATGAGGGTGATTGAGACCACGACTCGATTCAGGCGCAACTTCAAAAAGCACGGCACGGATTCAGAGCTAATATACGAGTTCATCGAGACCACATTGCCAATGACCAGCCATTGCCGAAGCCGCCCATGATCATGCGCTGAAAGGCAGATGGATTGGTAACAGGGAATGCCACATCAAGCCAGATCTGCTGCTCATCTACAAAAAACCAGACAAGAAGACATTGATGCTGGCGGGGCTGGGAAGCCATGCACTGATGTTTGGCTGAAACATCGGATGTGTAAAAATACAATGTGCAAAAGCCTTGTGCAAAATGGTTTACACAAGAAATAGCCTTATGGCTCTAAGAGATTTTTGCGCGTGTGTAAATGTGTAGTTTTTTTTTGAATAAGAGATAGAGGGAGAGGAAAGGGGGGTAACCCCAGAGCCGGGGTGGTGTTGCGTCACTGACGTGCATTGATGGTAAGGGGTGTTTATGGTTGGAAGTTGCCCACGAAAGTTGCCCACGGCCATTATTTTGCCAAAAAACCACGCGGGAAAACCAAAGTTTCCAAGCACCTCCAAGGATTTGCCCATTGGAAGGCTCGGAAACGCTGGATTGTCTTTCAAAAATTTGGTCGGCGCGAGAAGATTCGAACTTCCGACCCCTACCACCCCAAGGTAGTGCGCTACCAGGCTGCGCCACGCGCCGTAAGGTTACATTTTAAGCGATGTTCGCCCCTGCGTCAATATATCGGTTTTTGCAGGCGGGCCAGAAGTGCTTTCAGGGAGTCGGCTATGCTTTGCAGTTGGGCCTTGGTACCCTCGCCGTATATTTCGGGAAAGTCGAACAGGGGTACAGCCGATGGGTCTTGGGTTCCATTCGGGTGGTTTTGGATGTGCGCAGTGTCTAGCCTTTGGAGTGCGGGAACCTTGTTTTCCGCTCCATCCGCAATTTCTGCCGTAGCGGCAGTTTCCGCACCAGCCGCGCCCAATTCTATTGCAGGGCCGCTCGTTGCCACCAGCTCCCTGCAGTCCGCCACGGGAAGCCCGCTCTTTACCCAAAAGGCTATCAAGCTGAGCTTTGGGAGGTCGTCTCTGTGGTAGTGCCTCTGGTTGCCGATGCTGCGCTTTGGGCGAAGTTCGGGGATCATCTTTTCCCAATAGCGCAACTCCTTGGGGGAAACGCCCGCCCTCTGGGCGGCCTCGCCGATCTTGAACCAAATGCGCTCTTGCATGTGCCGTCCTAATGCTCGGCAAACGGGCCGCGGCGCTGGTCTGGCACCACCGGCTCTTCACCCATGCCGATGGCACGCAGCCGCTTGTACAGGCTGGAGCGATCCAGCCCCAGCTTCGCCGCCGCCTTGGCAACGCTGCCCATCTGGTTGCTGAGCTCCCTTTGGATATATAGTTTCTCGAACCACTCCTTTGCCTCCCTGAGGCTAGAAAATTCTGGAAACACTGGCCAGCCGGATTCCAACAAGGGATGCGTCACTAGTGGGCCTAGGTCTTTGGCCGAAATATCCACTCCCCTGCCCATGATCAGTGCCCTTTCCATCATATTTTTTAGCTCGCGCACATTCCCCGGCCAGTCGTGGTCGAGAAGAACTTGCTTGGCCTCTTCAGAAAGCTTTTTTATCGGCTTCCTGTATCGCTTGGCGATTCTAGACAAGAAGCCTTCGGCCAGCAAGATGATTTCTTCTCTGCGCTCCCTGAGCGGGGGGACTTTCAGCAGCACGACCGCAAGCCTGAAGTATAGATCCTCCCTGAACCTGCCCGCCTTGATTTCTTCGGTCAGGTCTTTGTTTGTAGCGGCTATGACTCTTGCGTCAGCGTCAATGGCGCGACCCCCACCGATTGGCTCCACTCGGCCCTCTTGCAGAGTACGGAGAACTTTGGCTTGGGTCTTGAGAGACATGTCCCCCACTTCGTCCAAGAACAAAGTGCCCCCATCCGCCTCGCGGAATTTGCCTTTTTGATCCCTGATGGCACCGGTGAAGGCCCCCTTGGTGTGGCCAAACAATTCCGATTCTATTAGCTCTTCCGGAATGGCGGCGCAATTCACTTCGATGAATGCGGCACCGCGCCTTTTGCTTTGTGCGTGTATCAGTTTTGCAACTTCCTCTTTGCCTGCTCCATTTTCGCCCGTCAGCAGCACCCTCCCATCGGTCGGGGCCACCAAGGCTATGTCGGCAAGTAGGGCTTTCATGGCCTGGCTTTCGGCCATGAAGAAGTGGTCGCCGGCAATGGCCTCTTGCAGCCTAATGTTTTCAGCCTCAAGGGTGCGCTGGCGCAGGGCGTTGCCTATGACAAGCAACAGCCTGTCTAGATCAATCGGCTTTTCTATGAAATCGAAGGCCCCCAGCTTTGTCGCACGAAGGGCTGTATTGATGTTCCCATGGCCGCTTATCATGACGACTGGCATGTTTGGCAGTTTCGCTTTGCACCTGCCCAAGACTTCCAGTCCGTCAATGCCCGGCAGCCCGACGTCAAGGAGCATTAGACTAACATCATCGGAGTCCGCGTGTTCCAGCAGCTCCAAGGCGCGCTCCCCGCTCTCGGCCTTCAGCACGGCAAAGCCTTCGTCAACGAGAGATTCGCCGAGGCTGCGGCGAATGCCGGGCTCATCGTCCACGACGAGGATGGTGCAGGCGGGTTTCATGGACAAATTATATATCAATCTATAGAGCTTCTTGCAAAACTCGGCGACACATTTGCTCCCGACTTCCCGCTGTCTCTGACTGGTTTCGTAACTTGCTTGTTTTTAGTGGCGCAGCAGGCCAGGCACCCGCTCCCTAACCTCTTGCCCGGTGAGGATTTCCGCCAGCGTTGCATGGGACGAAGTGAGCACCATGCAGAGAAAGGAAAGGGGGACCAAGGCGACGGACAGCAGCATGAATACGCTAAAGAAAAGGCGCTTTTCGGGCTGGGCGTCCGCGATGCCAAGGCCGACCATCAGCATCGCCACAGAGCTTCCAGACAGCAAAATCGGCAGCGCGAAATAGGCCCACGACACCAAGAAATGCACCAAGCCCAAAAAATGCCAAAAAGAAGAATATGCTTGCGATACCGGCATCTTTAGCTGCCAAGAGGCCACAAAAACCATCAGGCCATTGATTGCCAGCAAGATCAATGCTTCCAGTATTTCCATACGGGCAAGCTGCCAGAACGTGCTTTGGCTGCCGATGTGGTGATGAGTCGGTGCTTTTCCAACCAAACGCAAATCATCATTGTTCGCAGTGCTACCCTGCGAGCCTGTTTCTTCGTATTGCCGACCATCGGCCGGGGCCGGCGTATTTTGAGCGGGTGCTTGCTGGGTCGCGCTCTTGGGAGTTTTTTGCCGCGCCGCCTCTTTGTTTTTGGAAGTCTGAAACAACAGGGGCTTCTTCAAAGGCTCGCGTGACAGGGGAATCCCGCAGACAGGGCACTCTGTCGTCATGGCGCTCAACTTGTGGTGGCAGCTTGGGCAAAGCGTGTGGCGATCCGACATAGGCTACCCCAACATCTCGGCCCAGCGGGCATGGTCTTCTTTTGTCAAGGATTGTATGCTCTCCAAAAATTTTATCCTCGCCTGCCATGAGGGATCTCTTGGATACAGCGCTGCGCCCATCTGCAGCCTAGCGCGGGCTTTTCCCCATTGGCCGTTCGCAACCAAATGCCTAGCTTGCATCAGGCACACCCTCGCAAGGTTTTCGCGCGCCCTTGTGTTGTTTGGGCTTTGCATCAGCATGGATTTCAAAAGCGCTTCCGCGTCGTCGAGTGCCCCATCGGAGAGAAGACGGTTAAGGTCGCCATCCGCCTTGGCCTTTGGAGCAACGGCCATTGCCTGCTTAGCCTGCTCCAGCATTTTTGCAGGGCTCGTGTCATTTGGGTAGCGATTGACCAGTTCCTGCACAAACAGGTAGGCCATCAGCGGGTCGCTGGACATGGCAGACCTTGCCTCTGATTTAAGCTCATCGGCTGATTGGCTTAGGCTCACGTCCTTGACGGATCGTCTGGCCGCTTTAATTGCTTCGCCCACTATGGCCGCTTGCGTGGCCCTCAACAGCGCGTCCCTTCTTGCCCACAGGGCCCACGCCGTCGCCCCGGCAACCACAAAGATCAGAATACTGGCAACCTTGACCGCCGTGGGCGTGAACAATCTAGACAAAAAAGGCACCCCGTGCAGTTTTTGGGGCAGGTCAGGGCCTTGCCTGGTTTTTGCCTGGTTTTCGATGATAATCGCCGGCATTTTTGTGGGTGCGCCTTCTCTAGGAGTGGTGGCAGGCCCCAGTGGGCGTTTCGCTCTTGATGGGGGCTCAGGTTCCGGGGGGTTGCCAAAGTCAGCTTCCCCTGCTGCTTGGACATCTGCCTCTATACTGTTTGCATCAACGGCAATTGCGAGAGGGGTGCTTTGCGGGGCGATTTCAGATGCATCCGCCAGCTCAACCGCTCCGCCCTGCCGTCCGAGTTCGGGCATCTCTGGCCCTCCCAAAGTATCTCTTTTTTTGGGGCTGATTCCCACGGGCGACGGCTGACGCCTGCCATCCAAGTCTTCCCAAGCCATAGCCAAATAGCCCTTGACCAAGGTGCTGCTTGGATCCATTGATAGCGCGGATTCCCAAGCGGCGATTGCTTCAACTATTTTGCCCATTTTGTATAGCTGCGAGCCTTTCTCAATTTGGGCTGCAATGCCCTCTGGCGGCCTTTTATTGCCTACCGCGCCACTCGAAGCCTCGTCTTGGCCCTTGGCTGACTGTAACTGCGCGGCCGTTTCGCCGATGACACTCCCCTCTAGTTCGCTGGGCTGCCTTTTGCTGGGCGGGCCTTGCACGGCTCCCATTGTTTCGGGGATGGGCAGTCCAAGTTCTTTGCGGACGCCGCGGGCGTAGCTTAAGGCCAAGTTGTTGCCGGGATCAATTTCCAAAGCCTTTTCCCATGCCACCAGCGCTTCTTGCAGCGAGCCTTGGTCGTAGTGTGCGCGGCCCTGTTTTATTAAAAGCTCTGCCGGGTTCCGGCTGTTTGTTGCGGCGGATTCAGGCTCCACCAAGGACACTTCTGGCTTAGGTTCTTCGGTGGTGGCCTTGGACAAAGCATCTCTGACCTTTAGCAGTCCGGCCTTTGCTTCTTCGTTAGATGGGTGAATTTTTAGTATGGCCTGCCAAATCTGCCCCGCTTTGACAACCTCGCCCGCGCCAAATAAAAGCGACGCATGCTGCAAGTGTTCGGCTATTGTTTTCTTTGCCGCTGTGGCCACGACTAATCCTTGTCTATCAATATCATAAACGTACTCTTGCCGCATGTGAACTCTTGACGGTCGCAGAGCTGGGCCGTAGAAGCAATGGGGAGTCCGTCAACCATTGTCCCATTGGTCGAGCCCAAATCGGTGATCCATACCGTTCCATCATTCGTTATCTCTATCATCGCGTGCCTTCTGGATGTTTCGGGATCCATAGTCATGATGTCTCCCTCGTCCCTTCCTATGACAGTCCGAGAATTTGTCAGCACTACGACAGACGAAGACTTGGGGCCGGTAAGAAAAGTCAAGGATGCCCCCCTTTTTTTTTGGAAGCTTGCGCCAAATGGTGTGCCGCCAAAAAAATCTGTTTCATCGTCGGCTTTCCAAGAGTGGCCGGCAGGCCCCTCGATGAGCGGTCGGGGAGTTGCGTTTCCCGTCTCCTCGCCAGTGGGGTTTCCGAAAGGGCTGTCCACGTCAAAAACGGCGCTGCACGCGGTGCATTGAAAGCGTTTGGACGGCGCACCCTTGAAGCGCGACTCGTCATATTGAAAGCGGGATGAGCAAATAGGGCATGTGACGATCATGGATACTCCGGCTTGGAAAACCCGCAGCGGTGCAGCGGCTTGCCAGTGCATGATTCTGCTGTGTCCAGCGCGGCAACGGCTTCTGGCCAGTCTTTTGCGCTGGACAGTTTTCTATCTATGCGCCCTTGTCCCCTAGTCACTTTCGGCCCTGCTCCTTTCTGGTCTTGAAGAAGCTGAATTCCGATTTAACCGCTGTCCCTGCGGGAACAGAGAAATTTGCCACCGATGCCGGTATCGCACGGTTTATTGTGGGCTGGCCGAGCTCGACCAGCCAAGCGTCCCCGCCCCTCTCGACCCAATTGACCTTTTTGGGCAAATAAGTTTCGCGGTCAATCCACACATGTATGACCTCGATGAGTTTTTTGAACGACAGGCTTCTGGGTTTGAGTGTCACCAGCAGCGTTCCCGAAAGGTCTTTTGGCTCTGATGCCTCCATCTTAAAAAAGTCCGAAAAATACGAAAGTTTTCGGCCAAGGGCGAGGGCCTTCCTGTTTGGGCTCTTGACAAGGCGCGTTTTCATAGTTTCGGCCCTCTTCTCGGCGGGGCTGTACGAAATGACCGTCTTGGGCGCGATGTGGATCACTAGGCTATCTGGTGGCGAAAAAGTAAAATTGGCGTATTCAGAACCCGACAAGTAAAACGTGCCTTTTGATGTGACTGGCGACTTGAGCATGGCCCGCGTTATTGACAGCGTAAATGGGGCCTGTAATGTTTCCACCTTAGCCTGCATCGCATCGAATTTCTCAACGATTGATTTGATGCTGGGTGCATCCCCGGCTGGGCAAGTAGCGCAAGCCATCGCGCACCACGCCAATATGGTCAGCAGGCGCAAGGGGTGTGTCGAAAAAATGGTCATGGCAAATCGTTCCTCAAGTTTGCTGCCCATTGGTTGCTGTGACGCAGGTTTGCAGTTTCACAGTATCCGCCTTAGTTTGTGTCATGGCTGAAACCTAGCCCACGCAAGCTTACATGGCTTTGTGCCATGCTGCCCCCCACGGGGCCTGCACTATGTCCTGCCCAATCTGGAACCCAACGCCAAAGTGGTTGGATTTTCCAGTTATCCAAGCGTTCAAGCCAAACCGGGCAGTGCTTTGGCCGTCCATGGTCTTCCTCTCTGCCCCAAGCGCAAAAGTGAGCGTCGAATTGGCTTTGACCTTGAGGGACGCCAGAGCCGTCTTTTGCATAACGGGGTAGGGCATCCTCATGGCCTCGTTGATGTCCGATTCAATGGCCAGCTTTGCCAACGACCCAATGTCAATTTGGACGCCCGCCCTCAATTGCGGCTTTTCTTCGACGTCCCATAGACGCTTTGTCGCCAGCCGGTCGGTCTGCAGCGCGAGCCTGATGCTACCGGCTATCTCCACTCCAGTGACGGCGTCCAGCCCGTATGAAACGCACTTTTTGGTGGCGTCTTTGAAATCCAATAACTGCTTGGCACAGCCGATATATGAATTGTCCGGCAGCAGGGCCCCCATCTCCCGAAATGCGCTGCCAAAGCTCCAGCGCTCGACGCGAAACGTGCCCCCATAGAAAAAAATGCTGTTCTTGGTGGAACTAAAATATGAGGCCGAAAGCCTGTCAACCACCGCCCTTCGCACATCGAATCCAAAAATATGGCTGTCAATGTCTGCCGCTTCCGCCCATAGCGATGTCATTTCTTCCCTAGTCAGCTCCAGCGATGAATTTTGGTCGTGCAGGGCCATGCCATAGACACGGGAGCGCATCCCCCATTTGGATTCCTTTAGCTCACTGATGGCGTCCATGAATGCGTCAATGGATTCCTTGAACGCGTCGGGATCGCTGAATGCGTTGGGGTTGATGCTTGCAAGGGTGTCGAGGCTGGACAAAAACTTGCCCGCCCCTTGGTCGCCATTGGTAAAGCCTGCGGAAAAATACCCGTGCGCAGATGCCTGAAATGGGCGATCCGATTGGGCCAACAAACCAGAGAACAGCTTGGAGCCGCCAAACGCCGGGCCGTCCATGAAGGGCGGCAACTGCGCGGCCAGCGGAGCCGCGAACAAACAAACAAGAATTGTGGTAAGGCGAATCAGTTTTGCCATTTGCTTAGTATAGCCAATTAATGCCAAGCATTGTTAAGGTAAAACGCATAATGCGGCTGGCCACTCTATGGGTTGGCGAGAACCCTTCCGAATGTTCATTGGGTGGAAGAAGCGGGCGCGACTTTGAAACACACTGATTCGTTTGACCGTAGGCGGGAATAGGGGTTTGAAATTGCCTCTAATGCTTGTTTTTAATTGCCGCACTATATATCAGCAGAACGGCACCTATTACAAGTAAAGCCAAACCCCATTGAGGGTTTACCATCACTGTTTTTAGTTTGTTAGACGCTTGATTCAGCCTAATAAAGCTATAAAGCACAAAAAATAGACTTGTTATTCCAGTAAACCATAAACCTTCGTATTTTTTCAGCAAAGTCAAAACAAAAGATATTACGGCTAAAAGCAAAATAACTGTGCCAAATCGCATAGAATCAGCGTCTTTCGTGATAGTTATACCAAAAGAATTAATATTCCCTACAATGGGTACTGCAAATATCGGAGCAAAAATTCCAACAAAAAGTATCGCTGAGCCAATTAACCCAAGCAGATGTTTGTTTTTATTTATGTCGGCATTTTTATTAAATAATTGCTCATTTTTATTCATGCCGACATTTTCATTAGGTAGTTGCTCATTTTTATTCATGTCAATATTCTCATCAGGTAGTTGCAAGGCCTTGTCTTTGTCAGTTTTATTCAGTTTCTCTTGTCGCTTCTCTATCATCCCGGACTTAATCATCCACATGATGACCATGATCGTAATGATGATTCCTATGGCTACATCGCTCATTTTGCCTCCTCCATCTTTGCTACGTGGCCGTTCAATTCGTCATTCAGGACTGCGGTGACCGCCTTTATCTGATCCAACCTGAGCGAATTGTTCTTGAAAACACCCGACAGGCTATCGAGGCTCTCCTGTCTGCGTTTGAGTTGATGAACTTGGTTCATTTGAGGCTCCACAAACTACACATGGGCATAATTATAACATGTAGTTAGCTCTTAGAGAATTATCTCAAACGGCTCATTGGGCGATGCGACGTGCAGGGCCGCGCCCATCCCCGATTGGTCTATTGCTGTTATGGAAGCCAGCTTGGCTAGGGCTGGGGCATTGTTTTTTTCGCTAAGGTGCGCCAGTACGACATTTTTTAGATCGGGCGAAATGATTTTTGTCAGCAGCGCGGCGCATGCGTCGTTGCTCAAATGCCCGTGTTTTCCAAGGATGCGTGCCTTTAGCCACGGCTCGTATGGGCCCTCTCTTAGCATATCCACGTCGTGGTTGGACTCTATGGCCAAAAAGTCCAAGTCTTTGCAATACTCCATGGCCAGCTTAGTGACATATCCCAAGTCGGTCACTACGGCCAGCCTCTTGCCTCCGGCTTCGATCCTGAACGCAACTGTGTCTTGGCCGTCGTGCGGCACGCTGAATGGGCGTATCTCCCAGCCATTCCAGTTGACTGCATGGCCCGCCTCAATTTGCGCCCAGCGCGAAGAAGGCACTTCCAAGCCCTTCCTCGCCTCTATTGCGTCCAGAGTGTCGGAAGTAGCCAATATATCCCAGTCAGTATGCTTGAGTATCATCGGCAGGGCCTTAATGTGGTCATCGTGTTCATGCGAAATTGCAACGCCCCTCACCCGCTCTAAGCTCCAGCCAAGGCCCTCCAGCCTGACGCGGATCTGCTTAAAGGAAATCCCGGCATCAATGAGCAGCGCTCTCTCGCCATCGTTGATGGCGTGGCAATTTCCGCTGGAACTGGACGCAAGAGAGGCGTAGCGCATAGATTAAATATACAGGGTAATTCCCAGAAGAAGCACATTGCCGCGATAATCATTGACTATCTTTCGTCTGCGGGATAATCTAGAGGGTTAGAGCCAAAAAGATTATTGTGAACGACTGCCGGCCAAATGGCCCCCTCATTGTCCAAAGCGACAGAACGCTTCTCTTGGAAGTGGCGCATCCCGATTTCGAGCGTACGCGGGATGAGATCGCGCGTTTTGCAGAACTGGTTAAGAGCCCCGAACACATACACACTTTCAGGGTATCGCCGCTCTCCCTTTGGAACGCCTCCGCGTCGGGGATAGGCAGCGATGAAATAGTGGCCACCCTCGAAAGATGGTCCAAATACCAAGTGCCGCAGAACCTAATCCAAGAGGTCAGGGATCATGGAACCAGGTACGGCAGGCTTAGGCTAGTCCAAAAAAACGGGCGGCTGGCCCTAGAAATGGACGACAAAGGGCTATTTTGGGAAATCGAGCACCAAAAGGACTTAGACGAATTTTTGGCCGAGCCGTACCCCGACGAAAGTGGCATTTTCATAAGAGAGGGCGCCAGAGGGGAAGTTAAGCTGCGGCTGATCCGCCTTGGCCATCCAGTGCAGGACTTGGCTGGCTTCAAAGAAGGTGGCCCACTGTGTTTTGGCATAAGGGACACTATGCTGGACAGTGGACGGCCTTTTGCGCTGAGAGGCTACCAGCGGGCGGCCGCAGACGTGTTTCATGCAGGCGGCGGGCCCGAGGGCGGCGCTGGCGTTTTGGTGCTGCCGTGCGGGGCAGGGAAAACGGTCATTGGAATTGGCTGCATGGCAAGGCTCCAGACCCAAACCTTGGTTTTGACCACCAACGTCACTGCCGTGAAGCAGTGGAAGCAAGAGCTGTTGGACAAGACAACGCTGGAAGATGGCCAAATAGGGCTGTACACAGGCGAAACAAAAGAGATAAGGCCCGTCACGATAGCCACGTACCAAATACTCACATACAGAAAAAGCAAAGATGCGCCCTTTGAGCATTTCAAGCTATTTGAAGCGGCCAACTGGGGGCTTGTCATCTATGACGAAGTACACACGCTCCCGGCGCCCGTGTTCCGCGCAGTCGCCGAACTGCAGGCAAAGCGCCGCTTGGGGCTAACTGCCACTCTGGTTAGAGAGGACGGCAAAGAGGAAGACGTGTTCAGCCTCATTGGGCCAAAGAGAGTGGACGTGCCATGGAAGGCGCTGGAAAAAGAAGGGTACATTGCGTCCGCGTACTGCCTAGAGATCCGCGTTCCGCTGCCCAAAGACGAGCGGATGGAATATGCCATCGCCAATAGGATGGGACGCTTCAGGATTGCCTCCGAAAATTCCGTTAAGCTGTCCATCGTAAATGAATTGCTCTCTGCCCACAAAAACGACAGCGTGCTAATCATAGGCCAGTACCTAAAGCAGCTAAGGGTCTTGGCAGAAAAGCTGAAAGCGCCCATCATCACGGGCCAAACCCCTGAGAGAGAAAGAGAGAGGCTGTATGGCAGCTTTAAGCGGGGCGAAATACCTGCGCTCATAGTCAGCAAGGTGGCCAATTTTGCGGTTGACCTGCCTGACGCGGGCGTAGCCATACAGGTGAGCGGCACTTTTGGGAGCCGCCAAGAAGAGGCCCAGAGGCTGGGCAGGATATTGCGCCCCAAGGCCGGAAAAAACATTTCGTATTTTTATAGTTTGGTGTCTAGGGAAACATCAGAGCAGGAGTTCGCGCAAAACCGACAATTGTTCTTGACCGAGCAAGGCTATAGGTACTATGTGGAGAGCAGGCACTTCGACTCCTCCGGGCAGCTTAGCGAGCCGACAGTTTGGTGGCAGATGCTGGAAGAGGCAAGGGGGTAGCGCCTAATTATAGTCCCCGCCCTTCAAAACCAGAACAAAAGGAACCCGTGGAGAGGCGTTCAACGAGCTAATCAGCTTGTCCCCAGAAAGGCGCGAATGCGCTAGACTGCGCTGAAAATGGAGCGAGCCGCCAACTAGGGACGTCGGGAGTGGTTTGAAAGGGCAGACCTGTACCCCGCAATGGGTTTACCGCACTCTTCCAAAAGGCGGGGAGCGGAATGGAAGGCGCAGGCGAAGCATGCCAATCTGTAACGATGGTCAAGGGCGTTGACTATACCTCTATGGGCTTGCGCCTCTGATGCCTTTGCCTATTCTGAACTTTCTTGAAGTATCTTGTCTATGGCCACAAGAGTCTTTTCAAAGTTGTCGGTGGCCGCTGTCGTCATTTCTCTGTGGTCTTTGTCTGTTTTGGCATCGAGCAGCATCAATGTTTTAAGTGTTTCGTCCAGCTTGATCCTGATGTCCTCGACACCTTCGACTAGCGGCCCGATTCTTGGGTCATCTGGCTTTTCTGGGCGGATGTTGGTGAACACGGCTATCCCCGCCAAGATCGCGGATATTGTCGCCACAATGAGGATCATAACAGCGATTGAGGTAGGCATCATTGACAGTCTCCTAACTCTATCCTACGTTATCCCCGCCCTTCCCTGCAAAAAATATTTCTGTTCACAGCAACTCATGGCTCTGATATTTTTTCGCCATGGCAGTGGATCGCAATGACAAGCCGCATTGTTGCAAATGGCTTCAATGCGCTATCTGGGGTCGTTCACCCTATGTTGCGGCGGGCGGCTATTGAGGCGGGCTGGAGCCTCTTCGGGCTTCACCAGCTCGCCATTGTTGCCATTATTGGGTTTTGCCTTGTCCGTTGCTGGCTCTGCCGCGCCGATTGAGGACGAGTCTGAGGCCTGCAAAATGGGCGCTCCCTCCCTGTTTTTCGTGCCCTCTCTTGAAATATCTAAGCGGTTTTGCCTAGATTCCAACTCCAGCGTTTTGGCGGCCAGCGCGGCATTGGCCTCGTCCGCGCGCCTTTTCTGGTTGACGCCCCACGTGCCCAGCATCGCGGCGGTAAACAAAAGCGGGATTGTTGCCGCCGCCAAAAGAAACAGTGGACTCTTGGCGAATGGCCGATGAACGGAGCTTGTCCTGCAGCGCCGCATAGCCTCGCGGTAGAGCGACTGGGCAAGGGCGATTGATTCTTGGGTGGGCGCAGCTTGATGGAGCCCGGTCGGGGCGAACCCTAAAAGGTTTTGCAGTTCGCCGCGGAGGGCAATGTCTTCTGCTGGTTCGTCAATTTTTGTGGCGTCACGCCATAGCATGGATGCCTCCATTGGGGTTCAGTTGTTCGCGCAGTTGGGCTTTTGCCCTAAATATCCTAGTTTTTACTGTTGCTTCAGGAATATCAACGATTTTGGCAATTTCTTTGATTGAAAGCCCATCAACGACAAAAAGCCAAAGCGCCTCGCGGAAATGGGGAGACAGCGCACGCATGCGCTCCCTGACTTCGCGGTTCAATAAAACTTTTTCGGCGTCCGGTTCTTTGCCCGGGTCAATGAGGTTGGCGTCTAAGCTTATGTTTTGATTTTTCTTAGGGCGCCTCTCTGTCAGGGAAAGGTTTCTGATAGTGCCATATAGGAAGGCGATGGGGTGCTCAATAGGCACCCCCCGCTGCATCAAAATTACAAAAGCCTCTTGCGCGATGTCTTCGGGAAAGGTCGCCCCATAGTGCCTAGCGTAGGCGACCAAGCGCGGGTAGAGCGACGCGAAGAACTCGTGAAATTCTTGGCTTTCAAAATCAATGTGTGACGGGGCGGCTTCCATTCATGGCTCCGTGTCAAAAATGCCTTTTGGTCGAAAAAAGTTCCCAAACTGAAATTATAGCAGTTCCACCTATTGCCGGTTAAGCTGCAATGGTGGCAACAAGTGTTTTTCAAAAATATTGGCCTTGGTGTTCAAATGCAATTTGGTCTCTGGCAACACAAAAACTTATTGACATCCATTTCGCAGCAGTAGAAAATCATTTGTGGAGTTTCGCAATTTTTTACAAAAGAGGTGACAATGGATTTCAAAATAGATTGGTCTAGCCGAAGCAAACTGAGAGGCCCTGGGGAAACATCCGTTGGGGAATTAGTTAGAAAGCTATGCGCAAAACTTAGCCCGCACTCAAAAGGCGTATCTATCTCATACGTGGACGACAGAGGAATGCGGAAACTTAATAAACTGCACAGGGGCATCAATAAAACCACAGATGTCCTTAGCTTTCCCGCCTCTCTCGAAAAAGGCCAATTTCAGCACCTTGGCGACATCGTAATATGTCTCGAAGAAGCTGATAAAAGGGCAAAGCGGATAGGTATCAGCCGCCGAAGGCAGGTGGAAACACTGATAATTCATGGTCTTTTGCATCTTTGTGGCCACGACCACGAAAAAGACTCTGGGCAAATGATGGAACTGCAAGCTTCCCTAGAAAAAGACCTACTTGGGAATGAGCCTTTGCCGCTCACCAAAAAGCGCGGCCGCAAACCCGGTAGCAAAATAAAGACACTTAAGAGCGGCGAAAGGGTAGTCGTCATTGGCCGCGCCGCCCAAGCGATAGCGCGGCGCGAAAAAGCAGAAAAAGAAAAACCTGCCCCAAAAGCAAAGAAAGCAAAGACAAAGAAAACAAAGAACAAAAAAATAAAGAAAACAAAGGCCAGGAAAACAAGGGCTGTCGCAAAAGCCAAGCACAAGGCAAAAATAAAAAATAAGCTCGCCGCGCTAAAAACAACTGGCGTCAAGCCAAAGCGCGGCCCAGGGAGGCCCCGCAAGGCCGCCGCCGTCGCCAAGGCCAAGCCAGCCGCCAAGCCCTCACCGCGCAAAAAGAAAGCGGCTCCGCCACGCTCGGGCATAATAGCCTAGAACCAAAGGCCGTTGGCTCTCGTTGCCTACCCCCGCATAGGGGCAGGTGCCATTTTTTACAAATCAAGGCGCTGAGTACACATGCAGCGGCAATGCCTTGTCGCTTCATGCCGCAGCCTTGGCGAAACAGGAGTTGAAGTGTTTAATCTTGCAATCAGCATTGGCGCCGCCATTCTCTTTGCCATTCTGCTCTGGACCATTGGCGTAAGCCCTTGGGCGGGCGCGCCTTTGGGGCTGCTCTTGGGCGGGGGCCTTTTCTACTATCTCGCAAAGAGAGTCCGCGACAGCTTGGATGCCATTTTCAAGGTGGCCACCGAGCAACTAAAGCGCCGCCACCTTGAAGCAGCCATCCAGACCATGAAATCGGGCTACAAGTGGTCGCGATGGCAAATAATGGTAAAAAGCGCCATTGATGCCCAGATCGGCGGCATTCAGTACATGAGGAACAAACCACAGGAAGCCGAACCCCTGCTAAAGTCCGCAGGCATCAACCAATACACCGCAAAAGCGATGCTGGCCATCTTGCAGTGGAAAAGGGGCGAAAAAGCCAACGCCAAAAAAACCTTTGACTTGGCCCTCAAAGCCGGGAAAAAAGATAGTATCATGTACGCGCTCTATGCCTACGTCCTAAACGAAATGCACGAAAAGGACGAAGCCATAAAGGTCTTGGACCATGGGCTTAAATACTGCAAGGGCGATGAACGTCTGTTGGACAACCGCACACTGCTGCAAAACAAAAAGCCAATGAAGATGAAAAAATTTGGCGAGCAATGGTACCAGTTTTTGCTTGAACGCAGAGTGATACACCAAGAGCCGCCGCCCTTTGCCCGCTTCCCCAGGCGGTAACCCTCTATTATAGCCTTGTGCCAGCACAAAGAAGTGCCGCTTGAACCCAGCGTGGCAAAAATTGTAAACTGTACAAGATCAACTATGTAAAGGGAGTACCCATGTCCGGCCATAGCAAATGGTCAACGATCAAGCACAAAAAGGGCGCCGCAGACGCAAAGCGCGGAAAGCTGTGGACCAAGCTACTCAAAGAAATCACCGTGGCAGCGCGGATGGGGGGCGGAGACCCGGATTCAAGCCCGCGCCTTAGGCTCGCCGTGGATCAAGCTAAAGCCGCCAACATGCCCAAGGACACCTACGAGCGGGCCATAAAAAAAGGCACCGGCGAACTGGAGGGCGTGTCCTACGAGGAAATCCTCTATGAGGCTTACGGCCCCGGCGGCGTCGCCTTCCTGATAGAAGCCCTGACCGACAACAAGAACCGCACCACGCCCGAAGTGCGTTCGTATTTCGCAAAATTTGGCTGCGAATTGGGGGCGCAAGGCTCGGTGGGATACCTCTTTTCAAAGAAAGGCCAAGTGGTCGTCGAAGGCAGCGTACCTGAAGAAAAAATCATGGAAGTGGCGCTGGAAGCCGGTGCAGACGATGCAGTAGCCGACGATGGCGCCTGGGTGATAACCACCGCCCCCGAATCTTACATGGCCGTCAAAGAGGCCGTAGAAAAAGCAAAACTGCCCATCATCGAATCCAAGATAGTCATGGCGCCAAGCACAGAGACCCAAGTTCCAGAGGAAAAGCTAAAGGGCTTCCTCAAACTGGTTGACATGCTGGAAGACAACGACGACATTCAAAACGTCTGGCACAACGGCCTCTACGACGAACCCGAAGAATGAGTTTGCTGCATGGTGGAAGCCCTAGCATTTCAACATGCGTTTAATCAGTTTCGCCAAAGCGACAAAATTGTCATTGCGTTTCAGGCTTAATTGCCCCGGTTTTTATTGTTAATTTATTAAACCACTCCAAAATCTCTTCCAACTCATCAGGATGCCTTCCCGCCTGAATCACCAACATCGAAGCCATCTCCACTAAACCCCACGCCCATCGAAGAGCCGTCCGACAGGACGGCGGGGGTCTGGGGGGCGACCGGGGCGGCGCGAGCTTGCGAGCGACGACGGTAAGGAAGCCCCCCAGTTTAGCATCCGGGCGGGCTCCAATGTTCGGTGGTGAATGAACCAAGTTGCTACGCCATCGCTCCGAGTACGAAAGATAGGGCCGGGCAAATGACCTCACTGCGTAACAGTCAGCATAAGTTGTGGCGCGAGTCAGCCCACATCAATATCACCTTCATCATACACCTTTCAGTTTTCATTAACAATTTATCTGGCACAGTATTTGACCTATCAATAATATCACTCGGCGCGTTGCCGAGCATCACTTTATGGAGATACACATGAAAAAACAATCCGGCTTCACACTCATCGAGCTGCTGCTCGTCATCGCCATCATTGGCATCATATCAGCTATAGCCGTCCCCGCCTTCATTGGCCAGAGAGACAGTGCCAAGGATAAAGCCGCCCAGGCCAACTGTGCGTCTATCCTGACTGCCTTTATGGCTGCTATCAACAAAGTGGAAGATGACGGCACAACAGTAGGCAGCGTGGATATAACAAACATTAATGACCTTGTTGCTACCAATGATGTAAATACAGCCTTGGTGCCTGAAATATATAGGGAACAAAACCCTTGGAACAAAGCGGAACGCGCCTACGAATGGAAGGGTGTGCTTAATGAATCAACAACTTTTGATACTGACATAAAGGATTTGGCGAAACCTGCGAATAAGGGACAAGTCCAGTTGGCCGCTGGCACAGTGGGCGGTAACTTGGTCGTGGGCGCAGCTGTGTACCTCAATAAGCCTGTCAAAACAAGTACTGGCAGCGGTAGTACAAGTTCAGAGGCGGATCATGTAATGGTTAAAATCCAAGGCATCGGCTAATACAGAGCCTGCCGCAGATAAGGGGGCGGATGCCCCCTTTTTCTTTTGGCCCAAAAATGGTTAGGTTTCGCAACAGGTTCCGTTGCGAAATAACGTCACTTGACCTCGAATTCGCCATTCTGGGTTCCTTTGAGCACAACTTTCCCCGACTCACCAGAAGGGAAGTAAACGTTGATGTCGAAGGCCAGCCCGCCTTCATTGATGGTGATCTTGAAATCCATCTGCGAATTACCCTTGGGCTGGAAAGTGGGGATTATGTCTTTGCCTTCACCCTCTGGGCGGGTGCCACTGGCTTTGTACCAATAATCGCCGTCCACGCCATAGACGCCCATGTCCGCTCTTCTGCTCTCCAGCGCCATTCGGATTACCTGGGCGTTTGTCTTTGCGTCCCCAATTATCCTCGCTCGTTTTCTCTGCCCAAGGAAAGAAGGCACTGCGATTGCCGTGAGTGTGCCCAAGATGGCGATTACCAATAGCAGTTCCACCAACGTGAACCCCTTGGCCCTATTTGTGCGATTGCGCTTCAACATGGATGCCCCCCCAGCTATGACTGATTTTTATTATAGCATCACAATTTTGGACGCTCGGAACGCCGCTTGCGCCACAGTGATCAGTGGTGAGTGGTCAGTGATAAATTTAGCGCGTTCGCGCTCTTGAAGTTCTTCCCTACGCCTCCACATCCGCTTTTAATGCCGCCTATCGCCGTAAAGTCTTTGACGCTGCCCCGCAGCGTCAAAGTCAACGGCGATTAGTCTCCATTCCTAACGGCGGCTCGCCCTATGCCCGCCCTTTTTCGGCGCGGGCTTCAAATCCGCGTCCCGCTGGCGCGGTCCGCTACATTCCGCCGCGCCTCCTAGGGCATTCGCCCTTTTGGAGAGATGGTGGAGCTAACCGGGATCGAACCGGTGACCTCTTGCATGCCATGCAAGCGCTCTCCCAGCTGAGCTATAGCCCCATGGGAAAAGATAGTATGCCACTACGAGCCGCAAAGGTCAATCTATATTTTTTGCGCTGCGGATCATTTTTTTTGTGCGGCAGCACCAATTTGGACGATGACTGGCACTTGTATCGTCCTTCCGACCTTAAATTGCGAACTGGTGATATTGTTTATGTCCAATAACTCTTCTGGCGTGGTCTTATAGCGCACCGCAACTTTTGCTAGGGTGTCGCCCTTTTGGATTTTGTACGACCTGAACTCTACGCGCTCGGTGGCGGGAATGGCGGCCAACGCCTCTAGCGCATCTTGGCTTTTGCCAACTGGAACTTTCAATGAATAGAGCCTTGGGGGCGTGGTGCGGCGAAGCAATTCTGGGTTGAGCTCTTTCAAAGTTTCAACGTCTATCCCTGTGCGCTGCGCCAGCGAAGTGAGGCTGATGGATTTTTCTATTTCGATCACTTCGTACGTGTATGGCTCCAATTGCTCCACCGCCAAGCCAAATCTGTCTGGGTGTTTGCCAACTAGCACAGCCGCGCAAAATTGGGGGACATAGTTTTTTGTCTCGCTCCACAAGTACCTTGACCTTGCGTGATCCCAAAAATTTCTGCTGTCTGTGCCATTCGTGGCCCTCGTGACAGCGCCTGGCCCTGCGTTATAGCCAGCCAAGGCGAGGTACCAATCCCCTGTCAGCTCATAGAGATATTTCAAAAACCTTGCGGCTGCCCTTGTGGCCTTTGCTGGATCACGCCTTTCGTCCACCCAATTGTCAATCCGCAGTCCGTAGGTCTTGCCGGTGGCCGATATGAACTGCCACATTCCGACCGCTTTGGCCCTGCTTACTGCAACATTGCGGAAACCCGACTCTATCAGCGGAAGGTACGCCAAATCCAGCGGGAGGCCCTCTTCTAGCAGCACTTGGTGGATCATCGGAATGTACTTGCTGCCTCGGCTGAGGCTGATCTCTATCTTTTCTTTTGAGCGCCCAGAAAAGGCCCCTATGAAGGCCAATACTTTGTCGTTTAGGTCTATCGGGAAATCAAAGGCTGTGTCCGCCTCTGCCGACTCGACCAGCGCCAGCTCTGACCTGAGGGCGTCCGCCGTGAGCGGCTCCAGTTTTTCAGAGCTCTTCACGCTGTCGCCGTCCGCCGCCGAAAAAAGGTCTTTTACGGCGTTCATTCTTTCCAGAAGGGCTATGACGTCCTTTCGCTTCAATAGTTCATTGGACCAGTCGGCCATCTGCGCTTCGGCTTCGTCCAGCCTCTCCGCCGCGGCCTCCATGTCTTCCTCCGCCATCGCCTTTTCGGCTGCCTCTATCGCTTTTTGGAGGCGGGCCACCCTTTCCCCGTCTGTCTTTGGGGCCTGCTCAAATAAATAGGCTCTCCCTATGTCTGAGGCATTTTGGGCGCGCATTGCCCCGCCGCCTGCCATCAAGATCAATAATGTCGCAGAAAAATAGTAGCTTTGCATTGGCTTCCATCGCATCCAGCGGCCGTAGCGCACGGCCTCGATGGCCGCACAAGTAATTGGCGCTTACATGCCAAAAAGCAAAAAGAATACCAGTGCTAGGCTGCACTCATGCAACGCTGTCAGTGGCTCTCGCTGGCAACGTGCGCCTCGTAGGCCGCCGCATCGAGAAGGGCGGGGTTGAGGTCGCCGCTTATTTTGATCTTGACGAACCAGCCCTTGCCGTATGGGTCTTCATTGACGTACTCGGGGTGCGCTTCCAAGTCGGCATTTGTTCCTATGACTTCGCCATTGGTGGGCATAAAGTATTCAGAAACGGTCTTGACTGATTCCACCGTGCCTATCTCATCTCCGGCGTTGTGCGAGCTTCCCACTTCTGGCAGCTCTACAAATACAACGTCGCCAAGTGCCTCTTGGGCGTAGCTGGTGATGCCCACTAGGGCGGTGCCGTCTCCCAATGGCTTTAGGTATTCATGGTTTTGGGTGTATTTCATGTCAGCGGGGTATGTCATGGGGCCTCCGAAAAATCATTTTATCGCATTGCACAATAATGTTGCCACTGTTGCTGTACGGGTAGCCATTGGGGATTGTCACTTGGCCCGCTTGTAGAATGGCGTGGGGACAACTTCTGCGGGACAGGACTTGCCCCTGATCTCGATGGCTATGGGGGTGCCAACATCCTTTAGGCGGCTTGGAACTATGGCGAGGCCCAAGTTGAACCCAAGCGTCGCGCTGGGGGCCCCGCTAGTGACAAAGCCCACTTGTGCGCCATCAGAGACAACTGGCATGCCATCCCTTGCTAT
>JAITFL010000008.1 GCA_031281385.1 Holophagales bacterium
CGGCTCTTGGCCTGATTGGGCGTCGAGGGCTCCACCAAGGGCGGCCAGCGCGCAGACGCAGTAGACGAACAATGCGGGCAATAGTGGACAAATGGGTCTATTTCGCATGTACTAACCTCTTGATCATTGGCTTTCGGCAGGTTAAGCAAAACGGCCCACCACATGATTTCTCATGGGCGGGCCATACAAACAGACACAAAAATCAATAGGTCTTAGACCCAGCCCCTCAGCCTGCAGGCTTCGGCGACGCGCATGATTGAAATCATGTAGGCCGCGTCGCGCATGTAAACCTTCTTCTCCCGCGCCAAGGCAGAAACAGCCTTGAATGCGTTTGTCATCTTTTGGTCCAGCTTGGTGAGGACTTCTTCCTTTTCCCAATAATAATTCATGTTGTTTTGAACCTGCTCGAAGTACGAGCAGGTGACGCCCCCTGCGTTGCAGAGGAAGTCGGGGCAGAGGAAGATGCCCTTTTTCTGTATCACGGCGTCGGCTTCGGGGGTGGTCGGCCCATTCGCGCCCTCGGCAATCAACTTGACTGTATCCTTGATCTTTTCGACGTTGCTGGCGTTGACCATGTTTTCCTGCGCGGCCGGCACCAAGACGGTGACAGGCTGCTCTATCCACGCGCCACCGTCCAACTGCTTCCAGCCGTACCCCTTGGCCTTCGCAGGGTCAATGCTGCCGAACTTGTCAACGGAAGCCATTAGCTGCTCGAACTTGATCCCCGCGTCGCTGGCGTAGGTGTAGGCCTTTTTGTCCTTGTTGTCCCAGCAGGAGATAGCGCAGGTCTTTGCGCCATATTGCTCCAGCAGGTCAAGGGTGTACTGGGCGACGTTGCCCGAACCTTGGATTGACGCGGTGGCACCTTTGATGTCAATGCCAAGCTCTTTCAGGGCTTCGCGGATGGTAAAGACGACGCCGTACCCGGTGGCCTCCGTGCGGCCCAAAGAGCCGCCCGAACCCACAGGCTTGCCGGTGATGGCACCGGGGAACTGGCCGCCCATGATGTGTTCGTACTCGTCCATTATCCACAGCATGTGCTGGCCGTTGGTCATAACGTCCGGGGCGGGGACGTCTTGGACGGGCCCAACGTTTTTGGCTATCTGCCTAATGAAGCCGCGGCATATCCGTTCCTGCTCTCTTTCGCTCAGTTCGCGGGGGTCGCAGATAACGCCGCCCTTTCCGCCGCCCAGCGGAATGTCAACAACGGCGGTCTTCCAGGTCATCCAAGTCGCAAGTGCGCGAATGGTGTCAATCGTTTCGTTGGGGTGGAATCGGATGCCGCCCTTGGCGGGCCCCCTCGCGTCGCTGTGCTGTACGCGGAACCCCTTGAACACCTTGATTTTCCCATCGTCCATGCGGACAGGGATGCTGAAATGGTATTCGCGCATGGGGACGCGCAAAAATTCCCTAGTGCCGCTGTCCAGCCCTAGCTTTTCTGCTACGCCGTCAAATTGGCGCTGGGCCATTTCAAAAGGGTTAAAGGTCGAATCAGCCATAAAGTGTCTCCTCAGTTAGAAAAATTGGGCCTTGCCGGTCCATGAAAAAAGATTAAGCTTGGTTACTTGCCGTCCGCCACAGGCTCGGGGAACAGCCTGGCAATGGCGGCTGGGTACTTGTCGAAATCTAGGAACCAGATAAACATGGTGCCATCCGGGTTGTGCCCCACGGTGACGTACGTGATCTCAGTAGTTTCGTTTATCATCAGCCGCACATCGTTGAGCTTTTTGTCCCCGCCTTTGTGGTTTGATACTATCGCCTCTATGTTTTGCCACCCATACGTAGGGATGGCCTTTAGCATGCGATATAGCCCTGCGGCATAGATAGCCTTGGGGTTTGCGTCAATGGTTTCGGTGAGGTCTTTAAGCAGTTTGTCCGCAAGCTTTTTGTCTGGTATGACCTGCCTTGGCATGTCGAGCCTCGCCTGGTTGACCGTTGACAAGGACTTCATGGTTTCATCGTCAATCGCCTTTCCCGAATCCAAAATTTTCAGTTCCTTATCAAATTCGCCCCGCGACCACCTTGTTGAAATGTAGCCCTTTTGCACGAGGTCTTGAACGCCGATAGTTTCGATTTCTTCCTCTGTGAGCCTAATTCCCAAAACACCAGCGCGTGAGTAGAACCAGCTAACCGCGCCCAAGAATTTGTCTCTGTTATCTGGCACAAAGGCCTCTAGGTGCTTGGGATCCTTTCTCACCATCGCGTACTTCAGGTGCTTGAGAACGTCAGCTGGCGACGTTGCTGGTTCCGGCGCGACGACCGGCACTGTGTCACTTGGCTTTTTTTCGCACCCCGCTATGAACAACAACCCAGCAGCCGCGATTATGGCAAGTGGCCTAGACATGATTCCTCCTGTTTAGTTATAGTTTAATGGGGAAGGCATTACTGCCCCATGGAGTCCAGTGTACCCTATCCGCCTGATTGTTGTTGGAAAAACCAAACAGAAATCCATAATAAGTTTGGAAAGCCATTATAAACAATTAGTAAAGGCATACATCCGC
The DNA here is from genome assembly GCA_031281385.1 of Holophagales bacterium. The sequence goes on from JAITFL010000008.1 coordinate 2,502, forward strand.
CTTGAAATATTTGAAATCCAAGAGGGCCGGGGCCACACAGAACGCCAGCTATGGGACGAGGCGATGCACATAAGGGCGGCATTGTCTGGGCACAAAAGGCAAGTGCTTCTGGATCAAGGCGGCGCACAGCGCAGCTCGGAAGAGTTTGCCGCTTGGCTTGGGAGTGTCATGGACAAGGGCGAAAGCCTGGCCTTCGCCATCGGCTCCAGCCACGGGTTCCACTCATCCCTGAAAGCGGAAGCCAAAGAAAGCCTTAGCCTAAGCCCGATGACCTTTCCCCACGACCTCTGCCGCGCCATGCTAATGGAGCAGCTATTCAGGGCATGCTGCATCTTGCGCGGAAAGCTGTACCACAAATAACACCGAATCCTAATTGATGCGGGCTGGCACCCGGCGGGGGTATTTGCCCGGCGCATATCTTTCGTGCTCGGATTCGCGGCCCGGCAACTTGCTTCGTTTCGCGCCGGGTCGTGGAGCCCGCCCGAATGTAGGACTGGGCTCTAAAAGTGGTTGTTGGCCGCTGCGCGGCAGTACTGATGCGGCTTCGCCGCGCCATGGTTATGCCGATTGATGGCGCAGCGAGGTCATTCGCCCGGCAGTACCATCGGGCAGAATGGCACCCGGCAGGGTTATTTGCCCGGCGCATATCTTTCGTGCTCGGATTCGCGGCCCGGCAACTTGCTTCGTTTCGCACCGGGTCGTGGAGCCCGCCCGGATGCTGAACTATTCGCCCGGCAGTACCATCGGGCAGAATGGTGCCCGGTTTTGTTATTTGCCCGGCTCATATCTTACGTGTTCGGGTTCGTGGCCTAGCAACTTGGTTCGTTTCGCGCCGGGTCATGGAGCCCGCCCGGATGCTAACTGGGGGTCCGCTCAGGACTGTCCTGCATCTGGTGTTGATAGTAGGCGCATGGTTGCGGACAGTCCTTCGCTACCCCCCAGACCCCGGGTACTCGCCTCGCCTACTGCCCTATGTAGGGGCTGATACATGGACATGACTTCGTTCAGCGAATGGATGCATCGGGGTGGCTTCGTTCAGCATCGCGCCTTTTTAAACATGGCTTCGAGGAACGCAATCCACGCGGCAACAAGGCTCCGTTCAGCACTGGATGCCCAATCCGCCATTAAACATTCAACGCGGGCGCCAGCCCGCCGCCACCATTGTCCATTGGAAATGGCTTCCAGGTAGGCTTTTCAGGCGGATAGTTTTGCAAGTGGCTCCTTTATTTCAATTGGCACACTTTTGTGTAGTGTGCTACAATCTATTTTTTGCGGCAAGGAACAAATAGCATTGGACATAGAAGAATCGCTGGAACCACAAATCAGGATCGAAAAGCCGTCGTCGCGCCCGCCAAAGGACATCAGGTCTAAAACCTGCGCCACCTGCGAAAGGCCGTTTACGCTCGCCGCAGGGCAAAAGTATTTTGACTGCCCCGAGTGCTACCAAAAAAAGATGTCGGCGGCCAGATCAAAGAAGGGCAAAGAAGCCAAAGTCCTCACCCAGATACACTGCGCCTCGTGCGGGGCCGTCGAGTTTGTGAGGTTTATCCCCAATGATCCCAGCACAGTGCTATGCCGGCCGTGTTTTGTCAAACGAGCCAAGGAACAAAAAAAGCATTGAGTGCATAACTGTTATTGATTAGGAGTTTTTCAACATGAAATTAGCACCGGTTCTCATCTTTCAACTGTCGCTGGCCATGTCCTTGGCCGCCCAGCAAAACCCGACCAGGCCCCCTACTAGGCCCGCCACCGCCCCTGCAAGCCAGGCCGCGCAGAACGCCGACGGAGTATCGGCCCTAAAAGAAAAATTCACTGAAGTACTCGACGCCGTGAACGCCTCTTGGTTTGGCTCCCCATACCAGCAGATCAAGGCGGTTGACCTCAATGGCACGCTGGCCATTTATTTGAGCGGCAACGTCATTGACGACAAGATACAGCAGCTCACCCAAGGTGCGGTCAAAGGGCTTGGCACCAAGACCGGCCAAGCCATCTGTTCGCTTTCCGGCACCTATTTCGCCAACGGCGACCACCTGTACAACATCATCGGCGATTTCGGCTCCATGCGATTTCAGCGGTTTGGCGAAAGGGGCTATTGGTACATCAGGGATCAAAACGTCTATACCACGGCCATAACTCTTGCCCCCCCGGACGGGCCCGTATCGTTCATGGGCTGGTTCGCTTCCGTAATCTCGGACATTAAGGAAGTCTATATCAAGGGTACGGCGTTCAGCGTCTCCAAAGGTAGCAACACTACAGTTGGCGGCAAGTCGGCCGAAACAATCATTTTCAACTCGCCCACCTCCGCGTACGACCCAAACAAAAGGGAGCAGCCAGCTTCCGACACCTTTGGCTTTTGGAAAAAAGGGCGCATGGAAGTGGCTTACGACCCCGACAGCAAGCAGCCCCTTAGAATGATCTACACCAACGTTGGCCAAGGCGTAGAGGCCGGGCTAGAGTTCAGCTACAACGCCGAAGGGCGCGTAAGGCAAGTCGTCATCACCAACAGGAGCAAACAGTGGGAGGGCCCTGGCTTTGTGAGGGCCAGGTATGGCAGCGACGGCATGATCTCCGCCATCTCGGGGGAACTGGTCGGGAGCACCCATAAAATATCCTTTAACCTCAGCACCGTATGGAACAAAGAAAAAGCGCCATCTAGCATCCAGTCGGCGGTTCCGCCAGTCGCCACCAAACTTGGGCGCGAAGACATGGAGCTGCGCCTTGCCATGATGTTTGCCGGCAACATTGGCGACCTGCAAAAAATGGGCTTCAACTTTATGATGCCCAAAGTTACCACCGCCCCAACTCCGGCAGCCCCGGCAGTGCCGATTGTTCCCCCTGCGACACCAACAAAATAGGGCCTGCTTCTTTAGTACTTTAATTTATTGGTGCGGCTTCGCCGCAATGATATTTACGCCGATTGGGGACGCGACGAGGTCATTCGCTTGGCAGTATCATCGGGCGGAATGGGTACCAGGCGGGGGTATTTGCTCGGCACGTATCTTTCGTCCTCAGGTCTGCCGCCAAGCAACCTGCATTGCCAATCACCGGTTCATGGAGCCCACCCGGATGCTGAACGATACACCCAACGGCTTCATCGTGCCGATTGATGGCGCGGCGAGGTCATTCGCCGCTTTAACTCGGGACTGGCATACTGCGGCCTTGGGCGTTTCGCGCCGGGTCTTGGAAAAACTTTCTAAATGCTAACTGGGGATTCGCTCGGGCCCGCCGCGCATGCGAGCGTGGCTTTCCGGCGCGGGCTCCAAATCCGCAGCCCCCTGCGGGGTCTGCTCCATTCCGCCGCGCCTCCGAGCCCATTCGGGCTTTTGGAGAGTATTCCCCAGACCCCTTGTCCTCGTTTCGCCTACTGCCCTAGGCAGGGGCTGATACATGGACATGGCTTTGATGGGGGGGCGGGTGCATGGGGATGGCTTCGATGAGCGTGAGGATAATTTTGCAAGTGTCTCTGGTAATTGGATCCGCATATTGGCATAGCCACAGTAATAGCGCATAATTGCATCAGATGATACGCATTGGCATTGTGACTGTTTCCGATAGGGCGCACAGGGGCGAGTACGAGGACTTGTCTGGGCCACAGGCGGCGGCTTTCCTTGAAGGCTGCTTGGCCAGCCAGTGGCAGCCGATTACGCGCATTGTGCCGGACGAGGCCCACGCTATTAAGGAAGCGCTTGTCGAACTATGCGATGTGGAAGGGTGCTGCTTGGTGCTAACCACGGGGGGCACTGGGCCCGCAGCGCGGGACGTTACGCCAGACTCAACGGCCGCCGTCTGCGACCGTTTGTTGCCGGGCTTTGGCGAGCTTATGCGGGCCGCGTCTCTTAGGCAAGTCCCAACCGCCATCCTAAGCCGCCAAGTTGCTGGCACAAGGGGAAAGTCGCTCGTCATCAACTTGCCCGGCAAGCCCAGCGCCATACGCGACTGCCTGGAAGCGGTATTCCCTGCAGTCCCCGACTGCGTTGCCCTCATTGGTGGGGGCAGGATCGAGACAAAGGGGATGGCTGCACCGATTTTTCATTCTTGACGTGGCACTGCACACTCGTTTATTTTCATAGGTCCGCTAAAATGCCAGTAAATTTGGAGTAGAATCAATAGAGGGGGATTTTTGCTCAAATGTCAAACTTTTTATGTTCCTGCCTACAAAAGTGAAAACCATTGGTCGCAGCGATACATTTTTTACAGGTGTTCAACCCCGAGTGACACATTACTAAAATGATTGCACAGATCAATACAAATACCGGGTCCAGCCGCCGCTGGGAAATCTTGGCGTTCACGTCTCTCGGGGCGCTAATGGCACCGCTGAGCGGCTCCATCATTGCCGTCGCGCTGCCAAAAATGGGCAAAGACCTCCATTTGAGCTTTGAGGGCACCATCTGGGTGCAGGCGTCCTACCTGCTGACAATGGCAGTGCTGATGATACCGCTTGGGCGAATAGCCGACCAGCGCGGGCGGATGAAATTTTACCTGTACGGAACGGCGCTATTCACCATTGGGTCAATAATTGCAGCCATATCAAGGGGAAGCGCGGGCATCATTATCGCTAGGGTGGTGCAGGGCTTGGGTGGCTCGCTGCTGAGCTCGACGTCTTCGGCGTTGGTGACGGCGGCCTTCCCTGCCAGTGAACGCGGAAGGGCGATGGGGATAAACGTCATGGCGGTCTATGGCGGCCTTAGCCTTGGCCCGCCCTTGGGCGGCTTCTTGGTAGATGTCTTTAACTGGCACGGGGTTTTTTTGATGAACGTACCCGTTGGGATAGCCATCCTTTTGTGGGGCAGGGGGCTAAGGGGTGCAGTAGATGAAGATGGGGCAAGAGAAGCGGGAGCGGGGCACAAGCTGGACATTCTGGGCTGTGTCTTGCTGGGCATAGGCATGCTTGCGCTACTGATGCCGCTCACCTTGCATGCAAGGTGGGGGCTGGCTTCCGTACCCACGCTTTCGCTGTTCGCCGTTTCTGTCATTTCGTTTTTGGCTTTCTTTATGCGCGAGAAGAGGGCGCCAGAGCCGTTGCTGGACATAGGGATGCTGCGACAGAATCCGCTATTTGCGTACGGGAACTTGGCCGCCCTGCTAAACTACATGGGAATTTTCGCGGTGGGGATGCTCACTTCCGTGTGGCTGCAACTGGCACAGGGCCTTTCGGCTGCCACCGCTGGGTGGATAATGCTGGGGCAGCCGCTGGTGCAGGCCCTTCTGAGTCCAGTGGCGGGGAGGCTCAGCGATCATTTTGGCACCAAAATATTCACAACGTCGGGGATGTTTCTAACGGCTCTTGGAATGGCGCTTTTGGGCTGCCTGACCCGTGAATCGGGGTTTGCGGCGATAATCGCTTCGCTGGCCGTTGTGGGTGTGGGTATGGCTTCTTTCAGCGCGCCCAACACCAGCTCCGTCATGGGCTCGGTGCGGCGGGACAGTCTTAGCTTTGCAGGGGCCGTGCTAGGCACGACTAGGGTGATGGGCATGACGATGAGCGTCGCCATTTTGGGCGGACTGGCGGCAAGCCACTTGGGGCAGGGGGGCTGGCAGGACTTGCTCAAGTTCGGGCCGAGCGGGCCTGGTGCCGACGCCTTTAGGTGGGGCTACAGGACAGCGATGCTCACCGGGGCGGGATTCGTCCTTCTGGGCTTTTTTGCATGCCTAGTGAGGGATAGAAATAAGGACAAAGCGTGAATAGGATAAGGATGATGTCGTTTTGAAGAATTATAGAAAAAAAGAGTTGCAAGCACAGTATAAAGACCGTGAAATCATTGGTGGGGTTTACATTATAAAAAACGAGCTGAATGGCAAGATTCTCTTCGCAGGAAGTTCAGATTTGCAAGGAAGCAAGAATCGGTTTGAGTTTTCAAAGCAAACAGGGTCATGTGTTGATATGAAGCTGCAAAAAGACTGGAGTAAACAAGGCGGCGAACAGTTTGTTTTTGAAGTATTAGAAGAATTGAAAAAGGGCGAAACACAAACGGCAGAGGAA
>JAITFL010000107.1 GCA_031281385.1 Holophagales bacterium
ATAGAATCAGCCATGATTCTATTTAGAATTGGAATGCGCGACAGGATGTCGCGCCCGAAATGCGTAGCATTTCGTGAGGCCAGGCGGGCCGCGCCCCGCCGCAGCCGACTAATTCAAAAGTGCATGGACGCAATTTTGAATTAGAATTGGAATAATACAGTTTCCAAATTTTTATTGCAATTACTCCCAACAATAGCCCAGCACCATCCAACGGTTTTTTGTGGCTTGTAAGCAAGAAGTCGAAATTGAAATAATCTTTGGCTGGGCTATTTTTCATCAATGGGTTCAGCACTCCTTTTCTTACTGGTGGCAATTCCGTATGGTTTTGCTATCTCCCAAGTAGTAAAACAAGAACCGCATGTGACTTTAAGGTCATTTCTTCCTCTAAAACCGCCAAATAGGAACACAGGATGAATAAGCACTGATAATACCAGATTTGCAGTAGAAAGTTTGTATCCCCTTTGATAGATGGAGAGATGGGTCGAACCACAAATGGGACACTTCATTGTGTCTGGCTCATTGGCTGAATAAAAGATTCCGCGTGGGACGTAGTTGGTGGGAGGCTTGCAGCCCAAAAGTAGCACCAGCAACACAACGCCAACAGCAAAATATGGGGTAAGCGAAATGGGTTTGTTCATGCTTTCTCCTTACAGAAAAACAAGGTGATTCCCTGCAGTTCATTGAAATGGCAGATTATTCGGGCTTGCTCACTGAAATTACCACAATCATCGCTATGCCCTCTCCGATCATGGTAGTCCCAATAACGACTTTTTGGCCTGGCTTTAGTTCAATCTTGGCGTTCGAAATTTGTCCCCCAGCATATTGTGCCGAGAACAGTCCAGAAATGTAATCATTATATTTGTTGGAAGTTTTTAGTTCCCAAGTAAAATTTTGACCATAAGTGCCAAAGTGAATATCTTTGTGCGGCCTAGTAATAGTGCCGCCCCCATACGCCTTGCCATTATCAGACACGGTCTGCATAAAGGTGCCACCATGTGCGAGAAAGCGATAATTCAATGTTTTGACAATTGTAGATGCTGTATCCTTTAGGAATGCTGGAATTTCATCACCAACTGGGTTTTTGCTGTTAGACGCCCAAATCACGTCAAATCGCAAATCAAATTGATTTTCTTCACCAGGCTCGTCACCTGACACAGCAGTTGGCACGTCTAGCGCGGCTACGGCCCTAGTAATTGTTGCAAGCACTAAAGAGGTGTCTCTCGCGATAATGCCTTTGGCGCTTGAGGTTTCAAATGCTTCCAGTATTGTACCTTCCAATGACTTGGTTCTGAATTTTTCTAGGATTCCTGCTATTTCATAAGGATCAGCGTATTTCACCGCGAAGACCATGTCCCTAAGCTCTTCTTGCTGCACAACAGGAGGCGGCGCAGGTGGTTTTGCGGGGGGCGTTTGGGGGCTTTGCTCCTTTGCAGTGTTTGGCACCTTGGGTGGAGGAGTTTGGGGGGCCTGCTCTTTGGCCGCGCTTTGGGCCTTTGGCTGGGGCGTTGCGGCTTTTGGTGCGGCCTGCCCCAGCAACATGGGGCAAGCGGCTGACAAGATAATAGTGAATTTAGCTAGGTTGTTCATTTGTGGCTCCTAAAGGGATATGGTTGATGGGTGTGGGTTGGGGAACCAAATTATCTTGATGTTTGGATCCTCTGTTTGAAATTCAATGCGCGTTATGGTGCCATCTTGCTGAAAACTTGCCGGCTGGTTCTTTGCAAGAAGGAACCCTGCGCTTTGCTTGTGGACGGCTTTGGGCTTTGCGGCCAACTGCGACAAAGACGCGGCTGGCTGAACGCTATCAGCCAAGGGGGCGACCTGGGGCGCGGGGGCGCTGTTTGCGCCAGTTGCGCCAATTGAATCATTTGGCTCGGCGCTGGCCGAAACAGTTGCGACGCTTCCTTTTGGCAACAGATATTCCTTGCCGCCATAGAGAATGATGGCGGCGGGGATGGCGGCTGCCAGCAGCCAAGGGAGATATGGCGCCAAGTGCTTCCCGCTTTTTTTAGGGATGCTTTTTTGGGGAATGTCGGTTGTGGTCTTGCGAATCTGGGCCATGACGCTATTTCGGACACTTCTAAAGTCTTCCTGCGTGAATGGGGAATTTGTGGCTCCGGTATTCGTGGGTTCTTTCAGCCAAGCAAGCGCCTCGGAATACCGCTTGGCTTCAATCTGGCAGGCCTGGCAGGTGTTCAAGTGTTCTTGCACCAGCTTCATTTCTTGGTTGGATAGGTCGCCGCCAACCCAGAGGGGCAGCTTTTCTGTGACGTGGGGGGAGATCATCTTCTGCCTCCTTCTTCCCTTTTGGGATTATGCAATAGCCGTTGGCAAAAATCCTTGACCTTGCGCCTTGCTTGCGAAATGTTCGCCCTGATGGTGCCTTCCTTTAGCCCCAAGGCTTGGGCGGCTTCTAGGGTTGACATGCCTTCTATGTCCCGCAGCATTAGGGCTGACCTCTCCGCTGGCGATAGCGCGGCAAGGGCCTTTTGAACTAGCTCCCTGCGCTGGTTCAGCAGCACAGCGTCTTCGGCTTCTAGGCTGTCGGCGGATGGGACAGATTCCAAAAGCTGCGGAGCAGAGTCGCCAATCTCCCTTTTTTTCATCTGGTCGAAACAGACATTTGCAACTATGCGCCCAATCCAGGCCGTGAAAGGCTCGCCCAGCCTGAAAGTGTCCAAAGACTTGTACGCCCTCAAAAACGCCTCTTGGCTTGCGTCCTTGGCCAGCTCTTTGTCGCCCAGCAATTTGTAAGCAAGGCCCAGCACCCTGCCCTGGGTTTCATTCATTATTTCGTCAAAGGCCCCAATGTCGCCCCGTCGTACGCGCACGATGAGGCTGTCCAAAAGATTCAAGCGGCTCAAAGTTTCGGGGGCGGGCTTTGGGGCGGACTGGAGAATGGGTGATGCCAGCATTCTCCCCATTCCATCCATCCCCTCGGCCGCGCCCTGCATTTTCTTTTTGCCCTCCATATATATCCATACTGGATTGTGAGAAAAAGTGCAGGGGTTTTTTTGAAAAAAGTGTTTTCAAAATAATTTTCGCGCTCATCGAAGCCATCTCCATGCATCCGCCACTACATAGGGCAGTGAGCGAAGCGAGGACTAGGGGTCTGGGGAGTAGCGAGGGGGGGTCGCTCGCATGCGAGCGAGACCCGAGCGAATCCCCAGTTAGCATTTAGGAAGCTTTTCCATGCCACAGCGCTAAACGCAACAGGCCGAAGTATCTTCATTCGGTAGCAAAGCAGCGAATGACCTCGCTGCGTGTTCAATCGGTACGATGGGACTGCCTGGCGGACGGTTCAGCATCTAGGCGAACTCCATGAACTGGAGCATGACGAGCCAAGTAGCCGGGCCTACCCCACCAAGAAGCCTTACAGCCCAAAATCGTATGAATTTTGCAAGCGGCTCAAAACTTGCAGTGTTGACCATAAGCTTGGCGATGGACGAAAATATTGTTTGGGGAAGGAGAACACCATGCTGATCTTGTTCAAACGCCAATTCTGGAACCCATTGCTGGTGCTGTCGTGCGGCCTGACGATGGTTTCTGGCGTTTTTCTTTTTTTGCATTTCAATGGGCATTTCTTGATGACCATACATGAGTGGGCCGGGATCATTTTTGTCATTTCCTGTGCCGTGCATATTCTGAAAAACTTCTGGCCCCTCGTCAAAAGCCTTGGCAATCGGGCCTCGACTTGGGCGATCTTATTCATTTTGCTGCTTTCTTTTGTGCTGATGTTCATGTCCGCCAAAAGGGGCGGCAGGGGCGAGCATAGGCACGACAAGGAAGAAATATTGAAAGAGATAGGGATTCATTAGCGCTTGGCATAGCGGAAATAAGGGCGGGAGCCGACAGCACTGATCTCTGTCTTGGCTTTGCTGCAATTGACAATTGACAGTTGACAATTGACAATTGTGGATGTGGGTTTTGCCCGCACCTATTCATTAAAGATTCAAATCCACATTTCAAGGATGTCCCATGCGATACCTACCTATGGCGCCCGCTGAAGACCGCGCTATGCTTGACGCTATCGGGGTTAAGAGTCCCGAAGACCTGCTTGTCGGGATACCAGACGCGCTCCGCCTTAAGAAACCGCTGGCCCTGCCGCCAGAAGAATCAGAGCTTGGAGTTCTGAGGCAATTTGAGGCGATGGCAGGGCAAAATACTAATTTTGCCTCTCGCTTCTTGGGGGCCGGGGCCTACGCGCACTTTATCCCGGCCGCCATTGACATGCTGACTAGCCGCCAAGAGTGGTTCACGGCGTACACGCCCTACCAACCGGAAATAAGCCAAGGCACACTGCAGCACATTTTTGAATACCAAACTCTGGTTTGCGACTTGACTGGGTTGGACGTATCAAACGCATCCATGTACGATGGCGGCACTAGCTGCGTAGAGGCCGCACTGATGGCTGTCCGCGTCCAAAAAAAGAGAAACACGATATTGGTAAGCAAGGGGCTGCACCCGCATTACGAAGAAGTGCTGCGAGCGAATATAGCCACCCGTGACGGCCTAAAACTCGTCCAGGTCGAATTGAAGGACGGCGTGACCGACATGGGAGACCTTGCGACCAAGCTGAACCCAGACGTGGCGTGTTTCATCGTTGGCTACCCAAACTTTTTGGGCTGCATAGAAGATTTGGGGGCCATCTCCGCCGCCGCAAAGTCAGCGGGGGTCTTGCTCATTTCTGTAACGCAGGAATCAATGTCATTCGGCTGGCTGGAGGCTCCGGGTAAATTGGGGGCCGACATGGCCTGCGGGGAGGCCATGAGCTTTGGAAGCCCCACCAGCTTTGGCGGGCCATTCTTAGGCTTCCTCGCCACAAAAGATGGGAACAAGCGCGAGATGCCGGGGCGCATCGTAGGCCAAACCCAAGACGTAAATGGCAAGCGCGGCTTCGTGCTTACTCTGGCGAGCCGCGAACAGCACATCAGAAGGGACAAGGCCACGTCCAATATATGCTCCAACCAAGGGCTAGTCGCGCTGCGGGCAAATATCTTTCTTCAATTGGCAGGGCCAGAGGGGCTAAAGGGCCTAGCTATGCAAAACGCGTCCAAGGCCCAGTACCTAGAGTCCAAGCTGATTGGGACGGGCAAGTTTGAAAAGGTGTTCCCCGCCCCCTACTTCAATGAATTTGTGCTTAGATACAAGGGCAACGCGAGCAAGTTCCAAGAGGAATGTCTCAAAAACGGCATACTGCCGGGGCTGGCCTTGGGCCAATACTTTGCTCCGCTGGCCAATTGCATCCTGTGGTGCGCCACAGAATTGAACACCAAACAAGAAATAGACGGTCTGGCGGCGCTGGCCGCTGGCATGAAGGCTTGAGGCGCGTATGGCACTGATACCAAAAGAATCCCTAATTTTTGAACGCTCCGTGCCTGGCAAGGTGGGAATGGATCTGCCCAAGCTGGACGTGCCAGAGGCCACGGACACGCGCCCCGCCCACTTAAAGCGGCAAGGATTCAGCGCCCTGCCAGAAGTCAGCGAAGTAGATGTGGTGCGCCACTTCACTAGGCTGTCTAGGTGGAATTTCGGCGTGGACGACGGGCTTTATCCGCTGGGCAGTTGCACGATGAAGCACAACCCCCGCCTTGCCGAAAAAGTGGCGAGCCTGCCCGGGTTCGCCAATAGCCACCCTATGGCCCCAGCCAAGGACGTGCAGGGCAACCTGGCACTGATGTGGACGCTGCAAGAATGGCTAAAAGAAATAACAGGTCTCGACGCGGTGACGCTGCACCCTGCGGCTGGCGCACATGGCGAGTTGACGGGCGTGATGCTGATACGCGCTTGCCATATTGCAAAGGGGGCAAAACGCAGCATCATTTTGATACCAGACAGCGCACATGGAACAAACCCCGCCACAGCTGCAATGGCTGGCTATACGTGCGTTGAGGTGCCAAGCCATGTAGATGGCACCATCTCTTTTGAAGACGTGACAGACGCATCTACGGGAAAAACCAAGAAAGGGCTGTTGAGCCTTATCAAAGAGCATGGCCGCGAAATAGCGGGGATGATGATAACCAATCCCAACACCGTTGGCATCTTTGAGTATCGTATAGCCGAGATAGCCAAGCTGCTGCACGAAATTGGCGCACTGCTGTATATGGACGGGGCCAACATGAATGCCCTCGTGGGCGTGGCTAGGCCCGGAGATTTCGGCATTGACGTGATGCACATGAATTTGCACAAGACCTTTGGCACTCCGCACGGCGGCGGCGGCCCCGGCAGCGGGCCCGTGGCCTGCACCAAAGAGCTGGAGCCTTTCCTGCCCCGTCCCATAGTGACAAAAACAGCAAACGGGTTTGATTTGGACTGGGATCGCCCAAAGAGCATAGGCAAGATACATAGCTATTTTGGCAACTTTGCGATGGAGGCGCGGGCTCTGGCCTTCTGCCTTAGCCACGGTTCCGACGGTCTCCGCACGGCCACGCTAAGGGCCTTAGTGAATGCGAATTACATCCGCAAGCAGCTGGAGGACACGTACCACCTTCAGTATTCCACCCCCACGCTGCACGAAGTAGTCTTTGACGATGCGAACCAATCAAAGCACGGCATCACTACGCTGGATATTGCCAAGGGCTTGATAGACAGGGGTTTCCACCCGCCCACCATCTATTTCCCGCTGGTCATCCACGGCGCCATGATGATAGAACCCACGGAGAGCGAGGACAAAGCGGAACTGGACGCCTTTATTGAGGCCATGAAAGACATAGCGAGAGAGGCTAAAGAAAGCCCAGATACCCTAAAGCGTTCCCCGGCCAAGGCCCCCGTGGGCCGAATGGACGAAACGGCCGCGGCTAGGAAACCTGTGCTGAAGTGGACGGTCTGAAATCAGTTATAAGTTACGAGAGGCCGCGCAAGCGCGGCAAGTCGGACAGCCAAAAAACTCTTGCAATCCTTTGGCTTTTGAGAGACAATAGTCTTTCGCGCCCTCATAAAGGGGGTACTCCTTGCTCTGGCGCTGGGCCAGGGCTTTATATCCATAAGGAGGTTTGATGCGCCAATATGAAAGCATCTTTATCGCCTCCCCCGAACTGACGGAAGAACAGGCGGACGAGCTTGTCAAGTACTTCGAGGGGATCATTGCCGAGCAGGGTGGCGAGCTGCTCAAGACAGACCGATGGGGCCGCAAAAAGCTGGCCTACGATGTCAGGAAGTTCAGCGAGGGGAACTATACCCTATTCGAACTGAAGGCAGGCCCAAAGCTCATAGCCGAGCTGGAGCGGCGCTACCGCAACCACGAGAACGTCATCAAATACCTTTCGGTGCGGGTTGACGAAACGCAAAAGGCCGCCTCGCGGCAAAAAGTCCGCTATGAACGCGAAAGCAAGCGCAAGGCCGTGGCGGGCATCAAAGAACGCACTCTTGAAGAGGTGATGGGATGATGAAGAGGGGCGGCGGCAAAGCAAAAAACAAGGTAAAGAAAAAGACTTTTGGCGGGCGCAGAAACAAGTTTTGCAAGTTCTGCGTCGAAAAAGCTCCGATGATTGACTACAAAGACGTAAAAACGCTGATGGGGTTCACGCCAGAGCGAGCCAAGGTCACGCCAAGGCGCACCAGCGGCGTGTGCGCCCTTCACCAGCGCATGTTGGTCGAGGCCATCAAGAGAGCCAGAAATATAGCTCTGCTTCCATTCACCACGGACTAGCAAGCGGGAACAATTCAAGAATATATTTGCCCTTGCGGCAAGCAGGGCATATTGTGTGGGGTTTATGAATGAATAAAGTTGCATGGCTATTCCCGGGCCAAGGGTCTCAGGCCGTGGGCATGGGGCAGGCATTGGCCGCATCGGGCCACCATGCCACCGAAAAGGCTTTGGGCGCTGCGGATTCAGCCCTGGGGTACTCCCTTTCAAAAATAATGGCCGAAGGGCCAGAAGAGACGCTGAAGCTGACCGAGCACACCCAGCCGGCCATCCTCACGCACAGCATCATGGCCTTGGAATTTTGCCGCGGAAGGCTGCCAGAGCCTGACTTTGTGGCAGGGCACAGCCTTGGCGAATATAGTGCGCTGGTGGCAGCTGGCTCCATTGACTTTGAGGCCGCCGTCGTTGCTGTCAAGGCTAGGGGGCGCTTCATGCAAGAGGCTGTCCCATTTGGCACTGGCGACATGGTTGCCGTCATAGGCATGGCAGCATCGGACGTGGAGGCCGCTTGCGCTGCCGCCGCCGAATCCACGGGCAAGGTGGTTGTCCCCGCTAACTACAACGGCGCGGGGCAGATAGTCATCGCGGGGCATTTAGAGGCGGTCGAAGCGGCCGTTGAAATATTGAAAGGCAAGGGCGGGCGCAAGATGATGAAACTGCCCGTCAGCGCACCATTCCACAGCCCACTGATGGAACCCGCGCAAAAGGCCATGGAACCCATAATAAAATCTCTGGAAATCAAGCCGCCCATCTGCCCCCTCATTAACAATGTAGATGCCGTGCCGGTGACAGACCCAGAAGTCATCCGCCAAGGATTGATCCGCCAGATACCCAGCCCAGTCCGCTGGGAGGACACGATGAAATTCCTTTTGTCCCAAGGCGTGACAACCTACATCGGCCTTGGCGGCAAGGTGCTGACCACCATAGCCATAAAGATGGCGAAAGAGGCAGGGGTAGAGATAAAGGCACTGTCAATCGGCGCCCCTGACGATCTGGAGCAACTGCAAAATTAAGGAACGCCGTGTTTACGCCTTTATAATCTAATACCAAATCCTGTTGATAATTTGATAAATGAGGCACTTGCAAAACTATCCCAAATCTTTTCTTACTGGCGAATGGCAATTCCATCACGCCGAATGGATACGCGGCGAGGTCATTCGCCGCTTAGGCTCGGGACGGGCATCTTGCGGCCTGTTGCGTTTCGCGCCGGGTCTTGGGAAAACTTCCTAAATGCTAACTGGGGATTCATTCAGGGCGGCCTCGCATGCGAGTCCACCCTTCATTACTCCCCAGACCCCTTATACTCTCCTCGCCAACTGCCCTATGTAGGGGCGGATACATGGGCACGGCTTCTATGAACGCGAAGAGAGTTTTGCAAGTGTCTCAAATGCTAAACGCAAAGCCGCATGCGGCCAAAGTTTTTATCTTGCAACTTGTATCTTGTAACTTGTAACTCGAAACTGGTATTGATGGAAGCCCCCCTGCTCTTCGCCCTCGCCCGCGCCCGACTCAACATGGGCGAAGGCGCTGTGCAGAGCGTATGGGCATCTCCAAGGGCGCTCGCGCTGGGGTGGGCGCCAGACAGGTTGGCTGGGCTTGGGCCTGGCATGGCATGGATTTTTTTGATCAGCCCCGCCCAAGAACTTTGGCTGCTACACGAAAAGCAAGAAGCATATTTGGCTCTGAAGTCTGAATCTAAGACAGACCTAAGCCGCCTGTGGTCGCAAGAGTTGAAAGGGGCGCGGCTCTGCGATGTTATGGGCGACCCAAGGGAGAGATGGATCGCATTCGAATTTCGCAGAAGAGCGATAACGGGAAGGATCGAGGGAATGCAGCTCTCGTTTCAAGCCATTCCAGGGCGTGGGGGGTTGCGCTTAGACGGACTGGACTTAAATCAAGCAAGGGCCGGCATGGGAACACCATTCCCATCCAAACAACCCGACTGCGAGACGGACACGCCGCCCTTGCAGAGGTGGAGGGAAAAATGGGGTGGCCGCTTCGATGATGCCATCAATGGCCGCATCGCCGATGTGCTTCCGGGGGAGGGAATGCTATTCCAAAGGCACGCCGAATGGAGCACGCAGAGGGCCGACAAATTGCTGTTGCAGCCAAAAATCCAAGCCGCAAGCCGCAAGGTCATCAAGGAGAGGCAGAGGCTTGATCGCTATGGCAAAGCGCTGGCAGAAGACCGCGAGAGGCACCTTGGGGCCATTGGCCTGCGCGAGCCAGCAGGGAAGCTCCAAGCCGAGTTATGGCGACTAAAAGGGGCCTGCGGCAGCGTTAAACTTTTGGATGGCACTATCATCGAACTCCCGCCAGGCATGAGCATTGAAGTGACAGTGCAAAAATGGTTCACTCAGGCCAAAAAAGCTGAAAGGGGGCTGCTGCGCGTTGACGCTCTGGAGAGGGAGCGCATCAGGCAGATAATGGAACTTGAGCGGGCGTGCGGCTCGGACGCACAAACCCTAAACGACGCGCCAAAAAAATCGCAGGTTCAAGCCAAACAAACAGGCTCATCCAGCCGTGGAAAGAAAAAAATGGAGCAGGAAAAAGACCACAAGAGAAGCGACGGCAAAGGCAGGGCATATAGGTCTCAGATGGTGGAAGGCTTCGAGGTTCTCATCGGGAGAGGCGACGCCGACAATGACATCCTGACGTTTAAGGTGGCCAGCCCGCTGGATTTTTGGCTCCACGTCGCTTCTGTACCCGGGAGCCACGTGGTGATCAGGAACCCCGACAGAATAAGCGAGCCGCCTAGAAACGTGCTAGAACGCGCCGCAGAGTTGGCGGCGTTCTATAGCAAGGCCAGGGAGGGCGGCAAGGTAGAAGTGCATTGGTGCCGCGCAGCCGACGTCAATAAGCCCAGGGGCTTCGAGCCTGGCAAGGTCTTTTTGAAAAATTACAAAAGCCTAAAGGTGTACCCGAAACAATAGGGATTGTAGAGAAACAGTCGCTTTTCACTGCAACCTTACCCTAATCGGCCTGTGCCCCAGTATTTGCAGTTTAGATATGCGCGAATCCAACTCTGCACTAGTGCCAGACCAATCTAGCTGTACCTTGTGAAAGCCATTTTCAAACACAACTTTTGCCGGCATCCCCTGCTGTTTTAGGGTTTCGGCAAGCCGGTTGGCAGAACCCGCGTCGCTTAGCGCCGCTACCTGCGCCGTCCATCTTTCGCTTTGCGAGTTTTGGGGTGCCGCACTTCTAGGGGGGGTGGCTTGCGTTGTCGGGGCTACTACGACTGGCTGCTTTGCTGGCTCAGTCTGTTGCGTCGGCGGTGGAGCCTGTCTTGTAGGTTCTGGCTCCGGCTCTCGCCTTGGCGCGTCCGTGGCTGTAGAAGTCTGGGCTGCGGCGGGCTGCTTTGTGCGCTCTGGGCGTTTTTCATCGCCGATGCTGTCAATGGACTTGAAAAGGTCTATCTGCTGGTCAAGGGGTACAGGAAGTTTTTTCAGCTCTTCGTCTATAGAAAAGGCCCTCGAACTTTTTTGCGTCAGGCTCCTTTTGCCAACTTGGACTCCAAGGACGTAGCAGAAGGTCAACAATCCCACGCCCACCGCCGTGGCGATAAGTATGCCTTGGCGGCTCACGGTGATGTATTGGGAATCTCGCTCGGCCATTTTGTAAACTCTTTCCTAATTAATTATGGCTCATTTTTTCCACTTGCAAAACCTAGCCGTTTTTGGACGGCAAGGCTATTTGATGCGGTGATTGGCAGATGGCTATTTGCAAGCGAGCCGCCATCCTTACCCCTCAGATCCCCAGTCTTCTGATGCGCCAAAGCTATAGTATTCGTTGGAGCCCACGATGATGTGGTCAACCAACTTGATGCCCAGCGATGCGCCGACCATGCGCAGCTTTTTGGTTAATTCGGAGTCCTCGCGGCTTGGCTCTGGGTTGCCGCTGGGATGGTTGTGGTAGGCTATAGCGGAAGTCGCTGCGAATCTAAGGGCTTCCCTGAAAAATTCCCTTGGCGTTATCATCGTGCCATTGGCGGTGCCCACGCTTAATGTCCTGTCCGCTATCAATTCGCACTTGACGTTGAGCGCCAGCAGCCCGAATTGTTCTTCGGTCAGGCCGCTGCACCTTGCCAGCAAATAATCCCCCGCCGCTTTGGGGGAGTTGAGCTTGATTTTCGAGTGGCTGCGCTTGGATCGGCGGGCTATCTCCTGCACCGCCCACAATTGGCCAACTCTGGCGGGCCCAAGGCCGGGCAGGTCGGAGAGGTCTTTTAGGCCAAGCGACATAAGGCCAGAGAGACCCCCTGTGGCCGCCAAGACTTCCTGCCCTATCTCTATGATGCTGCGCCCTTTCTGCCCCGACCCCCAGATGAGGGCCAAAAGGTCGGCGTCGCTCAGCTCGTTCCCTTGGCCGGCAAAGAGTCGCTCCCTCGGCCTCTGCTGGGGGGCCATATCCGACATCTTCATGGTTCAGCCCAACGGAATCTGCACATGGCTCATTGTTCTTTTGGCGGGCCTTTGTTTTTGCGGCGTTTTGCCCACCGAGAGATAGGGCCTTATGGCAAGGAATGTCTTTTCCCCCATGCCCTTGACGTTCATAATGTCCTCTATTCGGCTGAATGGCCCGTTGGCTTTTCTGAAATCCACTATCCTTTCCGCCATCTTTTCCCCTATCTTGGGCACTTGGATCAGCTCCGTCCTTGTGGCTGTGTTTATGTTTACAATCAGCCTTGGCACGTCTTGCGCCTGGGCATGGCAGCAAAACGCGAGGCTGAATAGCATGATTGCGGTTCGCCAAAGCATCTTAGCTACCATCTCTCCCAAAGAAAACTTGCAGTGTAAGTATAGCATCTATACCATCGTCCCTGCCGCAAGGCAGTTCTCCAAAGTCACGCACCCAGTATTTTGCCGGATACAGCGGACATCTTGTAGCTTTGAATCCGGTACGGCGTTATACTGTTAACAGGGCAGACAACAACTGGAATGGGAGCATGATCAAGAAGGTCAAAATGGAAGACGTTCGGCCGGGGATGTATGTCCACGACCTGAACGTGCCGTGGCTGGAACACAAATTTCTGTTCAACAGGTTCTTGCTCCAAAACGAAAAGCATATCCAAAAGTTAAAGCGCGAAAATCTTTTGGAAATTCTCATAGACACAGAAAAGGGCCTAGACGCTGTAAATGCACCAACAGAAGAAGAGGCAGAAGCGGCCCTTATGGAAAAAATGATTGGGTCTGTTTCGGGGCAGGGAAGCGAGCCCACGGCCGCCAAGCAAAAAGACAGGTGGGCAGAGTCGAAGCAGGTGCAAACTGAAGCCATCAAAGTGGTAGCAAGCATATTCAACGACGTGCGCGCAGGAAAACAAAACAAGGCAATGTTCGGCGTGTCCGCCGTGACAAGCATCGCGGACGCAGTTTTGGGAGACGACGGCGCACTGGTCAGCCTATGCAGGATAAAGAACCGCGATGACTATACCTTTCAGCATTGCGTAAGTGTATCTGCGCTGCTGATGACGCTTTGCAACTCCATCGGGGGATACTCCAACGACGACATCATTCAAATCGGGTTTGGCGGGCTTTTCCATGACGTGGGAAAAATGAAGACTCCCAACTCGATACTGAACAAGCCTGGCAGACTGACAGAAAAGGAATTTGAAACAATAATGGCCCACGTCAATGACGGGCTCGACTACCTGCGCGACGAGCGCTGCTTAAGCGAACCAGTGCTTAGGATAGTGGCCGAGCACCACGAAAGGTACGACGGCAGCGGCTACCCAAGGGGGCTGTCCAAAGACCAGATATCAAAAGTGGGCAAAATGGCGGCTATCATTGATGTCTATGACGCCATCACATCGAGGCGGGCGTACCGCTCGGCCTTAGAGCCAACCGTGGCCCTCAAGCGGATATATGAGTGGGGCGGCAGGCATTTCGACGCAGACCTTGTACACAGTTTTGTAAAGGCGATGGGCATCTACCCTGTTGGTTCGTTGATCCGCCTGCACAGCGGGAGGTTGGCCGTTGTGATTCGACAGGGCGGGGAAAACCTGCTGCAACCCTTGGTGCGGATCGTCTATAACGCGGCCAAGGGGCACCGCGTCCCCAGCCAGGACGTGGACTTGGCATCGCCTGGCTGCCAAGACCACATCGTCGGCGACGAAACGCCCGAGAATTGGGGCATAGAAATCATGAAGTTCATTGCGAAAGGCTCATGAGTTCGGCCTTTGAGAACATGCCTCGATTTTGCAAGTGGCTCCACTGCCCATCATCGGATGTTTTTTATAGTCAGTTGACTTGAAAAGCAGAACAGAGCGCGTCGCTGAAAGAGGTGTGCGACGGCAGGATTTTTCGCAGGCGCCTCTTGAGCCAGCTCCAGAAATGCTCTATCGGGTTGAGCTCGGGGGAGTACGGCGGCAGGAAAAGCAGCGTGTGCCCCGACCCCTCCAGAATGGCGCGGAGCTTGGCCTTCCGGTGGAACGTTGCGTTGTCCATCACGATGACGGCCCCCTCGGGCAGGGCCGGCAGCAGGGCCGACCCGAACCACCCCTCAAAGAACTCCGAGACCATCGTGCCCCCATACTGGTATGGGGCGATCACTGTCTTTTCCCACAGGGCGGCGACCACCCCCGTCCTCTCGTACCTGCGGCCGCGCACCCTGCCCATCACGGGCTTGCCGCGCTCCGACCAGCCGTGTTCGCGGTGCAGCCATGTGTCCATCCCCGTCTCGTCCACATAGACGACCGGGCGGCCGGAAACCTTCTCCAGCTCCGCAAGGTACTCGGCCACCCGCTCGGGGCTCTGCTCGCTGAACCCCTTGGTCTTCTTCTTGCGGGTGATGCCCAGCCTCGCCAGGGCCCTGCACACTGCTGATTTGCAGCACCCGAAGGCTTCCCCGATCTCGGACTGGTATGCGTCGGGGTGCTCCGCCACGTAGGCGCGGAGCTTTTCGGGGTCGAGCTTCTTGGGCGCCCCCTGCGGCTTCCTGTTCTCTAGGCTGCCGGTGCGCTTCAGCCTCTGGACCCAATTGTTCACGGTGTCAAGGCCGACGCTGAATGCGCCACTCGCCTCCCGCATTGTGCGGCCCTTTGCCAGATAGGCGATCAGTTTCTTTTTGAGGTCTTCGCTGTATGCCATGCCACCATTACAACACTTCGCGCACCGTTGTACAAGGGCTTTTTTGTACATATTTACAAGTCAATTGACTATAGCTTCTATTTGTCTTTTCCCGCGAATGATGCCATAATGGTCTTGCTGTTGCAGCAGCGATAAATTGGATACCGGGAAAGACGAATGATGGGCAAAGTAGAGACAAAAGCGCATCTATGCAGGCTGCATTGGGCCTCTAAATTTTCTTCTGCCCCCAACGCCACATCATTCTATGTCAGCACACTTGACACAGTGTATGGAGGAGCATCATCTGTTAGTGAGCGGTTGCGCCCATGATCAAAAAAGTCAAAATTGCGGAATTAAGGCTTGGAATGTTCATCCACGACCTGAATGTGCCATGGATAGACGATGGCTTCCTGTTGGGTCGGTTCATGCTCCAGAGCGAAGATCAGATTGAAAAACTGACGAACGCAAACATTTTAGAAGTCCTCATAGACACCGAAAAGGGCCTAGACGCTAAAAATGCACCGACAGTGGAAGAGGCCGAGGACGCCCTTGCGGATGAAATAACAAGAGTTATTGCAGCGGAGGACAGCGAGTTCACGGCTACCCAACAAAAAGCGCGATGGGAAGAGTCAAAGCAGGCGTATGTAGAGGCCATTAGTATAGTTACAAGCATTTTCAATGATGTGCGGCTTGGGAAACAGACCGGCATCAAGCATGCTTTCCCTGTTGTTGAAAATATTACAAGGGGGGTCATGCTGGATGACGGTGCCTTGATCAGCCTGTGTAGGCTAAAGAATCGCGATGACTACACGTTCCAGCACTCTGTAAGTGTTTCCGCGCTCCTGATAACGCTTTGCAGTGCTATTGGGGGATACGCTGGCGATGATTTAGTGCAAATTGGGCTTGGGGGGCTGTTCCACGACATCGGGAAAATGATGACCCCAGACCATATTCTGTACAAGCCCGGAAGGCTGACAAGGGATGAGCATGAAATAATGAGGGGCCACGTCAACGAGGGCCTTGACTACCTTAGGAAAGAGCACGGCCTGCGCGAGCTGGCGTTGAGAGTGGTGGCGGAACACCACGAAAAATATGACGGCAGTGGGTACCCCAAGGGGCTGTTCAAAGACCAGATATCAAAAGTCGGCCAGATGGCCTCTATCATTGACGTGTATGACGCAATCACATCAAATAGGGTGTACCACGCTGCCATAGAGCCCACTGCCGCCATCAGGTTGTTGTACGAATGGGCTGGAAGGCACTTTGATGGAACCCTTGTGCGCAGTTTTATCAGGGCGGTTGGCATCTATCCGGTGGGGTCGTTGATCCGCCTGCAGAGCGGGAGGCTGGCAGTAGTGATCCGGCAAGGCGATGAAAACCTGCTGCAGCCCTTGGTGAGAATCGTTTATAACTCGATCAGGGGCCATCGCGTCCCAGCCCAAGACTTGGATCTGGCCGCGCCTAACTGTCAGGATTATATTGTGGACTATGAAACACCAAACAATTGGAGCATAGACCCAATAAAAATAATCGAAGAGGGCAATTGATTACAATCCATCGGAAACATGCCTTGGTATTGCAACTAACTCCACTGCCCATCAATCGCTAGATTTCTTTCACGCTACTGTTGCCATCCCTTCAGAAAAGCGTTATGATGATCTTGCAGTTACGAAACTTCAATCACCAGAAAAGACGAATGATAGCCAAAGTAGATACAAAAGCGCGGAATCGCGGCCTTCTTGAGGCCTACCGACCTTCCCCTGTTTCCAACGCCACATCCTTCTGCATCAGCATTCTTGACGCAGTGTACGGGGGGGGGGGGGGGGGGGGGGGTGCGATAAATTATGGGACGGGGCCGGCCAGGATTAATAAATGCAAAATTGACGCCCACAGGCCCGGAATGTAACACAATGACGTAAACTT
>JAITFL010000167.1 GCA_031281385.1 Holophagales bacterium
TGAACAAGCTGAAAACGCCCATAGCAGCATTGGCGGCCAATGTGCCGCATAGACCAACGGAGGAAGTCTCGCGTATCCGGAGCGCAAGCGCAGGATACCGAGAAAACGGCGCTGAACAAGCTGAAAACGCCCATAGCAGCATTGGCGGCCAATGTGCCGCATAGACCAACGGAGGAAGTCTCGCGTATCCGGAGCGCAAGCGCAGGATACCGAGAAGTTGCGAGCGATGCAACCGAGCGCACCCCAGTTTAGCATTAGGGCGGGCTCCATGACCCGGCGCGAAACGAACCAAGTTACCGGGCCGCGAACCCGAGCACGTGAGATAGAGCCTAAAAGCCGGGACGCGCCGGGCACCCATTCCGCCCGATGAACCTGCCGGGCGAACCCCATGACCCGGGGCGAGATGAACCAAGTTGCCGGGCTACAAACCCGAGCACGAAAGATAGGAACGTAATACCGGGACGCACCGGGCGTCCATTCCGCCCAATGAATCCGCCGGGCGAATGACCTCGCTGCGTCATCATTCGGCATAACCATACCGCAGGCGCCAACCGCATCAGCTATAGTATCTCTTTCCCAGTGCGGAGTATCTCTTTCACAAAGGGGTTGTCGTTTCCCAGTTCAGACGTTTCAAAGACTATCGGCTCAAAATAGGCCCCCTTGTAGCCTCGCATCAGTACAAGCAGGTCTTTGATTACGTCCACGCGCCTTTTGCCGCCGTAGCTGTCAAGGAAAAAGCAGATGTCTATGTCGCTCAACTCGTCAGCCATGCCTTTGGCGTACGAGCCGAACAGCATCACCTTGTCAACGGGCATCTTGCGGCGCACGTCTTCGGCATATTGCCGGCACAAACGGGTCACGGCTTCAAAGTCAACAGCCATGCGAACACCTCTTTTGTTTGGCAGTGCAGCGACTTTGCTTCTGGCTCTTTGAACATGGAACTCAATTTGTTTTTATATTCAGGGTAGCGGTTATTCATATCAATTCGCGTTCAACTGGCGTTGAACGCTGTACGCCAAAGTTTTTGAAAAACTGGGGAACCCAGCTTTTTCAAAAACTTGCGGGCGTCGGTTCCCGCCGCCTCATACCGACATGCAATCTTTTGATTGCATGTCGGTATCAAATAGCATGAGGACAGCGTGGCAAAAAAATCAAGGGTTTCTGGCGGTATTTCAATCGGCAGCTTGTCACTGAAGTTCCCCAATACAGTTTCGATGCTGTGCGTCCTAGGTACGTTGTCGTCCAAATACAGGATATATAGGCGCTTGACTAATTTCTCCACCGCCTGTTGACACATGAACGCCACGTACAGCCAGCGCCCGCCGTCCAGCATCGCCTTTGCTGTTTCAAGGTCGTACTGCGCTGCGTCGAGCCAGTACTCGTATTTTTCTTGTGCGCTCATAGCCATGACAAGGCTATTTTATACCAAGTCGCGTTCAGTCGGACGCAACTTGGCATAAATTGGCGGGCAGGGCCACCAAGGGTGATGCGAAGCCATCCACCAACCATCCACCCGGCGCCACGCGCTCAATCCGCATTAGTATCATCGCCGCGAAGCGGCATCAATTTCCAACATTGTCCATTGTCCATTGTCAATTGTCAATTGTCCATTGTCCACTGTCCATTGCCAACTGTAGTATCATTACCCCATGGATCTCACCGGCATCAGCAACCGCAACGAGTATTACACCAACCATTATTTTTCGTCAATATTTGAAGAAAACGCTGAAGAGACCATTAAGGCTTGGCGAAAGGCGGCGGGGGGCGATGAAGATGCCAGAACGCCTTGGTCGCTCCTGCGCGACTGCGGGCGGCTGTTCTCCACTATATACGACCGCCACCAGCGCTTTTCGGGGCAAAAGGTTCGCAAAGAGCATCAAGCGCCCATGATGGGCATGGTAAAAGACTTGGCCGACAGCTACCTAGCGGCCCTCGGCTTCCCCCAGCCCGCGCCGTTCTTGGCACCACTGGCCGAAATAGGGCAAGGCGGCAAAACCAATCAAGGCCATCCGCCCAATCCGCCCACCCCCCCCAACCCATCCGCATCCGTCCCCGTCTATCTCCAAATAACAAAGCCCAACGGAGCGCCCCTGCTCTGGGTTCTCTTGGCCCACTGCGTAGAAGATCAGGAACAGGATCAAGTGCTGGATTTGCTATCCGGCAATTTCTTCGACGGCGCGGCGGCGGAAGAAGATTCTCCTATCGAGCCACTGCTAACCGAAGCAAAAAACGAAGACCTTGTCACCAAGGTACTGTTCAACCTAGATGAACCCCCAAGGTGGCTGCTCATAATCGGGCTAAACGGCATAGCCCTGATAGACCGCAACAAGTGGAACGAAAAGCGCTACCTGTACTTTGACAGCAAAGAAATATTTGGCCGCCGCGAAGAAAGCACACTGCAGGCCATGGCCGTGTTGCTGCACCATGATTCGCTTTGCCCCTTTGACGGCAACTCGCTGCTGGACGCGCTGGACGAAAACTCACACCGCCATGCCTCTGGCGTGTCGCAAGACCTAAAATACGCCCTGCGCGAAGCCATAGAGATATTGGGCAACGAAGTGCTGTACGACATGCGCCACAGGCAGGGGCTAAACCTAAACGCCCACCCGGTTGATGCCGGCCAGCTAACCATCGAGTGCCTGCGCTACATGTACCGAATGTTGTTTATGCTGTTCATAGAATCTAGGCCCGAATTGGGCTACGCCCCCATGAAAGCCCAGTCTTACGTCCAAGGCTACTCGCTGGAGTTTTTGCGCGACGTGGCCGAAAGCGCGCGCGACGACGTGGCCGAAGTGGGCGGCGGCTACTACCTGCACGAAACCCTGTGCAAGCTGTTCGGCCTAATATACAGCGGCTACCCCAGCCACGAGGACTCACTAAAAACCGCCGCCGCGCTGGAATCCATCCACGACGCGTTTATAATCGAACCCCTAAAGGCCCACATATTCGACCCCGAGTACACCAAGCTGATAGGCGCTTGCAAACTTCGCAACAGCGCCATGCTAAAGATAATAGATTTAATGAGCATATCCAAGGCAGGGCGCAGGGGCGGCAGGGGCAGGATTTCTTATTCCACCCTTGGCATCAACCAAATGGGCGCAGTGTACGAGGCCCTGCTTTCTTACCGAGGCTTTATAGCCAAAGAGACGCTGTACGAAGTAAAAAGGGCGCAGGACGCCGTAAACGAGCTAGACGTTGGCTACTTTGTGCCCGAGCGCGACCTGCACAAGTACAGCGACGACGAGCGCGCCCGATACGAGAACGGCAAACTGCGAGTGTACGAGCGCGGCACCTTTATATACCGCCTGGCGGGGCGCGAAAGGGAAAAGTCCGCGTCGTACTACACCCCCGAAGTGCTGACAAAGTGCCTGGTGAAGTACGCCCTGAAAGAACTACTTGAGGGCAAAACGGCCGACGAGATACTACAGCTCACCGTCTGCGAGCCGGCTATGGGCAGCGCCGC
The DNA here is from genome assembly GCA_031281385.1 of Holophagales bacterium. Next base: position 3,464 of record JAITFL010000167.1, read on the forward strand.
CTTTTTGAATGAAGCCATCAACCAACTGGCCGAGGCGTACTTGGCCCGCAAGCAGGCTGAAACGGGCATTGCCATTTCCTTTGCCGACCGCTTTGAAGAGCTGCAGCGCGTAAAAATGTACATAGCCGACAGAAACGTGTACGGCATAGACCTTAACCCAATAGCCGTAGAGCTTGCCGAAGTTTCCCTGTGGCTAAACACCATATTCAGGGGCGGCTTTGTGCCCTGGTTTGGCACCCAGCTTTTCAACGGCAACTCCCTCATCGGCGCCCGGCGGCAGGTTTACGGCATAGAGCAGCTACAGACAAACCACGCCCCCAACCGCTGGTGGGAAAACGCCCCCACGCGCTTAGAACCGGGCAAGGCCCGCAACCCCAAAAAGCAGGTGTATCACTTTCTCATGGGCGACCCCGAAATGTCCAAATACACGGACAGAGTAATAAGAGACCTAGCGCCCGACGGCATAAGCGCCATCAGGGATTGGAGCAGGGCCTTTGCCGCGCCATACGAAGATGACGACCTAGTCACATTGCTAAAGCTATCCAGCATAATAGACACGCTTTGGCAAAAGCAGATAGACCTGCAGAGGGAAGTGGAAAGGCGCACCACCGACGACCTTACCGTTTTTGGGCACGACGACGCCGCCAAACTGCTAAAAGACACCCACACCACCATCCGCGAAAAAGACATCATCTTTGAAAAACTTTACAAATCCATAGGCGGCGACAACGCCTCGCCCTACGCCAGATTGAAGTTTGCCATGGACTACTGGTGCGCCCTGTGGTTTTGGCCCATAGACCAAGCCCACCTGCTGCCCCGCCGCAGCGAGTACCTGTTTGACATGGGCCTGATACTAGAGGGCGGCCTACAGTCTGTCAACGTGAAAGACGGCGGGCGGCGCGACGGCCAAGTGTCCCTGTTCCCCACCGAAAAGCAGGAGATAGAAAGCAACATCAGGGGCATCTTCTCCACCAGCCTTGGCAGGGTGAACCTAGACGAACTGTGCGAAATCTTCCCCCGCCTGGCACTGGCCCGGCAAATAGCAGACCAACAGAGGTTTTTCCACTGGGAGCTGGAATTTGCCAAACTCTTTGCCCAGCGAGGCGGCTTCGACCTAGTGCTGGGCAATCCCCCATGGATCAAGCTTGAGTGGAAAGAGAAAGGCGTCCTGTCAGACAGTGACCCCGTATTCGCTATAAAAAACCTGACAGCCACACAGACGACTAGGGAGAGGGCCAGTGCCCTTGAAGACGAAAATACAAATAAGCTGTATTTTTCAGAGTATGAATCTCAATCCGGATTTCAGAGTTTTCTCAACGCCGTGCAAAATTACCCCGAACTAAGGGGCCAGCAGACAAACCTCTACAAGTGTTTCCTGCCACAGGCCTGGAACTTTGAAAATACGAGTGGCGTGTGCGCCCTCTTGCACCCCGAGGGTATCTATGACGACCCAAAGGGCGGCGAACTTAGGGAGCGCGCCCATGTCCGTCTGCGCTACCATTACCAATTCGCTAACGCTAAGAAACTCTTTCCCGAAGTTGATACGCACGTAAAATTTAGCATAAACGTGTATGGTAGCCAACACGCGCCCTCTTTCGACACTATCAGCAACCTCTACGAAGTAGGCACCATCGAAGAGTGCTACGACACTGGCATAACTGGCGACGTGCCGGGTATCAAGGATGAAAACAACGACTGGAGTGTAAAGGGCCACCCGGACAGGGTTATACACGTCGGCAAGGATGAACTACTGGCCTTTGCCAAACTCTTTGACGGCAACGACAACTGGGCACAGGCCCGCCTGCCCTCTGTCCATGCTGGCTTACTGTTGGAGACACTGCAAAGGTTCATCGCCCAACCCCAGACAATAGAATCCATTGGCGCACAAACAGCAAGCACAGAATTTTGGCATGAGACAAATTCACAGAATGACGGGACAATAGAGAGGCGCGTGAGGTTCCCCTCGTCGCCCTCGGAAGCGATTTTCTCCGGGCCCCACATCGGCGTGGCAAATCCCCTCTACAAGTGTTCCCGCCGCGAATGTACTCACAACAGTCACTACGACAACATTGACTTGCTCCAAGTGTCCAGTGACTACTTGCAGAGGGTCAATTTCACTCCTAAATGCAGGTCAGACGAGTACCAACGCCGCATGCCAATTGGCATATCTGGACATAAAGTCAACAATGCCTACAGAATAGCCGCCCGAAATATGCTGAACCTTGGCCAGGAGCGCACACTCATAAGTTGTCTTTTGCCTCCCAAATCGGCTCACATACACGTCATAATAAGTTTTGAATTTGCCAATAAATTGCACCTACTCTCATCCCTTGGCTGTTTTTCATCCCTGCCCTTTGACTTTTGTATAAAAGTCATGGGCAAAACCCACTTTGCTGACGACAATGCGGGCAAACTGCCCCTGCTGACAGATTCCAAATACGCCAACGCCATCATTGGGCGGGGCCTGTTGCTAAACTGCCTCAGCCAGCACTATTCGGCGTTTTGGAGCGAGTGCTTTAACAGCGCCTATTTCGCCCACACTTGGGCAAAGGCCGACGCTAGGCTCAAAAAGGCCAAGTTTAGCACTGCCAGCAAGACGTGGCGCTGGGAAACGCCCCTGCGGACAGACTTTGAGCGCCGCCAGGCCCTTGTGGAGCTAGACGTGCTGACGGCGCTGGCGCTGGGCATGACGCTGGAACAACTAAAGACCATCTACCGCATCCAGTTCCCCGTCCTGCAAAGCAACGAAGCCGACACCTGGTACGACAAAAACGGGCGCATAGTCTTTACCAACAGCGTCGGCCTAAAGGGCGTCGGCTACGACCGCGCCGAATGGAACACAATCAAAAACGCCACCACCGGCACCTTCACCCGCACCATCACAGACGACACCCAACCCAATGGCCCCACCCAACGCACCATCGAATACATCGCCCCCTTCGACAAATGCAACAGAGAACAAGACTACGAAGTGGCGTGGGAGTATTTTGAAACCCTGCATTCCAATTGACAATGGACAATGGACAATGCTGGAAATCGTGGCGGGCTGGCGCCCGCGCTGAATTTTTAATGCGGATTGAGCGCGTGGCGGCGGGCGAAGATTGTTGCCGCATGGAAAGCCTACCACGGGTCAGGAGTTAGGGGTCAATACTCGCCAAGCGCGTCCATGTTTTCCATCCGCGAATCGATGATTGCGACAACAAACGCATTCCCTTCTTTAATCCTGAACAATGCTTTGTAGCGGATTTCAAATAGGCACTTCCTATAAGTGTTTGGCGTTATGTTTGGAATATCCAGTTCATCGGCGAATGGGAACTGAAAAGGGTTGTCCGCTATCCTGGCAATTGATTTTCCATAGCCCGACATAAGCCTATGGGCCGCGCCGAGGCTTTCGCGCTTCAAAAACCTCGCGTGCATGGAAAGCATCTCTTTTGCGGCTGGAAGAATTATGACTCTATGCTTCTTCGGCAAGTATGCGCTCCAACTCCTCGATCACTTCCTCTGCGGGTATGCCTCTTCCGGCTTTGATGTCTTCCTCGCCCAGCCGTATCGCCTCAAGTATTTCCTCGGGGCTGCTGGGCAGCCTGCCATTGAGCCTGACCAAAAGGTCGCTGTCGGTGTCTGCCAGAGCTGTCGTGGTCATGCCAGCCTCCATTATGTGGTAGTTTAGCATGAATCGAAGCCGTGTCCAATGGACAATGGACAATTGTGGCACCGGGCTGGCGCCCGCGCTGAATTTTTAATGCGGATTGAACGCGTGGCGGCGGGCGGAGATTGTTGCCGCGTGGAAACCATTGTTTGTGAATCTTGTCCAATCTTGTGCTATGATGACTTGTTGCCGCTTCGCTTTCGCAGGGAGTTGGGTTTTGCCAAAATGGGGGCTTGGATGACCGACGAGAACAAGGTTGACTATCACGCCGTCCTCGACAGGGCCGTGGGATCGGCGCACGACGACAAGTGGGACGAGCGCACCGACCCCAACACCGGCATCCCCCTTAATGCCGCTATGTTCAGAGTTTCCGCCGATTTCGCCGATGACTATGCAAAGGAAATGGACGAGCGATACGGCGCAAAATGAGCGACATTGATTTTGGGCTGGCAAGGGCCATTGCCAATGAAATATTCGATAGCTTCCGCCTGTTCAAGGTTAGGCACGGCTACCAGCAGATAAAGATAGACCCATTCGGCGTCAAGGTCGCTGTGACCTCTTACCTGAAAGACCTAAAGAGATACAGCCTTTTTCACAATTCGCCCGACCCCAACGAGTTCAAACTTGCTGGCTACTTGGTTTATTGGCTGGTCAAACTGAAAGTTATTTCTAGCACGGAATCGGATCCGCCAGAATTTCAGATAAACTCCAAATACCTCGCCGCCAATGAGGAATTTGCGGTCTTCTTAGCACTGAACATATTGGGCATCAAGGCGAGCCACATTCCCAACAAAGATTTCATAAGCCGCCTTGTTTACGCCCTATATTATCGGGACATCACTTCCAAAGCGCTGGTGCTAGAAATGGAACTGCTCTACAACACGGTTCCAGCGCATCTAAGGCAAAAGCCGATAGCGCCATCTTCAATGGACAATTGACAGTTGCGGCACCGGGCTGCTGCCCGCGCTTAATGTTTAATGCGGATTAAGCATCTAGCGCTGAACGATGCTACAATACAATATCACAAGGGAAAACGGCCATGACAACAGCAACCGCAGAGAGAGAGCTGATAATCCCCATCACCGAATCGCCATCACCCCACCCAAGGCAAGAGACCGTCAGGCTTACATCACTGATCTACGAAAACAAGGAATTTCTATTTGCGCGGGAAATGCCAGTTACAATAACGTGGGACGGGGAAGTCTGGATATACGAATCAAAAGAAAACGAAATCATCGGCTTCGACGAAGACCAGCGGGAAGCCGACTTTGCGTTTAGGCAAGACTTCTCAGTATGCTGGGAGAACTTTGCCTGCGAAGATGACGGCAAACTTTCCATAGATGCGAGAGAGATGAAAGCCAACCTCAAATCATTGGTGGCCGAAGCAAGGTATATCGAATGAGCACAATGACAACACAAAAAATAAGGCAAAGCCTAACCAAAAAAGGATTCATCGAAGACAAAAGCCATCATTGCAACTTCATTCTTCACAACAATGGCGAAAAATTCAATGTGCGAACACGCATCAGCCACGGAACAAAAGAATGTGGCGATAAAATCTTGGGGCTGATGGCGCAACAACTGCACCTTAAACGAAAAGACTTCGACAATTTCATTGACTGCCAATTAGACAAAGATACATATATGCAGATGCTCATGGATAAAGGAGCAATAAAACCATCTTCTGCATGAAAACAGCATCGGAGCCGTACCCATGTATCGGCCTATTCATCGGAGCCACCCCAAGCATCCGCCCCTACATCGAAGCCACCCACCGAGCATCCGCCTGCCCATTGAAGCCATGTCCATGTATCCGCCCCTACATAGGGCAGTTGGCGAGGCGAGTACCCGGGGGTCTGGGGGGAAGACGCCCTAGTGCAATGAGCGTTTGAGGCTGCAGTGCAGCCTCAAATGCCAGCAGCACTTGGGCGGCTTAAAAAGGGGCCGCGCGATAATGGCGACGAACCATGGGAAAGTGCCTATGGCGGGATTGCCGACCAATGTGCTATCAAAGACCAACGAAGGATGTCTCGCGTATCCGGAGCGTCAGCGCAGGATACCGAGAAGTTGCGAGCGATGCAACCGAGCGCACCCCAGTTTAGCATTAGGGCGGGCTCCATGAATCGGCGGTTGGCAATGCAGGTTGCTTGGCGGCAGACCCGAGCACGTAAGATAAGCACTGGACAAATACCCCCGCCGGGCACCCTTTCTGCCCGATGAATCCGCTGGACGCATGATTCAGCATCCAGACGAACTCCATGACCCGGCACTGAATGAACCAAGCCACCGGGCCATCACCCCGAGCACGAAAGATAAGCACCGAGCAAATACCTCAGCCGGGCTCCATTCTACCCTATGAATCCGCCGGACGAGGGGTCAGGGATTTAATTGCCGATTGAGCGCGTGGCATTGAACGGAGATTGTTGCCGCATGGAAAGCCTACCCCGGGAGCGGCGTCCTCTTGTAACTTGTACCTGATATAATATGAAGCCATGAACTTCAGGGAGCTGGAAAAAATTATCAAGGCAGACGGCTGGAAGCTGGCTAGGTCGGAAGGCTCCCACCACCACTACAGGCACCCTGCCAAGCTTGGCCTACTCACCGTTCCAAGGCACCCAGGCGATATTGACCCATGGCTGTTAAAATCTATTCTGAAACGAGCCCAGATCAAGGAAGGAGGCTAATCGTGAAACTCCAATATCCCGCTTGTTTTTATCAAAACAAGGAAACCGGTTTTTACGTTGTGGAAGTGCCCGACTTGCTTGGATGCGGAAGCGGGGGGCGCACTCTCGCGGAAGCCATCCTGATGGGCATTGATGCGGCTTCGGGATGGATATTAACCGAAATGGAGGATGGGCGGCCCATACCGCCGCCAAGCGCCATCGAATCTGTAGAGCCCGAGAAAGGCGGCTTTGTGGACATCTTGCTACTCGACATCGAAGAATACTCAAAAAAATATGGCCGCCAGCCAATTGACAAGACGCTAAAAATTCCCGCCTATCTAAGCACTTTCGCAGATGAGCAAAAAATTGACATTTCAAAAATAGCCCAAGAAGCGCTTTCCCAACTGTACCAAGACCAACAAGCGGCAGGTGGATAGGAGCCATCTCCAATTGACAGTTGCCGATTGAGCGCGTGGCGCTGAACGGAGATTGTTGCCGCGTGAAAAGCCTACCCCGAAACCAGCGCCGAAAAAATCAAGCGCTGAACAAAGTAATTTATCAGCTTGGTAAGCCTACATCGAAGCCATGCCCATGTATCAGCCCCTACATAGGGCAGTAAGCGAGGCGAGTACCCGGGGTCTGGGGGGTAGCGAAGGGTGGCCGCAACTATGCGCTTACTAGCAACACCAGATGCGGACAGCCCTGAGCGGACCCCCAGTTAGCATCCGGGCGGGCTCCATGAACCGGCGGTTGGCAATGCAGGTTGCTTGGCGGCAGACCCGAACACGAAAGATACGTGTCATGCAAATAACCGCACCGGGCATCCATTCCGCCCTATGAATCCGCCGGGCGAATAGTTCAGCATCCGGGCGGGCTCCATGAACCGGTGATGAATGAACCAAGTCACCGGGCCATCACCCCGAGCACGTGAGATAGAATCAGGCGATACGAATCAGTAAAATCGAAGGGCTCCACGACCCGACGCAAAACGAACCAAGTCACCGGGCCACGACCCCGAGCACGTAAGATAGAAACGTGCTGCCGGGACGCACCGGGCACCCTTTCACCCATCGAAGCCACCCCCGGGCATCCACCACTTTAGAGATGGCTTCGATTCATGCTAAACTATCACATAATGGAGGCCGAAACATGACCACGACAGCTCTGGCAGACACTGACAGCGACCTTTTGTCTAGGCTCGATGGCAGGCTGCCCAGCAGCCCAGAAGAAATACTTGAAGCGATACGGCTGGGCGAGGAAGACATCAAAGCCGGCAGGTGCGTGCCCGTAGAGGAGACTATCGACAAGATGAGGCGCGCCATTGCCAAGCACAAAAAAGTATAGGGTAAAGATATCCGAAAGAGCCGACGGCATGATGGCGCAACACGCCGATTTTTTGGCCCAGGTCAGCATAGAGGCCGCCGACAGGCTGTTGAGCCAATTTGAAAAAATCGCCGACAGGATAGCCGACAACCCGCTTCAATTTCCCATAGCAGACGAGCTGGATTTCCCAGACATTGAGCCAGGCGCTTGCAGAAAGTGCCTCTTTGAGGGCCGCTACAAAGCCCTGTTCCAGCTTGAAGACAAAGAGGCAGTCATCATCGCCGTCATTGACTCACGCATGGGAAATATCTCCAAAAACGCAGGAGGGCTTTGATAAGCATGCCGCTGCGCCCCGATGATTTTTTTAATGCGGATTGAGCACCGAGTGCTGAACGGGCCATGTTCCCGCATGTATCGCCTACCTCGAAGCCAGCGCCGAAAAAATCAAGCGCTGAACAAAGTAATTTATCAGCTTGGTAAGCCTACATCCAAGCCATCTCCATGCATCCACCCGCTCATCGAAGCCGTACCCATGTATCAGCCCCTATATAGGGCAATAGGGGTGGACACATGGGGCTAAAACGAATGTGGCTCAATCAAGGTGGGTTTGGCTGGATGTAGCCGGCGAAACCTTGGCGGCGGGGGCTTGGGTGACCGATGTTTAGGTTATGGCGGTTCAACTATGTCACTAACCGAATCATTCAAAATAAGCCTGTCGGCCGACCCCAGCGGCCTGCTGGATGGTCTGAAAGAGGCCAGCGGAGCGTTTCGCGCCTTTGCCGAAACGGCCAGGGGGGGCATTGGGGACGTTGAAAAATCTTCCAGCCGTCTGATAAGCATGAAATCTGCGCTGACCCCCGCCGTTGCCGCTTTTTCCAGCATGGGCGCGGGGCTGAAGGAAAGCGGGCTGGCGGCCGTCGGCTTTGCGGGCAGCATGGGGGCTACCGCGCAGGGTGCTTCCACCTTGGGCGCGGCGCTTGGCGACTTGGGCTTTGGCGCGGAACAATGCCAGCGGGCCATCACGGACGTTGCCCCGCCGCTTGGCGCAAGCCGCGATGCGTTTGAAAGCCTGGGCATCAATATCGAAGGCGCGGCTGGCAAGCTGGCTCCCTTGGCCGAAACGATGCAGGACGCGGCTTACGGGCTGAACGGCTTGGAACTGGGCGCGTCCAGCGCTTCAAATCGCATGGCGCAATTCGGGCTGTCATGGGCCACGGCGAGCCATCAGATTATGCTGGGCGGCCAGGCGATGGACGGGGCGGCTGCCAGGGCCGAGAACTTGGGCGCGATGGTCGGCGGCGGCGCAAAGGCACTGGAAAAGATCAAAAGCGCGTTGGGCGATTCCACGCCAGCTATCAAGGGCGCGGGAATGGAATCCATACGCTGGCTTTCGGAATTTGAGCTAGGCGCAAACGCGGCTATGGGTTCCGCCGAGCAAATGGCTCTCAAAATCAGGAAAGCGGGCGCACCTTTCAACGACCTTGCATCTGCGGCAAATTCCGCCGCCGCTGCAATCCAAGGCGACATGCTGCTGCTGGAAAGCGCGGTGGGCAATTCCATGAGGAGCGTCGCGGCTTCCATCGCCCAAGACTGCATTGGCGCATGGGCAGACTTTGCAAGCGAGGGCAAGACGGCGCTGCGGGACTTCGAGGACACGGCGGCAAAAATAGAGGCCGCGGGCTCCGATCAGCGTGAAAAGCCACCCAATGCGACAACCATCGAGACTCCAAATCCCCCTGCCACGCAGCGCGGCACAGATTTAATGGACGAGGGGACAAACGCCCCCCAACATGGGGCCAGCGACTTGCAGATGGAACGGGAGAAGCTTGCTGAATCGCTAGACGCCAAAGGCAAATATCATGGGGCCAGCCTTGCATTGGAGAAGCAGTTTTGGCAGGAAGTGCGCGGCGCGCCAGAAGCCTTTTTCAGAGAGAGAGAGGGGCTGGAAGCCAAACTGCTTGAAGCCGAGAGGAACACGGCTAGCGAGGGGCTTGCGTCCGCGCTCGACGCGCTGGGCATTGAACAGGCCGAACTGGTCAGCGGTTTTGAGCATAAGCGGCTTGTCCTGCAAAAAGAACTAGGTTTGCGCTTGGATGGCGCCAACGAAGAAATAGGAATCTACCAAAAACTACAAGACGCAGGGCGCGAAACGGCCAGCGCACAGGCAAGGCTTGCGGCGGACTCGCTTGAACGCCAAAGAGAAGTCCGGCGGGCCGAATTGGTTGACGAGAGCGACGTACTTGCTCGGAGAATCCAGATGGGCCTAGCGGCAAACGCCCAGTGCCTAGAAAATGAAAAAACATTCATAAATTATGAACGAACCATACATTTAGAGGCCCTAGAATGGCGCGAACAGTGCAACGGCGCAATAATTGAAGAGACTGCAAAGCTAGAGGGCGAACTGACGGCGATGGTGGCCGAGGCTGAGCGCAAACGCAGGGCCCTTGAAATGGAAGCGGCATTAGAGCGCAAAGCAATGTGGAACGACCTAGAAAACACCATTCAAAGCTCCATGCAAGACGCTTTCATTGGGCTGGTCAATGGAACTAAGTCTTGGGGCGATGCCACACGCGCCATTCTGAATAACATTCTGCAATCGTTTATTCGCATGACCGCGCAAGAACTGACCCAGCACATGACGATCCAGAACCTAAAGACGCTGTTCACCGCCAAAAAGACAGCCGAGCGCGTTTCAACTGAAGCCGCTGGCGCAGCCACCGCGTCAACAGCCGAAATAGCAGGCGCGGGAAAAAGCATGATCGCACACGCATGGGCGGCATCGGCGGCGGCATTCAAAGCTATGGCCGGAATACCAGTTGTCGGCCCGGCATTGGCAGTGGGAGCAGGCGCGGCGGCACTAGCGGCGGTTATGGCGATGATCGGCAAACTCAATTCCGCCGAGGGCGGCTGGGGCCAAGTGCCATCTGACCAGCTTGCCATGATCCACAAAAACGAAATGATACTGCCAGAAAAATACGCCAGCCCCATGCGTGAAATGCTGGAAGATGGCGAAATGGGCAGCGGCGGCACAGTGAACGTCACTATCCAAGCCGTTGACGCGGCAAGCGTGGAAAAACTCTTTATGTCCAACGGCCCCGCGCTGGCCCGCGCCATCAAGTCACAGGCGCGGAACTTCGCTTTTACATGATGATCCTATGAGCAACGAGACTTTCCCCACATTCCCCGGCCGATCAATCACGATCAAGCGCAAGGCGCATTTTTCGACAAAGATTCAGACGGCCAATTCGGGCCGCGAGATCAGAACGTCATGGCAAAGCAAGCCCAAGTATGAATTCCAGATCACATTTGACGTGCTGACCACCGGCAAGGACGGAAAGACGCAGCCGCAAACCCTGATGGACTTCTACATCAGGCATCGCGGCCCATGGGACACGTTCAACTTCGTTGACCCGCTGGACGGCACCACCCGCAAATGCCGCTTTGTGGACGATGCGCTAGAGATCGAGCGAATGACGAAATACCACTGGAAAACCAGCGGAATAAAGATCATAGAGGTGTTCCAATGATTCGCTTATCTTTTTGCAAAGCCATGTGCGCACCATCAATTTGCACAAAACCCTTGTAGTTCAATGCTTTCTTTATTTCATCGCAAAACGGAGCCGACATGCCGACATGGATTCCAAAGCCAGCAGAATCAACGGAATACTTCTCTCTTGACCTAGCGCGCCAGCTTTCCCAAGATGATTCCATCGCCGCCGCCCAATGCGCCATTGAAGCCATCAATGGAACCGATTTTGGCGCGGCGGATATGCTGGTGGGGGACGTGGCGATTGACGGCACCATCGTCACCCAAGCCGTCAAGGGCGGCACATACGGATGCCGTTACCAGCTGATATTCACCATTGAAACTGCGCTGGGCGAGACGCTGACGCTGGACGGCGATTTCTTGGTAGGGAACACCGAGCAGGGCAGCCGCGATCTGACCACGCTGCAGGCCGTCAAGGACTGGCTTAGTCTGAAAAATGACGTGGATAACGCCATGCTACAGCGGCTGATCACTTCCGAGAGCATGGCGATTGAAAGATACCTTGGGCGTCCAGTGTTGCCGGAAACACGCACGGACACGATCACCGGGTATGGCACCATAACCATCGTTGCCCCGGCCAGCCCCATTCAGAGCATAGAAAAGGTGCTGGTAGATGGCGCGGAAGTGCAAACGAACCACGACCGGATGGCAGTATGGCGGGCCGACAATCGCCCATGGCCGCAAAAAGCCAGAATCCAATTGACCTACACAGCCGGATATGATTCCATTCCAAGCGACATCGAGCAGGCTTGCATCGAACTGGTTGCGCTTCGTTTTAAGGAGCGTGACCGCATTGGCCAGACTTCCGCCAATGTCGCAGGGGAAACAGTTTCATACATCACACGCGCCATGCCGCTGTCCACAGAAACGCGCCTGGCCCCATATCGCAAGGTGGCGCCATGCTAGGCAACACGTTCAATGAATTTCCAAAAACGGCATTTTTCATTAAAAAGTTTCCGTTTTTAGGAAAAGGAAAATATAAGCGCTCATTCCAAACAAGTTGCTGTTTATTATCCAAACACGGAGAAAACAAATAATGGCAACCAATTGTGAGGATTGCAAGTGGTATTTCTACATACCGCCCATATCGCTTAAATCCAAGCGCAGGTGCAAAGCCCCGGTTGATATGAACCACGTCAAACCGACAGACGGCCAAGACTGCCCATATTTTAGACAAGGTGACAACTAATGATTGACGGCGAACTGATCGGCTCGGAGACAGTCACGGCCCGGCTGCGTGATCTGCCATTGCAGGTGACAATGGCATTAAGGAGAGCCATAGCAGAAAAAACGCTAGAAATACTCAGGGGAGCCAAAGAAAAGGTTTCCGGCCCCGTGCTGAGAAACAAGACTGGCACATTGCGCCGCAAGATCAACTCCCGATTCGAGAATGAGGGCTTGCTTGGCATAGTCGGCATCAAACTAAGCTATGCCGCGATCCACGAATTCGGCTTTGACGGCACAGAAAACGTGAGGGAGCACGTCAGGCGCAACCTGCGACAGATGAAAGAGGATCGCAAGGCGCGGACTTGGGGAAAAAAGAAAGGCACCCACGACACAAAGGCCCAGCTGGGCAGGGGCGAAATACACGTCAGGGCGCATACCCGCCACATGATAATGCCTGAGCGCTCATTTTTGCGCTCCACGCTGGACGAATTTCGCCCATCAATCAAGGCCGCGCTAAAAGACGCGGTCATCAAGGCCATCAAATGAGAAAAGTAACCGGCACATTCCCCACTTGGTCTGAAAGCATCGCATTGGCCGATTTGTGGACTATCACAACAATCACAGGGACTACATTGCGCTGGACATCCGCCGACATTCCCATTACCGCCAGCGGCTACACTTTCGACACTGGCCCCATCATCAAGCGCGGGAACACGCGGATAACCTCAACATTGGAAGTGGACACATTGACAGTGACCATCGAGACAGGGGAATCCGTCAGCTTGGGCGGCATCCCATTCGCCCATGCCGCCGCAAACGGTGCATTGGACGGCGCGACTGTAAAGCTGGAGCGGGCCTTTATGCAAACTTGGGGAACAGTTGCCGCCACTGTCCATCTGTTCGAGGGCCGCGTGGCAGGGATTGACCCCAAGCATAGTGAAGTGGTGCTACAAGTCAAGAGCCTATTGGAATTGCTGAACGTCCAATGGCCGCGTAATCTGTACCAGCCGGGGTGCAACCATCAACTGTATGGCAGCGGATGCGGCTTGTCTCGGAGTTCCTATCAGGTGAACGGCACGGCCACGGGCGGCACCGCCACCCGCATAAACTGGGCCACCGGCAAGGCGGCGGGCTATTACGACCAGGGCGTGATTGTCTTTACCAGCGGACGCAACCTTGGGGCTAGGCGGACAATCAAGAAGTCGGACGCAAACGGGCTGGATATTGCACTGCCATTGCCTTACCCGCCACTGAGCGGCGAATCTTTCACAGTCGCGCCCGGCTGCGACAAAACGCATACCACTTGCAACAGCAAATTCGGCAACTTGACCCGCTATAGGGGCTTCCCTTGGGTGCCGCCACCGGAAACGGTACGATGAGCGATGCGGTTATCCAAGAGGCGCTTTCATGGCTAGGCACCCCATACCACCATGCCGCAAGGGTAAAGGGTGCTGGGGCCGATTGTGGACAGTTCCCGGCGGCGGTATTTGAAGCCGCTGGCCTGATCCCGCCGCTGGACATTGACTATTATCCATGCGATTGGCACCTGCATCGAGACGATGAACGATATTTAAGCATTGTGGAAAGGCACTTTAGCAAAGTGCCGATTGACTTGGAATTGACTAAAAACGGCGGCGATTTAGCCAATAGTCAATTGCCCCTGCCAGGCGATATTGCCTTGTTCCGCTATGGCCGCGCCATATCCCACGGCGCGATTGTCATTGACTGGCCAATTGTGATCCATGCCTACATTCACGCGGGGGCGGTTGTGCTGGACGATGCGCTGGCCAATACGGACTTGGCCGGGCGTTTCGTTGGCGTTTGGAGATTGAAAAAATGAGTGGAATTTTCGGCGGCACGAAACACACCAGCACGGCGGCGGAACAGCTTTCCAATATGGCCGTCCAGACTTCCGGCTATGGCCGCTGCATCCCGGTGGTCTATGGCCGGATCAGGGTGGCAGCGAACCTAGTCTATTACGATGACTTTACGGCACACCCGCATACCGAGACCACACGCACGGGCAAGGGCGGCGGCGGAAGCCGAATGTCCAATACAACATACACTTACACGGCGGCGGTCATGCTTGCACTATGCGAGGGCCCCGTCAGCATCGGCGCGGTATGGGTGGATAAGGAAGTCTATCCGGGGCCGTCCAGCATCGGCCTGACAGTGGCGCAGGGGAACATTTCGCAAAGCCCTTGGACATACTTACAGAGTAAACATTCAGACAAGGCCGTTGGCTATGGCTCCACGGCTTACGTTGCACACTCTAGGCTGGACTTGGGGGAGAGCGGAAGCACAAAGAACCATTCATTTGAGATAACAGGCTTTTCCAGCGGCGCAAACAGCGCGGGGGACGCCAACCCGGCGGACGTGCTTTTTGACATGCTCGGACACAACATCCACGGCATGGGCTTCCCCTCTAGTTACATCGAATCACTGACGGACTACAAAAGCTATGCCGCCGCCGCTGGCTTGCTTGTTTCCGCCGCATACACTGACCAGAAAACAGGCATTGAAGTCTTAAAGGGGCTTTTAGAATGCACAAACAGCGTTGCGATATGGTCTAACGGCAAATTGCGGATATTGCCATTGGGCGATCTGCAAATTGGCAGCTGGAAGCCAAACTCTACTCCGTTATACGCTTTGACCACCGATGACTTCATTGGGAAAGATGATCCGGTATTAGTCAAAAGAAAAGCGGCCAGTGATGCCTTTAATTCTGTCAAGGTCAAGTTCAAGAACCGGATCACGGACTATGCCGATGACGTTGCCGCCGCCGATGACCTGGCGAATCAGGATTTGTTCGGTTTGCGCCCGGCATCGGAATTCACCGCCGACTGCATAGCCAGCCAAGACGCGGCGCAGGTATTGGCACAGATTCTATTGCAAAGGCATATTGGCATCAGGAATGACTATGAATTCCAATTGGGGTGGCGATACACACTATTGGAGCCGGGCGACTTAATAACCTTGACCGAGCCGGGACTAGGCTTGAATA
The DNA here is from genome assembly GCA_031281385.1 of Holophagales bacterium. The sequence goes on from JAITFL010000167.1 coordinate 18,817, forward strand.
ATACCCCTGTCCGCATAGTTGCCATTGAAGAGGATGCGGACGGCGGGCTGAAGGTGCTGGCTGAGGACTGGCCCAACGGCATCGCCACGGCCGTTGCCTACCCCGCGCCGGGACGCGGCGGCGAATGCCCCAACATGGCCGATTCGCCGGGCAACTGCAATTCGCCAGTGATATTCGAGCCGCCCGGCGATCTGACCAGCGGCGAGATGGAAGCGTGGATAGGCACCAGCGGCGGGGACAACTGGGGCGGGTGCGAAATACATGTATCTAGGGACAATTCCACATACTCCCTTGTCGGCACCATTAACGCCCCCGCAAGGCACGGAACGCTGACACAGACGTTGGCCGCTTTCAATGGCACCAACCCCGACAATTCAAACACGCTGGGCGTTGACCTGAGCATTTCAAAGGGGACGCTGGCAAGCGCGTCACAAGCGGACGCGGACAAGTGGGAGGCCCTATGCTACTGCGACAATGAAATACTGTCATTCCAGACGGCATCATTGCAAAGCAATGGACGCTATAACCTCACTAGATTAAGGCGCGGGCTGTTTTCGTCATCGCCCACTTCCCATTCGTCAGGCACGAAGTTCATGCGCTTGGACACCGCCATCGCCAAGATTGACCTGAACCGATGGAACGCGGGGGAAACCATCTATCTGAAGTTCCCTAGCTTCAATCGCTGGGGCATGGCGCTCCAGTCCCTTGCTTCCGTGTCGGCATACTCGTACACCATCAAAGGCGCGGCGAAAACCACTTGGGCCGCGCCTACCAGTTGCACGGTGGCGATCACCATTGACAAGCCATAGGGGGCAAGCATGGCAAAGATTGACATAATAGCGACCGAGTATAGGGAATGGGATTACTTTGGCGATGACATCCCGAATGGCCCGCCGCCCGGATCGCCCGGCAGCAACAACAATGGCACCCCCGAAAACATACTGACAAAGCGATGGATTGACGTTAGATGGGCATACACCGAGCCAGAGCCGAAAGGGGCTTGCACTGGCTTTGAACTGGCTATCATGGCGGACGTTAGCGGGGGGGCGCAGCTAGTGGAGCCGATAATAACCATTGAAAGCCCGGCGGCGCGGCGCTACATCGGCATTGTCGAACTGAGGATGCAAGTCAACATCGTTGCCGCTGTCCGCGCCTGTTACGGGGAAGAAAGGAGCGCATGGCGGGAAGCCAATTACGGCGCATTGTTCACGCCTGACATGTACCGCCCGCCGGATTACACCAGCGGAAGCGGGTGGCGCGAATTGGGCGATGGCCTGATAATGCAGTGGACAGTCACCCCGGCCACCACCAGCCAAGAATTGCACACAGTCACTTGGCCGCGCCGCTTCCCAAATGAGTGCCTAGCGGCCAGCGTCACGACACAGACCCCCAACGGAAGCAGCCCCACCCTTGCATCATGGTTTAGCCTTGTTTCAAAGAGTGCCACTGGTTGCACTCTCTATATCCGCCGCGCTGGTTCAGGCGATCCGCTCCGAGCGAATATTATCGTTTTTGGGTACTGAGATGGGCGGACTAATACCAAATTCTCCCCATTCAGGCCACAATAATGATGTACGTCCTGATATTTGCAACAGCTAACTTTGGGCCAACATTATGACATCCGACAGACGCGAATTCTTACAGCAAAGCATCTCCGCCATTGGCGCGGCCACACTGGGCATCCCTGCGTTTGCCCAAGGAAGCGTGCAGGACAGCCAGTTGGCAATCGTCATCAGGGGCGCAAAGTCATTCCAAAATGGGAAGTGGCAGGTGGCCGACGTGGGCGTGGACAACTCTGGGGCCATCGTGATAGGCGGCGGCCCGTTGCAGGGGAAAAACGTGATTGACTGCGCTGGCAAGGTGCTGTCGCCCGGCTTCATAGACATTCTGAACGACAACCGCAAAGGGCCATTCGAGCTATGCGAAAGGTACAAGGTTACGGACGGCGTAACGACGGCCCTGAGCATGCATGGGGGCTCTTCCAATGTGGCCAAGTACTACCAAAACTCCGCCATGTCTGCCCACTGGATAAACTATGGCGTTTCAACCTTTGCCACGGAGATAAAGTCACAAGGCGGCACGTTGGCCGAGAGGCTACGAAGGGTGGAATCGTGCCTAGAGGCCGGCGGGCTGGGCGTGTCGTACGCAATAGAATACGCCCCCCTGCCCTACTCGGAACTGCTGGAATACGCAAAGCTAGCGGCAAAGTTCAATAGGCCCTGCTGCCTGCACCTAAGACATTCGTCAAAGGAAAAAGAATTGGACGGAGTGAAGGAGGCCATACAACTGGCCAAGGACAGCGGGACGCACGTCCACATTGACCACCTGCACAGCACGGGCGGAACCTACAGGATGAGGGAAGCGCTGCAATTGGTTCGGGCGGGGCTGTCCTCTGGGCTGAGGCTGACTTGCTGCGTGTACCCCTATTCGTACTGGGCCACCTACCCTGCGTCTGAAAGGTTCGCGCCAGGCTGGCAGGAGCGGTATGGGATAACATATTCGGACTTGACCGTGGTGGGCACGGGCGAAAAGCTGACCAAGGAGAGCTTTGAAAAATACCGCAAGCGCTGGGATGTGCTAGTGGCAGTGCCGGAAGGCGCGATGCCGATGGCCGACACCATTGACTTGGCACTGAAAGAAAACTTTTGCATGATAGGCTCCGATGGCGGGATAGAGAGCGAGCCACGGGGCAACAACCACCCAAGGGGAGCCGGCTGCTTCGCCACGGCCATGAGGCACGGATTGGACATCGGCATCCCGCTCGAAAAAATGATTGAGAAAATGACCGCGCTGCCAAGAAGCATTTTGCTTCCTGCCATGAAACGGCGGGGAACCTTGACCCAAGGCGCGGCGGCGGACTTGGTGGTATTCGACCCACAGGCCATCCGCAGCCCTGCAACCGTCGCCAACCCCAACCAGTTTTCCATTGGGATAGACACGGTGATAGTCAATGGCAAGATAGCGTACCGGGGCGGCAAGCTGATGACCAAGGCGGGAGGGGGCGTCAAAGCCGTTAAGGGTTAATTATTAAGAGGAGCGCAACATGGCCGACCCAATCGAATCGCTGAAAGATGCCGACCTAAAAGTATATACCGCCAACTGGTGCCCCGACTGCCGCGTATTGGACAGATGGCTCGCGGCCAATGGCGTGCCCCACACAAAGGTTGACATAGAAACCACGGAGGGCGCGGCGGAAAAACTGGAGCGCGAAACGGGTAAACGGGCGATACCATTCATCTTGGTGAATGGCAAAAAGTGGGTGCGGGGCTACCACAAAGAGCTGCCATCTAGGTTCAGCGCGGAGACACTGATCAACGACCTGATGGAGGCGATAGAAGCCAAAGAGGCTGGAATATCTGGCAGGTAAGCGCAGGCGCAGTTCGCCTCAATTTTTACCTCGTAAGGCTATTCAGGCGAGCAACAATCTTCTATCGGGCGCGGGCGTTCACTGCGCTGTCTTATTCCAGCACTCGGTGTTCTTTATGCCCAATTTCTCTGGCTCGAATTTGATTGCCCCCCCCGCCTTTCTCTGGCGCTCGTAGTCCCTCAACACCTTGACTCCCACCCAGCCCAGCGCGAGTATGGCTATGAGGTTCAGCCAAGCCATCAGGCCGACTCCGATGTCGCCAATGGCCCACATCATGCTGGCGGTGCGGAGCGTTCCGAAGAAGACCATGACCAAAAGGCCCACCCGTATCGCGGTGATGCCCGCCTTCCGGCCGTTACCTCTGAACAGGTACGCCACGTTGGACTCGGCATAGTATGCGTACGCCATGATGGTTGTAATGGCAAAGAAGAATAGCGCGATGGCTACGAATGCGCTGCCGAAGCCAGGCGCTATCGTATCTATGGCCGCTTGGGTGTACTGCGGGCCAGGCTCTACGCCTGGAAGGTTTTGGGCCAAGAAGCCGCCATTTGGGCCGACTATGTTGTACTGGCCAGTAAGGAGAAGCATGAGGCCGGTGGCCGTGCAGACGCCCAGTGTGTCAACATAAACTCCAAACGCTTCCACAATGCCCATCTGGGCGGGGTGAGAGACTTCCACCGCAGCGGCCGCTTGGGGGGCGGTGCCTTGGCCGGCCTCGTTGCTGTATATGCCCCGCTTGACGCCCCAGGCTATGGCAGAGCCGACTATGCCGCCAAACGCCTCGTTGAACCCAAATGCGGACGAAAAAATCAGCCTTATCATTTCGGGGACGCGGCGGATGTCAACGACTATAACGACAATGGCCATGAGGATGTAGGCTATGGCCATGAAGGGCACCACCAGCTCCGCCACCCTTCCTATGCGCCTGGCGCCGCCGAAAATGACCAAGGCCAACAGGACGGCCACAAATGCGCCCGACACCCAAGAGGGAATGTTGAAGCCATTTTCAAAGGCCATCGCTATGCTGTTGGACTGTATGCCGGGCAGCAACAGCCCGCATGAAAAGACTGTGGCGATGGCAAAGATTATCGCGTACCACTTCATCCCTAGGCCGTGCTCGATGTAGTACGAAGGCCCACCGCGGTATTCGCCAGTGCGTTTTTCTTTCCACACTTGGGCCAGCGTGCCCTCTATGAATGCGGAGCCAGAGCCCAAAAAGGCGATGGCCCACATCCAAAACATCGCGCCTGGCCCGCCCATGGCTATGGCCGTTGCGACGCCGGCGATATTGCCGGTGCCGACGCGGCCACCCAGCGCCATCGCGAAGCCCTGCAGGGTGCTAAGACCTTTGTCAGACCCCTTGCCCTTGACCAAGTACCTTATCATCCCCTTGAAATGGCGGATCTGCAGAAAGCGCGTCCAGACCGAAAAAAGCACTCCAGTCCCAAGGCACAGCACGACAAGGGGCGGCCCCCAGACCCATCCGCTAACTTTGTCAACTATCGCGCTTAGATCCATTTGGGCTCCCTTCGTGCATTGTCAATTGTCCATTGCCAATCGCCCATTGTCAATTGATGCGGGCATTCGAGGCTGCATTACGCTCATTGCACTAGGGCGTCTTCCCCAGACCCCTTATATTCGCTTCGCTTACTGCCCTATGTACGGGCTGATACATGGAGATGACTTCGATGAGCGCGAAAAGACTTCTGCAAGAAGCTCAACTGTCAATTAGGTAAACTATCCTCTGGCACGACTCGCAGAATATAAACCCTTGGGTCTTCATCTGGTAGATGAGCGGTGTGCGGAGCTTTGTGTTGCAGCCTGTGCAGATGCTGTTCTCCACTGGCGCGACGGCCTTGCCGCCCCTGCTCTGCATGATGCGGTTGAACTTTGTCAGCGTCGCCGAATCCAGCTGGGCGCTCAGTTCCTCTATCTTTTCAGCCATGCTGGACTTGGCGGCCACTTGGCTTTCGTGCTCGGAAAGAAATATCTCCATCAGCTCTCCGAACTGCCGCTTGTCCTCTGCCTGTGATGCCGCCAGCGACTCTTTTTCGGCTTCCATCGCCTTCAGCGCTGCGGCGGCTTCGGTCATCGCCTTTTGGGCCGCGTCAAGCTGCCTCTCCTTTTCGTCCAGATCCCTCATCGCGATTGTGTACTGGCCCTTGTGGGTCGCGGTCTTGAGCGCGCCCCTTGCGTGGGCCTCCGACTTTGTGGCCTGCCCAAGCTGCTTCTCCGCAGCCTCGGCCTTTGCCCGCGCCTTTGCCAGGGCCCCTTCCAGTTCGAGCAGCTTTTTTTCTGCGGCCTTGGTGGATGCGTCCAGGCTCACCATTTCGGGCGGGTAGGCCGCCAGGTCGCGCTCTATGGCCCTCAGCCCATCGTGGGCCGCCTGCAGTTCTTTGAGTGTGGCTAGGGCATCCATAATAATTCAGGTTACACCAAGCTGGGTCGAACAGGGTGCCAATAAATCTAAATATTTGAAAGACGATAATCTTAGTTGTTTTTGCTAAGATTTGTAAAAAAACTGAAAAAAAGGGGTTGACAAAGCCAAAAATCCATGTAGAGTAAAGAGTGCTGGCCGGCCATCCGGCCACTCCATCAACCATTTCGCCCCCAGAGCATTGGGGATTTTTAGGAGGACAAGATGAACATTAAACCCCTGCACGACCGAGTAGTCCTGAAGAGGATTGAGCCCGCCGAGACAGTCCGCGGCGGGATCATCATCCCCGACACAGCAAAAGAGAAGCCGATGGAGGCCCTAGTAGTGGCCGTAGGCGAGGGCAAGCACGACGACACCGGCAAGCGCATTCACATGTCGGTCAAGGCCGGCGACCGCGTTTTGATCGGCAAGTACAGCGGCACCGAGGTAAAGATAGGCGACGAGGATCATGTCATTGTCCGCGAGGACGAAATACTGGCCATTGTCCACTAGTCAGCAACCCATGCGTCAATATTTGACAACATAACTAATTTAGGGAGAAACAAAATGAGCGCAAAATCAGTCGTATATGCCGAAGATGCCCGCCAGGCCATACTGCGCGGCGTGAACAAGCTGACGGACGCAGTCCAGGTGACCCTTGGGCCCAAGGGCCGCAATGTCCTGATAGAAAAAAAGTTCGGGTCGCCCCTGATGACCAAGGACGGCGTCACGGTCGCCAAGGAAATCGAGCTTAAGGACAAGCACGAAAACATGGGGGCCCAGCTTCTGCGCGAAGTTGCGTCCAAGACATCTGACATCGCCGGCGACGGCACCACCACAGCCACCGTGCTGGCCCGCTCCATTTACAGAGAGGGCATCAAGGCCGTCGTGGCGGGCGCAAACGTGATGGACATCAAGCGCGGCATTGACATGGCTGTGGAAGAGGTAGTCAAGTCCATAGACAAAATCAAAAAGCCCGTTGAGGGCCACGCCATTGCCCAGGTGGGCACCATATCCGCCAACGGCGACGAAGAGATCGGCAAGACCATCGCCGACGCGATGGCCAAGGTTGGCAAGGACGGAGTGATCACGGTGGAAGAGGCCAAGGGCCGCGACACCGAATTGACCTTCACCGAGGGCATGCA
>JAITFL010000181.1 GCA_031281385.1 Holophagales bacterium
CCCCCCTCTCGGCCCTGTTCTTGAAAAAAATTCCCGAATGACCGATTAAAATTTATTACAAATTTGTCATTTTTGGCGCAAGCATGTCAAAATTAAAGTTCCCTAGCCATATTTAAGGAGTACCGATGGAGCCCGTTCAAAACAAACTTCTGGAACTGACCAAGAACCTTTGGTGGACTTGGCACCCCGATGTACGCGCAATATTCCGCGACATTGACCCCAAGCTGTACAACGTCGCGCACAGGAACCCGCTGAGGGTGCTGAAGTCCGTTGACCCTGACTTTTTGGAGGCTAGGGCGGCCGAAGCGGACATTGTGACCCGCGCTGACAGGGCTCTCAGACAACTCAGGGAGTACCTCAACCCCACAACTACTTGGGGGATGGTGCACGGCGGCGCACTAAATGCCCGCCCGGTGGCGTATTTCTGTATGGAATTTGGAATACATGAATGTCTGCCCATTTATTCCGGTGGCCTTGGCATCTTGGCGGGCGACCACTTAAAAGGCGCGTCCAATTTGGGAATACCCCTAGTCGCAGTCGGCCTGCTCTACAACCAAGGCTACACAACGCAGGAATTGGACAATACGCACTGGCAACAGGACGTGAGAGAGCCGTACGAATTGGAAGACCTGCCAATAAAACAGTGCTTGGACTCCAACGGCCAACCCCTTTGCGTTTCCATCGAGCTGCCAGAAAGGGTACTCTACGCCCGCATCCTAGAAGCGCCTGTGGGCCGCGTCCGGCTGATCTTGCTGGACACCCGCGACCCCAGAAACAACGAATACGACCAAGCATTGACCGCCCGCCTGTACGGGGGCGACCTTCGCATGAGAATAGAGCAAGAATTTTTGCTGGGGGTTGGCGGAAGCCGAGCCCTCCGCGCCCTTGGCATCAACGCTGGCGTCTATCACCTCAACGAAGGCCACTGCGCGTTTGCCATTTTGGAGCGAGCGATGTGGCGGGTGAAAAATGACGGATACGAGCCGCACCTTGCCATCAAGGAAAGTGCCCAAGCGACCGTGTTTACCACCCACACGCCTGTTGACGCTGGCCACGACCGCTTCCCGGCAGACCTTGCTTGGAAGCACATGAAACCCATCGCGGATGGCTTGGGACTCAGCGTAGAGGAAGCGTTGGGCCTCGGCAGGGTGAACCCCGACGACCTTGGCAGCCCATTCATGCCCACCGTCCTTGCCCTCAAGTGCAGCCGCAGGGCCAACGGCGTCGCCGCGCTGCATGGTGTGGTCAGCCGCAGAATGTGGCAGGTGCTATGGCCCAACAGGGCAGAGACCGACGTGCCTATCGGCCACATCACCAACGGCGTCCACGTCCCAACTTGGCTTGCCAACGAAATAGACCAGTTGTACAAGATACACTTTGGGCCCAACTGGAGCGACAGCATCGTAAGGCCCGACATGTGGGCAAAGGTCGAGGATATAGACCCAGCCGAACTATGGGAAATCAAGCAAGTCCTAAAGGGCCGCATGATTCGCTTTGTGCGTGAAAAGGCATCGGAAAGGGCCAAGCGCCTTGGCCAGCCCGAACCAGCCCCGGCCCTAGACTATGACGCGCTGACGCTAGGCTTTGCCCGCCGTTTTGTCACATACAAGAGGCCCGACCTATTGTTCCGCGACCCAGACAGGCTGGACAGGCTGGTGAACAACCCAGAGAGGCCGCTGAACCTCATCTTTGCAGGCCGCTCCCACCCAGCGGACAACCCTGGCAAAGAGATCATCAAGCGCGTCAACCAAATGCTGGAAGACCCCCGCTTCAAAAAGAGGATCGTGTTTGTAGAAAACTACAACATGGAAGTGGGAAGAAGCCTGTACCAGGGCGTTGATGGCTGGCTCAACAACCCCCGCCGCCCGCTGGAGGCCTGTGGAACCAGCGGCATGAAGGCTGTGATGAATGGTGCGCTGCACATTTCGATTTTGGACGGTTGGTGGGCCGAGGCCTACGATGGTGAAAATGGCTTTGCCATTGGCAACGGGCAGATCCATGCCAATCAGGACATCCAAGACCAGCGCGATTGCGAAGCGCTTTATAGGCTGCTGGAAGAAGTCATTGTGCCCATGTACTACGACCGCGACCATTTGGGCATTCCGCAAAGGTGGATCAAGAGGGTCAAGCGCTCCATCAGGACTCTTTCGTGGAGATTCAACGCAGACCGCATGCTCATTGACTATGCGCGCAACTGCTATCTCCCCGCCGCCGACGCTAACCAAGCTCAGATGCCGACACCCTAGGGGGCTGGGGAAGACGCCATAGTGCAATGAGCGTTTGAGGCTGCAGTGCAGCCTCAAATGCCAGCAGCACTTGGGCGGCTTAAAAAGGGTGGCAAGGGGTCAAGGGCTAGGGATTAGTGATAACAATTGATGCGGCTTCGCCGCAGTGATATTTAATGCGGATTGAGCGCGTGGCTCTGAACGGAGATTGTTCCCGCCTGTATCGCTTACATCGAAGCCATCTCCATGCATCCGCCCATACATAGGGCAGTTAGCGAGGCGAGTAACCGGGGTCTGGGGAGTAGCGCAGCGCGGACTCGCATGCGAGGCCGTGCAAGCGAATCCCCAGTTAGCATCTGGAAAGCTTTTCCACGCCACAGCACTAAACGCAACAGGCCGAAGCATCTTCATTCGGTAGCAAAGCAGCGCATGACCGCGCTGCGTCATCATTCGGCATAAACATGGCACGGTGCGAAGCACCGCATCAGTACCGCCGCGCAGCGGCCAACATCGAGGCGTTTACTCAGCATTCGGGCAGCCTCCATTGCTTGGCCTACCGACCCGAGGACGAAAGATAGAATCAGGAACTAGAAATAGATTGAACGCCTGTGCTTAACGGAGTCATGCACACAAAAATAGCCGAGTTTTGCAAGAGGCTCAATTGAAAAGGTGCGGCCTCTTGCAACTTGTACCTAATATTACCCCCCGCACTCACCTACAAATATGCGGCTCTGCATGGCGGCTTGGGCTTCAAATAGTTCCGCTCCGCTGACGACCCGCAGACCGGCGTCCTTGGCCCAAGCCATAAACGCCGTGTCTTCGCGGTTGACCCACTCAACGGCCCAGCGCAGCGTAGACAGTGCGGCCTCCAATATGTCTTGGAAGGGCAGTGGGTCGTCAGTGCCCATGCCCAAACTTGTTGCCTGTATGGCCCCAACAGGGGCCAAAGCCGCAATGTCTTGGGCGGCCAAGGGGGTGCGCCTCGAGTGCATCAGCGCGTGGCCCCTTTTTGCTGCCACGTCGATGGAAGTCTTTGCTACCCCGCCGCTTCCAAGCACCAGCACTGGACCCTTGGGCAATTCCGTTAAAAAATGCTCTAGTGCCACTGCATCGGTGTTGGCGACCTGCCATGCGTCGCCGTCGGCCCGATGCCAAATAGTGTTGTTCGGTCCATTGAAGCCCATCAGTGCAGACAGAGACTCTTTTAGGGGCATGGTCACGCTTGCCCCCAGTAGCGGAATACGCTGTATGGCCTCAAGCGCCTCCTCCGGCGAATCCGCTTCCAATGGCAGATAAATCAAATCTTTGAACATTTTTTGAAAGCGCTCGTTGTGGTATTTGGGGCCTGCGCTCTGCAAGACGGGCGAGCCGATCACTCCGCAGATGCCATGGCCGGGGTGTATTTTGTGGCACCTCCACGACATCATAGTCCCCAGCTTTATTTGGCCTGGGGATGATTCTTCTGCGTCATCTGGCGCGGCGTAGGTAAAGCTGCCGCCCCACGCGCCCTGCATGCATCGGCTGGCAATTCCTTTCGGTCCCTGCAAAAAAGCCGATAGGACAACCCGATGGTTTTTTGCGTCAGCCAGCACAGCTTTTATCGCCGCGTTGTCCGCTAGACGCCCTGCGTGCCCAACCCACTTATAGGCATCGCCCTGGGGCAGGTTTTGCAGCCTAGCATGAATGTCGAAAACGCCCGGCCTCGTGTGTACGCTCCGCAATAGCCTAGTGTGGCCCAATTCGGCGTTTAGCCAATCTGGGATGCCCAGCTCCCATTCTAGGTCAACCCAGTGGGGGCGGCCATTTAGACCATGCCTCATCAGCTCCATCCTGCCCGCTTCGTCCTCGTCTGGCCACCTGCCGCCTTCTGAAACGCGCCTACAAGACATAATGCAGCGATGCTTGATGGAGTCTATGAATTTTTCCGCGTCCGCGCCTTGGGGCAGCAAGTCCAGCCTGACCTCTGGGATGGCCACAGGCGGCAGCCTTTTCGCGCACAAGCGGGCCGCTTCTAAGTCTGTGTGGGTGAGGGGAACTACGTAAAAGGGGAGATGGATCATTTGGACTCGATACGTTAATTGTAATCCTGAGCCACTCGCAAAGCGTCAATTATGCAAGAAGCTCAATTGAACACGATTTGGTATTACCCCCCCTTTTTTGTGGCATCGTCATCCACTTCGCCGAAGAGGGGTGGCTGGGAGATGGGGACATGGCGCGGGGCCTTTTCGGGCACTGTTTTGCTTGGCGGAACTTGTTCCGGCGATTTGGCAAAGACGCTTCGCCCCTTTCTCTTTGCGGGGTTCACTAGGGATTCCAGCGATTTGACAAAATCCGACAAGTCCTTGAACTCCCTATAGACAGAGGCGAACCTGACGTAGGCGACGGTGTCAATGGTTTTTAGCCCTTCCATCACCATCTCGCCCAGCGCCATGCTGCGGATTTCTCGGTCTGGCTGTTCTGCCACCTTTGAGTGTATGTCCCCCGCCAGCTCTTCCAGAAGCGCCAGGCGCACCGGCCTCTTTTGGCAGGCGGCCAGCATGCCCTTCAGCAGTTTGTTCCTGTCGAAAGGCTCGCGCCTGCCGTCCTTTTTGACAATCAGTATCGGGACTTCTTCGACCCTTTCGTAGCTTGTGAAGCGGCGCCCGCAGGATAGGCACTCCCTCCTTCGGCGGATGGCGTCCCCCTCCTTGGCCTCTCTGGAATCAACGACCTTGTCCTCCAAATGTCCGCAAAATGGGCAGCGCATGGAATAAAGGTTAGCCTATATAAGGAAATAAAGGAATAATGCCAAGCTGCGAATCGAAAGATGCGGATTTTGAAAAAACGAGGGTTTGGCGAAACAATGCAACAATTTTCAAAATTCCGCTAAAGTATTTCAGGAAAATGGGCGATAAATTAATTGAGTATGGAAATTACACTAGGTGGATTGTCTTCTCCCAACCCGGACGGCCGCGCCCGGCGGGATGGGCCTGTTCAAAACACCGATTATGCAAATGTTGAAAAGACTTTAGTTGGCTATGCCGCTGAACGCGCAAGGCCAGACATTGACGGTCGGGAAAAGACCGCCGCTGGCGCAAGCGGCGAGGACACGCTGGAACTCAGTCGTGAGGCTAGGCGTATGCTCGGCGCAAAGCCAGACAATCCAGAAAGTCCAGAAAGCGCCCTGAATGGCTCGGGCGATGCCAATGGGCAGGAGGCCGTTTCGGCTTCGACGGTGGACAGGGCAGCAGAAGCAAATGCTGAAGAAAGCAAAGATGGCGAAGGCCAAAAGCAATCAGCTGCGGGTAGTGGCGATTCAGTGGAATTAAGCCCAGAGGCCCAAAAAATGCTTGATTCTCTCAAGGCCCGCGACAGGGAAGTGAGAGCGCACGAGGCCGCCCACGTCGCGGCAGGGGCGGGGGTGGTCACGGGCGGGGCGCAGTTCACGCAGCAGCGCGGCCCAGATGGAAACATGTACGCCATTGGCGGAGAAGTCGGCATTGACGCAAGCCCAATCCCAAATGACCCCCAAGGTACCATGGCTAAGGCCCGCCAGATAGCCTCTGCCGCGCTTGCGCCCGCTGACCCTAGCCCCCAAGATAGGTCGGTAGCGGCCAGTGCCAGGCAGATGGAGGCCAAGGCCGCCTCTGAACTAGCAAACGCCAAGGCAGACGAAAGAAGCTCTCAGAACGCCCAAGATACTCAAGCTACAGCCGCGCAGGGCAGACAGGCCATTAACGCATATACGGCTGCGAACAATGATTCAAATCCAATGGCAAAGGCGTATCGGGCCGTGGCGTAAGCCTTCAAATACAATTTGAACGCCAATTGAACTTCTTGCAAAACTGACGTTTTACAAGTGGCTCAATTGGCATAAAGGGCAGTTGTGCGAACTATTCGCCTTGGATGATCTTGTACTTCAGCGGGTATTTTTCTGAGTCCAGCGCCAGCTGGCGGCCCTTCAATGTGTTTTTGTTTATGACCAATGGCCCGGCCAAGTTTGCAGTCATCTGCTTGGGGTCATCATCAGGTATGACTACAAGGGCCAAGACTATTAGGTCGTCGTGCTTTTCTGCGCCCAAAAATTCCGCGTCCTCGGGTTCCATGGGGGCCTCGAAGTCGGGCTTGATGGCGCCGATGTCCATGCACACAAAGGAGTATTCTTCATGCTGGATGGCCTGCAAAAACTTTAGTGGGTAGCCGCCGGATGGCTCGAATAGCCTAAAGCGCTTTAGCTCGGGGAAGCCTATCAGTCCGGCAGGGAAATGGACCGTTATGTCAAAGAGAGGGTGCTGCAATGGGTATTCTTCTGTGTCGAGCACCAACTGGACGGCCACCTTGGTGTGTTTGTTGACCACTATTGGGCCTGCAAGGTTCGCCACCATCTCGTCGGGCTTGTCGTCGGGGATGATGACAAAGGCCAGCACTATTGCGTCTTCCTCGGTGCCGAGGGCAAGTATCTCGGCATCCTCTGCGGACAGGGAGGCTTTGAAGTCCAGCTTGAATGCGGCTACGTCCATCGCCACGAAACTCAGTTCGGGATGGTTTGTTGATTGCAAGAACTTGAGCGGGTATGCGTCGCTTGGCTCGATGAGCTGGAAATCCTTGGCCTCGGGGATTCCAACAATTCCTTTTGGAAAGTGAATCGCTACTCCATCAATTTCATTATTTTCAGTCATCGGTGTTCCTTTCGACAAAGATCATAAAGTACAGCATATTGCCAAATCAACTTTCTGTGAATACCTTCCACAAAGAATCAATGCGTTTTTTGCAAAATCTCCAGTTTCTTATGGTTTTTTCTAGCGCGGCCTTTGTTTTGGGCGGATATTGCATTCTGTCTATGATCCAGCGATTGCCAAGCTCCATGACGGCTGCAATGTCGCCCTCGTTGCCCCATTGGTGGCGGAAGTCCAGCAATTTTTTTGCGCGGGCTTCGGCGCTGGGCCCAAGGTCCATCGCCCTGATTTTTTCTATGAGCGGCGGGTCAGCCGGAGGCGCGTACGCATCAATCCTTTCGAGCAGATGCTTGACTTCAGCGGGCAGCATGGCCAGCTTGGCGGCGATGTCGGGGTTGGAGCCCCCTTGCTCGGCTTCCAAGGCTAGTTCTCGCAGCAACGGGAGCAGCAGCGCCGCGTCCCTCGCGGCGTACCTCAACTGGCTGTCCCTGAGCGGGCGGTAAATCCAGTTGCTGTCTTGCTCTTCCTTTGGGATGTCTATCCCAAGCTTTAACTTTGCCATTGTCTTGAGCCCTGGCTGTGCGTATTCTAGGGCTTTGGCCAGCATCATTGTGTCCAGCACGGACACGGGTACGATGTCGTAGAGGCGCTTGAGCACAACCCCGTCGCCAGAAAAGTCGTGTACTATCCAAGGGGTTCTGGCCAGCGCCAGCAGCAGGGGGCGCACCAAGGATGGGATAGCCAAGGGGTCAACCAGCCAAACTTTTTCGTGGGTGGCGATTTGGAGCAACGCCAGTACGCAGTGGTGCATGCCCGTCAGGCTGAACTCTGCGTCAACCGAAATCAAGTCGGCGTTGTACAGCGCGGGCAGCGCGGCAGCGAGCTTTTCAGCCGAGTCAACTAATGTAAATGGAAGGTCAAAGGAATCGGATGCCATTTCTTGCTTTTCAATTTATTAATTATAGCTTAGTATCAGGGGAATTTGAACCTCTCACAGATGCCAAGGGGCTAGAGGTCAGGGGACAGTTGAGCCACTTGCAAAACTCGGCCAATTTTTGTGTGCATGACTCCGTTAAGCGTAGGCGTTCAATCTGTTTCTAGCTCCTGATTCTATCTTTCGTGCTCGGGATGATGGCCCGGCAACTTGGTTCATTCATCGCCGGTTCATGGAGCCCGTCCGGATGCTTAACTGGGGAACTCGCTTGTTGCATCGCTCGCAGGCTCGCGCCGCCCCGCTCGCTCCCCAGACCCCGGGTACTCGCCTCGCCTACTGCCCTATGTAGGAGCGGATACATGGACATGGCTTCGATGGGCGGGTGGATACATGGTGGCTGGCTTCGATGAGTGCGAAAAGAGTTTTGCAAGAAGTTCAGTTGTCAGTATAATTATTCACTCTTGGAGGCCAAAATGCCGAAATCTGTTTTTTGGACTACTTTTTTTGTCGTTTTCTTGGCGGAGCTGGGCGACAAGACCCAACTTGCGGCTATGGCGGCCACCGCAAAGACGGGGGATGCTTGGATGGTTTTTGTGTCCGCCAGCTTGGCCCTGATATTTGCGACACTGCTGGGAGTGCTAGTCGGCGGGTTTCTGTTCAAGCACGTTTCGCCGCAGGTGATCAAATATTGCGCTGCGTTTGCCTTTATCGCGGTTGGAATATGGATGCTGATAAAGGGATGAGTCTGGTCGCCGCTACGCCTTTGCGTTCAACTCGTAAGCAATCAGAGTATTCATCATCAAGCCGGCTCTGGTGAGGGGGCCAACGCCGCCAGGCACGGGCGTTATCGCCCCAGCCGTTTCCAACGCTTCCCCATAGCGCACATCGCCGCAAAGCACGCGCCCCTTGGCCTTAAATGTTTCCATCTTTTTTGGCTCGCGCTCAAAAATTTTTGCGGCCACTTGCTCGTCCCTGACTTCATTCATGCCAACGTCAATCACGACCGCGCCGGGCTTTATCCAGCTACCTTCCACTAGCCCGGGCCTACCTACGGCTGCCACTAGAATATCCGCCTCTCTGCACAGTGCCGCCAAATCCTGCGTCCTGCTGTGCGCTATGGTCACGGTGGCATGTTCTTCCAGCAGCATGAGCGCCATTGGCTTGCCAACTATCTCGCTGCGTCCTATGACCAAGGCCCGTGCGCCCTTTAGTGTAACTCCGTTCGCTTTGAGCATGTGCATTACGGCGCTGGGGGTGCAGGGACGCAGCCCGCTGGCCCCTTCTAGCAAAATGCCTTGGTTGTATGGGTGAAGCCCGTCCACATCTTTTGATGGGCTTATTCTGTGCAGCAGCAGCTTGGTGTCCAAGTGCTTTGGCAATGGCAACTGGACTAGTATCCCATCCACTGCATTATGGGCGTTAAGTGAATCAATGACGCCGAAAAGTGTTTCCTGCAAGGCAGAGGCATCTAGCCTATATTCGATTGACTTGATGCCAATTTTTTCGCAGTCTGCCACCTTGTTTCGCACATACACACGGCTTGCTGGGTCTTCCCCGACTATAGCAACGGCCAGTGCCGGGGCGCGTCTGCCGCTTTCAGTGATTTTGCCTATCTTCTCCCTTGCTTCGTCGAGCATGCTGTCTGCATGCTTTTTGCCGTCCAATATTGTTGCAGCCAAGCCAGCCTCCTTGGTTCGATTTTAAGACGGCCGTTGGCATTCTGCGGGGGTGCGCCGAGGTCAACGGCCAATGGTGCACCCGGCGAGATTCGAACTCGCGGCCTTTGGCTTCGGAGGCCAACGCTCTATCCAGCTGAGCTACGGGTACATCGTGCAAGTACAAACATCATTTTATAACAATTTCTAGTTGCAAAGGGCGAATCGTTACGCCGCACAAGCCTACACTTGGCGATAGGCAGTAGTTAGCGGATAATGCGAAAGTGACAGAAACGTGCAGCCGACTAAACGCTTGTTTCCAAAAATGAAACGCAAACTATTTCACTTCAGCCTCCCATCAGAATTGATAGCCCAAAGCCCTATTGGAGATAGGGATAGGGCTAGGATGATGGTGGTTGACGCGTCCAATGGCGCGATTACTCATTCCAGCGTCATGGACTTGCCGGAGTGGGTGCCAAAAAATTCCATCTTGGTGCCAAATGAAGTCAAGGTGCGTCGCGCAAGGCTGGTATTGCGGCGCACTGGCGGCGGAGCTGGCGAGGCGCTGCTGCTCAAGTCGTTGGGCGAAGGCCGCTTCGAGGCGTTATTGAGGCCTGGCGCAAAGTTGAGGGCAGGAAAGATAGCACTGGTCGTTGGGCAAAATGGCGCGGAGCAAGGCGAGATAAAACTGACTGTCGAAGAGGAACTGGAAGAGGGTCTTAGAGTCGTTAGGCTGGAGGGCGAAAGCGGAGCAATGGACTGGAACGCGGTAGATGAAATGGGGCATTTGCCCCTGCCGCCATACATAAAGCGCGAGGCTGGCCCAGAAGACCTTGAACGCTATCAAACGGTGTTCCATTCAACTGATGGCGAGGCCGTGGCCGCTCCAACCGCTGGCCTGCACTTTACTCCAAACCTGATAGACAGGCTAAAAGAAAATGGCTGCCTTTGGAACCCCATTAGCCTGAACGTTGGCCTTGGGACTTTTCGCCCCATGACGGCCGAGGACATAGAAGACCACGCGATGCACGAAGAGAGCTATGAGATACCCCAGGCGACCGCCAAAGAACTCGAAAACGCTCTTGCTAATGCTATTTCCGCGCCAGCCAGCCCCATTGTTGCCATTGGCACCACATCGTTGAGGGCGTTGGAGGCGGCTTGGGACGGGTTCACATTAAGGTGCGCTGGTTCCACTGACATCTTTATCCGCCCTGGATACAAGATAAAGACCGCCAATCACCTGCTGACCAATTTTCACCTGCCCGAAAGCACATTGTTCGTGCTGGTTTCCGCCCTGCTGGGCATTGAGTTGGCCCACCGCGCCTATTGCGAGGCCGTCCGCGAAAAATACCGCTTTTTCAGCTATGGGGACGCGATGCTGATACTAAATATAAGCAAACATTGATGTTTGAGTCATCTGCAAAACTCTCGTTGCAAGTCGGTATAATTTCATAACCCCCGCGACTTAATCCCAGGTCAACAACGGGCCCAACTCATAGGAGAAAACCATGGACGCACTGCTTCAAAACGCCGACACCAAGCTGCTTTGGAACTACTTCATCGAGCTATGCAAAATCCCTAGAGGCTCCAAAAAGGAGGCCGCAGCCGCCAAGTGGGTGGCCGATCAAGGCCGCGCCCTTGGCTTGGAAACGACCCAGGACGAAGTGGGCAACGTGGTCATCCGCAAGCCCGCGACGCCGGGCTATGAAGGGCTGCCTGGCTATGTCTTGCAGGCGCACGTTGACATGGTGTGCGAAAAGAACGAAGACACCGTACACGACTTTGAAAAAGACCCCATCAAACTACAGATCAAGGGAGACCACCTATATGCCTGCGGAACCACTCTGGGTGCGGATAACGGCATAGGCGTCTGCACGGGCCTTGCCATTCTGGCCTCTAAAGACTTGAAGCACCCCCAAGTGGAACTGCTTGTCACCATTGACGAAGAGATGGGCCTAAATGGCGCCAACTATTTCAAGGGCGGCATCCTCACAGGCAAGTACTTGCTCAACCTAGACAGCGAAGAAGAAGAGTTTATGACCATTGGCTGCGCTGGCGGCATTGACACCGAGGCCAGAAAAAAGGTTGCGCTGAAAGCCCCAGCGGCAGGCAGCAAGGGGTTCCGCCTAAAAGTGACTGGATTGAAAGGCGGCCACAGCGGCATGAACATCAGCGACAGCCGTGCAAACGCCATCAGGATTTTGGGCAGAACCCTTTACGCGCTTCAGGCAGGGACGCAGATCGGCATCGCTAGCTTGGCGGGGGGCAGCAAGCGCAACGCCATCCCGCGCGAGGCTTTCGCTGTCTTGGCCGTTTCGGACGAAGCCAAGGCCAAGTCCATCTTGGCTTCTGTTGAGGCCGAGACCAAACAGGCGATAGGGCAATTTGACCCGGGGCTACAAATTTTACTAGAACCAGTTGACCTCCCAGCAAAAGTGATGGACGACGCCGATGCCAAGACTGTCGTCAACACTCTTTTCACAATGGTACACGGTGTTGTCGCCATGAGCCCTGACATCCCTGGGCTGGTGCAGACCAGCACCAACCTTGGCGTTTTAGAGACGCAGGACGATGTTGTCAGTTTCTATATGCTTCACAGATCTTCGATTGACGCGTCCAAGATGACGGTGGTTGACCGCGTGTCGGCCCACTGCGCTCTGGCCGGCTTCCAGGCCACCCACATTGGCGGCTACCCCGGCTGGAAACCAGAACCTGACAGCGACTTGGTAAAGATCGTCACCGGAGTATATAAAGAAGTCGCCGGCAAAGAGATGAAGGTCGTCGCCATGCACGCTGGCCTAGAATGTGGCATCATCGGCGAAAAGTACCCAGGCATGCAGATGATTTCCATAGGGCCCGACATGTGGGAAGTCCACACTCCCAGCGAACACGTCAGCATCCCCTCTGTGGCCTTTTTCTGGAAGTTCGTCAAGGCCATTCTGGCGAAAAAATAGAATCCCGAGCATCCCAAAAAAATAATGGTGAAAAACAAACTGCTCAATATTGATAGATTTGTGAAACCGCGCTTAATTTTCTTGGGGAGAGCAACATGAAAATCACCACCACAATCCTTTGTGCCTCACTAGCCATATTGGCGGCGGCACCCGCTTTTGCCCAAGATAAATATAGCTTCGGCCTGCTGGGGTCATCCATGATGTCCTCTAATGACGAATTGAAAAAACTGACCGGAGTCGGCTTTGGGCTAGGCGGCTTTGTTGAGCGCAGCTTTGACGATGGCATAGCGTGTCGCTTTCGCGCCGAATACACAATCCTCGGCGACAAAGAACAGACTGTACGAGACGAGCTAGGCTCTATTAAATGGTCGCATAGCTCAAAAATGCAGGGGGCCATGATTGATTTTATTTTGCGGCTAGGAAGCAGGTTTTTTTACTTTGGTAGCATCGGGTATATGTCGCTGGACATTGACAGCAATCTCGTTGATGCTCTTGTAGCTCTCCCCCGCCAAAGCATGGGGTATATGTCGCTGGGCATTGACAACAACAACGCGAACATCGGTGGCGAATTACTGAAAAGGCATTTGGATTTCGATGGATTCACATTTGGTATTGGTTGGCGTTACCAGTTTACAAAGCACATTGGGGCAGAAACCAAAATCCAAATAATCTTATCCAAAGGTATGCTCAAGCACTACCCCAACTTTCAGGATCTGTCACTTGTTTACAGGTTCTGAGTTTGCAGACCCATTGCCATCAATCTATGATAGCAATCGTGCTAACCTTATCTAGGAGGAACCAACATGAAAACCACCACCACAATCCTTTGCGCCTCGCTAGCCGCACTGGCGGCAGTTCCGGCCTTTGCCCAAGATGCCCCTGCCCAAAGTCTGTTCAGGCTTGGCGTGTCTGCGAACATTACGGCCCCCATGAACGACATGGGCAACAAAAGTGCTACCGGATTCGGCCTTGCCGGGTTCGCGGAGATGAGATTGACCGACAACATGGCTCTGCGTCTGCGCTATGAATACACGAAGCTGGGCGGCCAAGAAGAGGCATTAAATCAAATTATCGCTGGCACCATCGCCGCCATCACGAATTCATACGACTCAAATTTGCAGGTGGCCATGGCCGACTATGTGTTCGGGCGCAAAGACAAGGGTCTATATTATTTTGTGGGCGTTGGGACAACGTGGTGGGGCGTCAGTGTTGACAAAGTTGCCAGCGATATATCAGACCTGCCCGCGCAACTCGCCCAATCCGGGCTTGGCGAATCTGGCACCTTTAGCGGCTCCGCCGGCATTGGCTATAGTTTCACAACGAACATGGGGGTGGAGGGCAGATACACAAAGATAAACTCCAAAGCCGCTACCAACGCCAATCAAGCCTTTGTCCAAGCATCGTTTCTGTTAAGGTTTTGATCCCGCACCATATAACAATTTGCGCTTCTATTGTCTAGCGCAGCAAAGCGTCCAGCTTATTGTGCATTTTCTGCAACTCGGACATTAGCGCGAAGTCGGCTGTAGCCAGTTCCTTGGCCTCAGCTATGGTTGCGGCTGTGGTAGCGTCGGCGGGTTGTTTTTTGGCAGCTTGACCAGATAGTTCCATGATTTTTTTCTGCATTTCGTTTGCCGCTGGGTTGTATGGCGCATGCGCATAGGCGGTTGCGAAACCACTGTCCAGTGCCTGAATAGGCAGAATGCTGTAGTTGAACCTATACGTCATGTTGTTCACGTTGATGCGATAAGCGTCCATCGGATAAGCGCCCCAACTGTTGTCGCCGCCAAGGCCCGTGCTGGCTATGGCCACGCGCAGGGTGATGTCGTCCCTCTTTTTTAGCTGGTGGGGCTTTTGAGAGAGCGATGCAAGGTCGTTGCCGGGTGGCGGTGTCAGGTCTTCTGGCGCGTAATGCAGGGCGTTGAACTGTATAAGCGACGTGTCAGTCGTGCTAGGGCCATTCGGTGGCGCGGGCATTGTTCCGCCGCCCTTGACCAAAAAACCAAAGCCCGCATCGTCTGTCATCGCAAACCAGCGCACGTCCACCTTCATGCCGGTCTCCTGTGTGCGGACGTAGTTGAAGAAATTACCCGTGACGGTGCTTTCGTATTGCCCCACGGGGTAGCCCGTCTTGCGGTCGGAGTATGTTTCCCCCCTTGGGCCAAACCAAGTTATGTTTTCAAATTCGGGCTTGACCGTCATAATGCTGCCTATTTCGGGCGCAAAATTATTGTTGGCCGTTTGGGTACCGAAGCGATAAGTGTGTTCGACATTGACCTCGCCGTTGGGATAGACCGTGTACAAGATGCTATAGGCGGCGTCAACCTTGTTGGGGAATGACCCATCAAAGCAAACCTTGACTAATGAAATAGCCTTTGAGCCCAAATCGGCTGAAAATTTTTCCTCTGACTCAACCTTGAAAGAACCCGCCGCCATTGCCCTAGAGCTGCCCGTCGCCCTCCAAGTGCCGTTGACCAAAAATGTCGGGTTGGTGTTGGTTCCGCCTGTGTACCAGGCCCTTTCGTTGTCGTTTACGGGGCGCCAGAAGTTCGGTGCTGGGCCATGGATCAAAAGGTCGCGGCCCATGAATTTGTACTCGCTGATGGTGCCATCGGCCTTGCTGATTGAAACCTTGAATTTTTGGTTGGAACCTGTGTCTGTGCTGGATATTGTGACACTTTCCGAATCTTCCACTAGGCTCATCGCGCCTATGGGCATGGTCGAGCTTTCCCTGCCCTGCCTAAAGTCGGCTACAAGCTGGTTTTCAGAAATGACGTGGCCGGCCTTTGCCCATAATGTGTCAACTTTCTCCTTGAATACCACGTTGAAAAAGTACTCTGCGCCAGGTTTTACTGTGCCGGGCCGCGTAAAGGGGATATTGAATGTTTTGGTGGTCATCGAAGTTTCGGCTACGCCGGTTGGGGCAGGGCCAATATCCAGTGTGTCGCTTCCGTTCTGTATTACTGCGCCATTTTCCTTTAATTCCCAGTACATGTCATATTGGTTGGCGTTGGTGAAGCTGAACTTGTTGCTGACATTGAATGTTCCGGTGTTCAAGTCGAGGCCGTCGGCCTTTAGCATGCGATAGCCGTACTTTAATTGTTCTGTTTCTGGCTGTGGAGTACGGTCTGCATTGACCAGCCCATTGCAGGCAAGGCTGATGTGGCTGCTGCCCGACCCCCATTCTCCGCCCCAGTCGCCCCCGAAGCCCAAGAAACGGCTAGGGCCGTTGTAGCCCTCGTACGGCGGAGTCTTCACGGGCGTCCAAAGGGCTTGGTCAACCCAGTCCCAAACATAGCCGCCGCTAGTTTTCGGCCTTTCAAAAATTGCCATGTACTCGTCAAAGTTGCCGAGGGAGTTCCCGTAGGCGTGGGCGTATTCGCATTGCAAGGTCGGCCTTACGGCGTCGTTCACGATAGTGTCCCAGCGCGACACCGTGGCGTACATCCCGCTGTGCCAGTGGGGCCCAGTGTCGGAGGTCGAGTTGGATGCATTCTGAAGGTACTGGGAATGAGCGCTTCTGGACGCATCTTTGGCTTTCATAAAATCCACCGTCCAGGCGCGATATTCTTCGGCGGCTTTTATTTCCATGTTCTCATTGCCAGTTGACCAAATTATCACGCAAGGGTAGTTCCAATCGCGGCTCATCGTGGTGTTGATCCTGTCGCGCAGCAATGGCCCCCAGCTCTTGACGATGGATTGGGAGCTTACCACCGAGTTGGCCCCGTGGCACTCAATGTTGGCCTCGTCCATAACGTAAAGCCCGTACTCATCGCAAAGGTCATAGTAGCGCGTGTCGTGCGGGTAGTGGGACATCCGCAGCGAGTTGACGTTGAGCTGTTTCATCAGTGAAATATCTTTGCGTATTAAGTCCAAATTTTGCGTGAACCCCGATTCGGGGTTGGACTCATGCTGGTTCACGCCATGCAGAACTATGCGCGAGCCATTTAGCAAAAAACGCACATTCCGGGTATTCATGTTGACGATCTTCGCCTGGCGGAATCCCACCCTAAAGCAAGTGGTCTCTGTTGCGGTTTTCCCGTCATACATGGTGAGGACAAGCTTGTAGAGGTTCGGGTGCTCCGCCGACCAAAGTTTAGGACCATTGATCTTGATGTTTAGTTCTTCGCTGGCGCCTATGTAGTCATCGCCAAGCAAGTTTTTTCTAGTTTCAAACGCTGGCGCGGCCACGCTGATGGCCTTGGCAACTTCCCTGTTGGCGTCGTCAAATAGTTTTGCCTCTAATCGCGCACTATTCTTTTGGGCCGCCGATGCGCCCCAGTCGCGCAGCAGAGCCTTGACGTTCAGGTTCCATTCGCCGCCGTAGGCATCGTCTGCCACAGGCGTCGTGAGCGTCTGCACGTCATAGAGGTTGACCTTGGCGCGGGCGACCAGCCCGACGCTGCGGAATATACCCGATAGGCGGTTCATGTCCTGCGTTTCGAACCAGCTTCCCGAACACCACCTGAAAACCTGAACCACGATTACATTGTTTCCCTCATAGTTTACAAAGGGCGTGATGTCAAATTCCTTTTGGGCAAAGCTGTCCTCGGCGTAGCCGACTGCATGGCCGTTGACCCACACATAGCAGTTGGAGCCGACGGCGTCGAAGAGGACGGAAATAGAGCGGTTGTCTTTCTTCCATGCCTTGGGTATCACAAACGTGCGGCGGTACGTGCCGACGGGGTTGTAGTTTGACGGCGCGGCAGGCTGGGTGACTTGGCCGTTGGTGATATTGGCAGAAGTGACGGGGTGGCGGAAAGTGCCGCCCCAAGACACGCCGGCGGTGTTAAAAATGTAGCCGTCATATTTAAAGTCGCCATTTGCCTTAAAGTTTGCCTGCCAGTTCAACGGCACCTTTATCAAGTCCCAACCGCTGTCGTCAAATTTCAAACTGGTGAAGGCGGACTTGTCCGTTGTGGGCCGCTCCGCCGGGCAGTGCGCCCAATGGAACCTCCACATACCATCTAGGGACTGGTACAGATCGCTTTTTTCTTTGTATAGCGTAAAGTTCTCCAACGCGGCCTTTTCATTGCCGTAGGGCACAAAATTGGCGTGGGGGTCTTCGCGGTTTACCGCAAATACAGCATTGGTGTTCCACTCGCTGCCGGTGAGTATGACAGTTTTGGCGGGCGGATTTTTGGCTGGAGTCGCATCGTAATTCGGAAGCGCGCCAAGCAACGCCGCAGAAGTCGCCCCCAACAAAAAAGCTATGAGAAATGCAACGGCAAAGCAGCGAGGGTTTTTTGTGGATGAGGTTTTTGGCATAATCTGTCCCTTCCTTTTACCATTATAGTCTTTCATTATCGGCTTGTTCTTGCCAGTTCACAGTCCGATACCAAATTGCATTTGAACGCGAATTGGCATTAGTTCAGTGTTCGGTTTTTGGGTAAGCTTCTCAGGCGGGGAGATGGCTCCATTCAGCACTGTATGCTCAACTCGCCATAATCATCATAGCGGCGAAGCCTCATCGATAGTTACTCTAGTCCCTGACCTCAAATCCCTATAACCTACCCCCTGAATTAGCTTGCGCGGCCTCTTGTAGCTTGTAACTGGCATTACCTCAGCAGTGGTCCGGGGCCAGAACCTGTGATTGGGGCTTTTTCCTGTTTGGGCGTCCAGGCGGATTTGCCGTCTTTGTCCAAAAGCACTAGGATAGTTTCGCCCTTTGTTACTTCTCTGGCGCGGATTGTTGCGCCGCGCAGGTTTTGGGTTTTGTACCCTTTGATGGTTATTTCATCGTTTTTGGAAAAGCTGGCGTTCTTTTCCTTTAGGAAGGCGGGCGGGGCCAGCGTCAACTGCCACTCTCTGTCATCAACCATCACTGTGAGGCAGACCAAGGTTTCGGGGCCGCTGACCAGCTCGGACACGCTGGTGACCGTGCCCTTTAATGTTTCTTCCTTGAATGCGTCGTATGGCTGCAGCACCATGCCCAACACGCCCGACGATGGCAGGGTTGGCTTCGTCGGGCGAGTGGGCGGCGTGGGCTGGGCCAAGCCCAGCGCAGAAAATGCGGCCAGTAGGCAAAGCATCCGCAACGCTATTGATGGTATGCCCATAAGATTTATCGGTTTGGAATGGGTGGCGGCGCTGGTATCCAAGCCGGGCGGCCGTCTTTGTTCAAAAGTTCTAAGGTCGTTTCGCCCTTTGTGACTTCCTTGGCGGAGATCCTGGCGCCGCGCTCGGTTTCATTCTTTACGCCCTTGATGGTGATCTCGTCGTCTTTGGCGAAGCTGACGCCCTTTTCTTTGAGGAAGTCCGCAGTTCCCACGTTAACCTGCCAATCCTTGCCATCAACCGAAACTGTGAGGGTTATTACGGTCATTTGGCCGCGTGTCATTTCTGCAACGTTGGTGACCTTGCCCTTGATGGTCTCTTCTTTGGAAGCATCATAGGGCTGCATCTGGCGGCCCATGCCCTCGCGTGGCGGCCTCTGGGGCGGTTCTTGGGCGAAGCCGATGGCAGAAAAGGCTGTCAGGAAGCAAATTGCGCTAAGTGCTTTCATGGTTCCTCCTTTAGGAAAATTTATTGGCACTGTTTATTTGATGTGTTTAGTAAGCAAAAAGTTTACTCAAAATAAACTGTGCCCATCCATTTCAGGCGGCTGGGGGAGTTCCAGAAGCTTCAACAGGGTTGGGGCAACGTCGCACAGGGCCCCGCCCTGGCGCAGCGGCATTTTTTCAAAGCCTTTGCCCACGATTACGCATGGAACTGGGTTCGTGGTGTGGGCGGTGTGGGGGTGGCCCTCTTCGTCCAGCATGCAGTCCGAGTTTCCGTGGTCGGCGGTGACTATCAGAACCCCATTGGCGGCAAGCGTGGCCTCGGCGACTTTCCTAACGGAGTCGTCAACTATGGTGCAGGCGGTCACGGCCGCGTCAAGTATGCCCGTGTGGCCCACCATGTCACCGTTTGCCAAGTTACAAATGACCACTTTGTATTTGCCGGAGCCTATGGCTTCCACCAGGCCCCTCACGACTTGGTGGCAGCTCATTTCAGGCATTAGGTCGTAAGTTGCAACCTTGGGGCTGTCAATCAGAAGGCGTTCTTCGCCGGGGAACGACTCTTCGCGCCCGCCATTGAAGAAAAATGTGACGTGGGCATATTTTTCGGTTTCCGCCGTGCGGAACTGTTTTATGCCGCTATTGCTTATTATTTCGCCGAATATGTTTTTGAGGTTTTGGGGCGGGAAGGCCACTTTGAGGTATGGATCTAGCGCGGCGTCGTACTGCGTGAATGTGACCAATTTTACCGCGGGCCTTTTCTTTGCGGCAAAGCCAGAGAACGATGGGTCAACCAGTGCGTGGCTGAATTCCCGGCCGCGATCGCCCCTGAAGTTGAAGAAAATTACTCCGTCGCCGTCTTGGATAGGGAAAAAGTCTTTGGTGGTGGTCGGCGTGACAAATTCGTCCGTTTCGCCCCGTGCGTACGCCTCCGCTATGGCCTCTGACGCAGTGCCGCATTTGTGTTCGGGCTGGCCGTCAACCAGCATGTGCCAAGCCTTTTCCACCCTCTCCCATCTCTTGTCCCTGTCCATCGCCCAATAGCGGCCGCTGATGGAGCCAATTTTCACATGTTTGGCATCTGCCAGGTGCTTTTCCAGCGACTCTATGAATCCGTCCGCGCTCTTCTGCGGGGTGTCGCGGCCATCTAGGTATGCGTGTATCGTGGTGGGCAGGCCCTCGGCATCTGCCCAGTGGGCAAGGGCTTCTAGGTGGTTCTGGTGGCTGTGCACGCCCCCTGGGCCCAAGAGGCCCATCAGGTGGAGCCTGGTGCCTTTGGCCTTAACCTCGGACATCAGGTCGGCCATTGGGCGGTTTTGCTTAAATGTGCCCTTTTTGATGGTGGAGTTTATGTGGGTCAGCTCCTGCCAGACTACGCGCCCCGCGCCCAAGTTCATGTGTCCGACCTCGGAGTTGCCGAATTGGCCCTCCGGCAGGCCCACGTCCTCTCCGCTGGTCTTCAGCTGGGTGGAGGCATAGTCGCGCCGCAGGCCGTTGAGGCGCGGCATCCCCGCCACAAAGGTGGCGTCATAAGAATTTCTGGCGCCATCGGCGATTCCGTCGAGCACCAGCAGCACTATCGGGCCTTGGATCATTTTTTGCTCCTTCGCGGCAAATTGTTGGACTTTTTGAGTATGGCACAATTTGCAAAGTTGCACATTCTGCTTTATTCTCAAAGTTGCCATTGATGGAGGAAATTTATGGCCCACACTATCAACGATTCTTGCACGGCCTGTGGCTCCTGCATTTCTGAATGCCCAACAGAAGCCATCAAAGAGGGCAGCCCCCACTACTCCATAGAGGCAGACACCTGCATTGACTGCGGTGCATGCGTTTCTGCCTGCCCGTCAGAGGCCATATCGGGAGACTAGCCCGTCCCTCAAAACAATCTACGAAGCCGCAAGCAGGTACAGCACTGCCATCCTGATGGGTACGCCATTGGTGACTTGCTTGAGTATCAAACTGTTTGGGCTGTCGACCACTTCGCCCTCTATCTCCACTCCTCTATTCACAGGTCCTGGGTGCAGTATGGCCACGCTTGGCTTGGCCTTTTCCATTCTCTTGGCGTTCAGTTGGAAACGCTTGGCGTATTCCCCAACGCTGGGGATATACATGCCCGTGCCTCTCTCGAACTGGCAGCGCAGCATCATTATCGCGTCCATGTCGGGTAATATTTTGTCGAAGTCGTAGCCAAACTCTGCGCTTGGCCATGTTTCTTTCATCTCCAGCGGAACCAGCGTGGGCGGGCCTACTATGGTGACGTGTGCGCCCATCTTTGTCAGAAGCCACAAATTTGACCTTACGACGCGGCTGTTGCGGATATCTCCCACAATGGCCACCTTTAGTTCGCTAAGTTTGCCAAATCTTTCTCTCAGTGTGTATGCGTCCAGAAGGGCCTGTGTGGGGTGTTCGTGTGCGCCGTCCCCTGCGTTTATGATGCTGATATCCAAATGCCGCGCCAATAGCTCGTGCGCGCCCGATTTGCTGTGGCGCATGACCACGTAGTCGGGGCGCATGGCCTGCAGGTTCAGTGCAGTGTCAATCAGCGTCTCGCCTTTGCTGATGGAACTGGAAGCTGCATCGAAATTTATTACATTGGCCGATAGGCGCTTTTCGGCAATCTCGAAGCTGTTTCTTGTGCGCGTGCTATTTTCAAAAAAAAGGTTGACCACCATTTTCTTTTGAAGCAATGGAAGCACCTTGATGTCTGGGTTGTTGCAGGCTTCCTCAAAGACTTTGGCCTGGTCTAAAATCGCTAGGATGTCCTGTGCGCTCAAGGCCTCTATGCCCAAGAGATGCTTGTGAGGGAATGGGGGAGGGGTTGATGTGTTGGGTGCTTTCATGTCGGCTCTGTCCGTGCTAGACATTATCTATTATGAAGCAGATTCCATTTTCCAGTCGAGCCACTTGCAAACTCGGCTCATTTTGTGTACAGGACTCCGTTCAGCATGGGCGTTCAATCTGTTTCTAGCTCCTGATTCTATCTTTCGTGTTCGGGTTCGCGGCCTGGGAATTTGGTTCGTTTCGCGCCGGTTCATGGAGCCCGCCCGAATGCCAACTGGGAGTCCGCTCACGGCTCCCCGCATCTGGGAGTATCAATTGGCGCGTAGTTGCGGGGCAGCCCTTCGCTACCCCCCAGACCCCCAGGTACTCGCTTCGCTTACTGCCCTATGGATGGGCGGATACATGAAGATGGCTTCGATGGCGCTAGAATGGTTTTGCAAGAAGCTCAATTGACAATTGGCAAACAACCGTTGAAAATGGGCAATTGGCAATATGTGGTTAACGAGCGGTTGGCAATTATTTTGGGAGTATGGGTGGTAGAAGAGTTGTTGCAGTCGGCTCCGATGCAGGCGT
Source organism: Holophagales bacterium (assembly GCA_031281385.1). The sequence goes on from JAITFL010000181.1 coordinate 22,278, forward strand.
GGATAGGTTTTTTGGCCTTTGTCCTTGTCATGCTGGCGCTGGACTTGGGGGTTTTTAACCGAAAGGCGCACGTCCCCTCTTTCAAGGAAGCTACGGTCTGGAGCTGCGCCTGGGTGACGCTCGCCCTAGCTTTCAATGCCCTCATTTGGCGGCAGATGGGCCAATTCAAGGGCATAGAGTGGTTCACAGCTTATGTGCTGGAGAAGAGTCTTAGCGTTGACAATCTTTTTGTGTTCGTGATGGTCTTTTCTGCCTTTGGCGTGGGCATGAAGAATCAGCACCGCATACTGTACTGGGGAATACTGGGGGCGCTGGTATTGCGGGCCGCGATGATCTTGGGGGGCACGGCACTGTTGAACCGCTTTGAATGGATGATGTACGTCTTTGGAGCTTTCTTGATCTGGACTGGCCTAAAGATGTTTTTTGAAAAAGAAGGCGAAGAGAAGAACCCTTCGGATGGAATGACGGTGCGGCTCTTTCGCAAAATCGTACCCTTTGACCCAGATGGGGGACACGAGCATTTTTTGACCAAAAAGAACGGCAGGTGGCTCGCCACGCCCATGCTGCTGGTATTGATAGTCATTGAATTTACTGATTTGGTGTTTGCCGTTGACTCTATTCCTGCGGTGCTGGCCATCACTAGGGATACCTTTGTGGTGTTCACCAGCAATGTCTTTGCAATTTTGGGGCTCAGGAGCCTTTACTTCCTCTTGGCCAAAATGATGGACAGGTTCAGGTACTTAAAGGTCGGGCTGGCGATAATCCTGACGTTTGTCGGTGTCAAGATGTGCTTGGCTCACTGGGCCAAGGCGCGGTTCGGAATTGCCGACGGCACCTTGATAGTGTTCAGCTTGGCCTTCATCTCTGCTGTGCTGGTGGGTTCCATCATATTCAGTCTGGTCTCCACCAAGCATCTGGGGGAAAGTCCTTGATGCAGGTATGGAAAGCTGATTTTTTTTCGGCTAGAGCAGAGAAATTGCAGCAGGGGCCTTCCGTGGCGACGCTGGGCAATTTTGACGGAGTTCACGCTGGGCACAGGCAGTTACTGGCAAAAGCAGTTCATTCCGCAAAGGGGCGCTCTCTGCCGACTGTTTTGGTCACATTCGACCCGCACCCGGAAAAAATGCTGTCACCTGCCCCAGGAGCGGCACTGTTGATGACGATGCAACAGAAATTGGACGTATTTGAAAGGCTGGGCATTGACTGCGTTTGGGCCGTACCCTTTGATAGGGAGTTTTCCGAGCTTGCCCCCTGCACATTCTTGGACGGCCTGTGCGAAGCTATTTCCCCCACTGATTTGCACGTTGGCCGGGCTTTCCGCTTTGGGCGCGGCAGGGCAGGCGATATTGACTTGATCAAGGAGTGGGCGGCCGACAATGACTGCTTGGTCCATCCGCACGCATACAAAGCCATTGACGGCGGCGCATTGAGCAGTAGCCGGATAAGGAGGGCGCTGTTGGACGGCGAGGTGGGACTGGCGTCAGAACTGCTAGGGGGGCCATACGTGCTTTCGGGCGTTGTTGTTGAGGGGGAACGAGTCGGAAGAAAGCTTGGCTTTCCAACGGCCAACCTCAGATGGGATCAGGAATTGCTGCCGGCCCCAGGCGTGTATGTGACGAGCGTACACTGCCCGCCAAGCCTGTCCTCGCCGTCGCTAGGGTTGACCTGCGTGGGGACCAAGCCCACATTCGCAGGCCGACCGCCGACGGTGGAGACACACTTGCCGGGGAAGGACATGAATCTATATGGCTCTATTATGGAACTGGAGTTTTTGCACAAGCTCAGGGGCGAAATAGCTTTCGAGAATGTGTCGGAGCTGGCGACACAAATTGCCGAAGACGTAAAAAACGGCCTTGAATGGTGGAAATCAAGTGGTAGATGCAAATAAATTAAGCTTCTTGCAAAACTGACGTTTTGCAAGTGGCTCATTTTTCATATTGATCGCCCCAAATATTATGCTGTAATTAAAAATGGGGGAGGTTGTGGCTAGGTTGCAAATTTTTGCCCAAAGCCAATAAAATACAACGACATGAATAAAGCAGGCAAGCCGACAGCCCCGATACGACTGATGGAGATGCTCCGCGACAAGTACTCCTTCGTGTCCATTTTGGGACACGGCGGCTCTGGCACTGTCTATGAAGTCCGCAATGTCCAGCTTGGGCGGCTGGAGGCCCTAAAGGTTCTCAACAATTCCCTTAGTCCGGAAATTGCCGATAGGTTCGACAAAGAGGCCCGTTTTTCGGCATCCTTAGACCATCCCAGCATTGTTAAGGTCTTTGACTTGGGGCAGTCCGACGGGATTAGCTGGTACAGCATGCAGCTCGTCGAGGGCCCTTCCCTCTCAAAGATGATAGACGCAGAAATCAGGCTGGACGCGACCAATCTGGCCAGGCTGGCCATACCGTTGCTGGACGCGCTGGCCTATAGCCACAGGCACGGCATCATCCACAGGGACATAAAGCCCGCCAACATTTTGCTGAACGCGGATGGGCTCCCCTGCTTGGCTGATTTTGGCATCGCAAAAGCCATAGACGCCGTTGACGTCACCCAGACGGGCAACATGCTGGGGACTCCGGCCTACATGGCCCCAGAACAGGCTATGGGCAAGCGCGTGGACGGCAGAGCCGACCAATATTCGCTTGCCATCACTCTGTACAAGGCCATAGCGGGCAGACTGCCATTCTCGTCAGACGAGCCTATGGCAACGCTAGTCCAGCGGATAAAAGAGGACGCCGAGCCTATAGACCATTTTGTCCCAAGTTTCCCTGCCCCTTTGAAGACGGTGCTGATGAAGGCTCTCTCTAGGGAGAGGGAAGACCGCTACACAACGATAGACGAAATGCAGAGGGAAATGCTTTCGGCCTGCGAGAAATGCCACATCCAATGGAACCAGAGGCTAGACAATTTCGATGGCATGTCCATCCACAGGATCCCTATCGGGGACGCTGACACCATGGCTTCAGAAAGCACCTTGATGGTTTCGACTGCCGCCAAGAAGGGTGGGCTTGGGGTTGGAAAGTGGGGCCTCCGCCGCTGGGTAGCCAACTTCATTTTTTTCGTTGCCTTGGCCGGCTTGATTGCGGCTATGGCGCACTATTTCTATTCCAAGGGTTCGTATTCCGAAGCCAAGGACGAGAAGCAGCCAAAGGAAGACAGTCCATTGTCGCAAACGGCACAGGCAGCCTTGGCCGATGCCAACCCAAAAGCAAAAGCTCCCACTCCAGAGGCCGCAAAGCCCAAATCCCCTGCGGAGCAGAAGGAGACCAAGGATACAAAGCCCCCAGCCCGCATCCGCGTTTCGCCCCCGCAACCGCTTGCGTCCAAGTCGCCAGATAGATACCCGCCTGAACTCGCAGGGCAATCTGTCATCGTAAAGGTGGTGGTAGGGGAGAACGGAGAAGCGATGAAGTGCAGCGTTGTGACACCCAGCCTCTCCAAAGAACTGGAAAAATTCGTCACCGATTTCGTCAAAAAAGAATACAGATGGGCACCGGCCATTGCGAATGACGGGTTGCCCATTGAATCAGCAGAACTCCGACTTTTGGTTATTTTTGGTGAATCCGAATGAAAACCATTCTGCCTTTACTGACGATTTTCTTTTTTGCCTCATGCCAGAGCAGGGTTGCTCTGCCAAAAGCCCCGTCGGAACCTGTCATTTTTGCTACGGTCAATACTATCCCCAAAGCCGAAAACGTTGTTTTTGAGGGGAAAACAATAGGGCGGTCGCCAGTCAAGCTGAAGGTTCGATCAATTGACCAATTGGCCAACGGTCTAACCATTGCAAACGCGCCCGATGAGTTGATTGAGCAACAGATCAGGCACGTTGCCAATAATGAAGTGACAGTCACGCTGGTTTTGGACAAAAACCTATCGAAAATGGCCGCAGCGCTAAACCTCAAGAAAATTCTGGTGTTTGACTATGGCGAAGAAATTACGTTTGAATTCGACAAATCCGACCTAAAGCCCGAATTCAAGACTCTTCTTGTGAAGCAGGCCGATTTACTTAAAAGGCACTTCAAAGGGATAGACATCTATATCTGCGGCCATTCAGACTCCGTTGGGCGGCCCGAACACAATCTGGAACTCTCAATGGATAGGGCCAAGTCCGTTTTTTACGTGCTGCTCGATGCTGGCATTCCAAAGGAAAGCATGAAACTCCAAGGTTTTGGGTCTGACTACCCGCTCGACGATAATAACACGGAGACTGGCCGCGCCCGCAACAGGCGCATAGAAATAATCCTTGGCCGCTGAACTTCTTTTCGGCGACCTGTTTCGCCAAGCTTAGGATTTATCCGTAAATAATATTTATTTCCCCCCTGACCTTCCTGAAGGCGATGATGGCGGCGGCCAAGTGACACAGAGCCAGGTACGAGCGCTCAAGCTTCTCGTAGCGCAGCAGCAGCTTGCGGAACCTGTTGAACCAGCCGTGGGCCGCCTCCACCACCCACTGCCTCGCCCTCTTTCTTTCGCTGCCTCTGGCTTGATTTCATAACTTGTTTGTTTACAGCGTTTCACGCCAGAGTCTGCTCCGGTCGGGCGCAGCCTGCACATCCGGTGACTTGCAAAACTGACGTTTTGCAAGTGGCTCTCTCTACTGAGGCAGCAAAATTCATAACCGACTTTGTCCTTAATGAGTTAAAATGGAATCCAGCCACCGCTGATGGCGGAAAGAATGTAGCTTCAGAAATTGATCTTGTGCTTAGCTTTTAGGGAGTCCACATGAAAAACATCATTCTCCTCTTGCCCCTAATTTTTTTGGCCGCGTGCCAGAAGCCGGTGCCTCTCGAGCCAGATTCAATGGTGGATGACAGCATTTCCGCCACGGTCCATACCCTTCCTCCCTCCGAGGGCGTCATCTACAAAGGGAAGATGGTGGGGCAGGCTCCTGTCACGCTAAAAGTTTCCTCACTTGACCAACTAGCGAACAACCTCAGCACGACAAATTCGCCAGATGGGACCGTGGAGCAAAGGATTAGGCACTTGGCTGACGATAAAGTGGTGGTGACGCTGGTCTTGGACAAAAACCTATCGAAAATGGCCACAGCACTAAACCTCAAAAAAATTCTGGTGTTTGACTATGGCGACGAAATCACCTTTGAATTCAACAAGTCCGACCTAAAGCCCGTATTCAAGACTCTTCTTGTGAGGCAAGCCGATTTGCTAAAAAAGCACTTCAATGGGATAGACATCTATGTCTGCGGCCATTCAGACTCCGTTGGGCGGCCCGAGCGCAATCTGGAACTTTCAATGGATAGGGCCAAGTCTGTTTTCGACGTGCTGCTCGATGCCGGTATTCCAAAGGGAAGCATGAAAGTCCAAGGCTTTGGGTCTGACTACCCACTAGATGACAATGACACGGAGGCTGGCCGTGCCCGCAATAGGCGCATAGAAATAATCCTTGGGCGCTGAACTTCCTTTCGGCGGCCTGTTTCGCCCAGCCAAGAGTAATTGCATCTGGTTTCATGCGGAACTCTGACGTTTTTGGGCGGTGAGGCTCCGATTTGTGAATTGACAATGGACAATGGACAATTGACAATGGTGGATACGACCTACGGCCGCGCTGATTTCCTTAATTGGGGAGTATCAGTTTTACGGCTGTTCCCCTAAATAATTGGATAGGGGCCTGTTGGCAATGGTCGGGAGTTTTGCAATTGACTCTCTATTCAACATACTTCTGGCGGAGGGCAGTATGGCCCTAAAAGTGGTGGAGTGCGTACCGAACTTCAGCGAAGGCCGCGACATGGCCAAAATCAAGGCGATAACAGACACCATGGAGAGCGTTGCGGGCGTACGGCTGTTGGACGTTGACCCTGGGGCTGACACAAACAGGACAGTGGTCACGATAGTGGGCGACCCTGAAAGTGCGCTAGAGGCGGCGTTTAGGGGGATAAAAAAAGCCAGCGAAGTGATAGACATGCGGGGCCATTCGGGGAGCCACCCCAGGATGGGGGCCTGCGACGTCTGCCCATTCGTGCCAGTGGAAGGCGTTTCTATGGAGGACTGCGCCGAATTGGCCAGAAGATTGGGGGCCAGGGTGGGCCAGGAGCTGCAAGTCCCGGTCTATCTCTATGAAGCAGCTGCCAGCCGCCCCGAGCGCAAAAATTTGGCTGCGGTGCGAAAAGGAGAATATGAGGGACTGGAAGAAAAGCTGAAAGACCCAAGCTGGGCCCCGGACTTTGGCCCCGCATCGTTTGTCCCCACCTTTGGGGCCTTGATAGCGGGGGCAAGGGAATTTTTGATCGCCTACAACATAACATTGAACAGCCGCGACAAGGCCCACGCTACAGACATCGCTTTTGAGCTAAGGGAAAAGGGCAGGGTGGCGCGGAGGGGGCAGACAACGCCATTCTACAGCAGCGGCAAGGAACTGCGCTATGCGGAGGGATTCTTCGCCTGCGGCAACTGCCCAAGGGACTTTACCAATTTTGAAAGCCTAGAGACCCACTGCCGGGAGGAGCACGGTTACGAGCTGAAAACCCTGCTAGAGCTGAACGACATAGACGTTGGTCGCAGCCTTGTCGGGCAAAAGGCTTACAGGGCTGGGCTTTTCAAGTGCTGCAAGGCCATCGGTTGGTACGTGGATGCATACAAAAGGGCGCAGTTGAGCATCAACTTAACCGATTACAAAACGACAAGCATGGTGGATGTCCTAGAGGCTGCGCGAAAGATGGCCGCCGAAAGGGGCTTGGTGGTAACCGGGTCTGAAATCGTTGGGCTGGTCCCATTCAAACCATTGTTCGACGCTGGGCAGTTTTACCTGCGCGGCATGGGCAAGAGTCCATTCGTCCCTGCCCAAGACGTTTTGGAATGTGCCATTTTCAGCATGGGGCTGTCGGACGTCGCCCCATTCGAGATTGACAAAAAAGTGCTCGGGCTTCCAAAGTCCTATCCCAATGGCCTGATGTCAATGACAGCCAAAGACTTGGTGACAGAGGTGAGCCGCGACACTCCGGCCCCTGGCGGTGGCAGCATTGCAGCGCTGGCCGGTGCGCTGGGCGCGGCGCTTGCCTCTATGGTCGCAAATCTGACAAAGGCCAAGGACAAAGCGCATCTATCCCATTTGCACGATGCAGCCGAAATGGCGCATAGAGCAAAAGACGCGCTAGTCTTGGCAGTAGATGAGGACACGAGCGCGTTCAACGCGTACATGGACGCCAGACGGATGCCCCAGGCGACGGAAGCCGAAAAAGCCGCCAAAGATGCTGCGCTGCTTGATGGCTTAAAGGCAGCCGCGAATGTGCCATTCCAGACTGCCGCGCTCAGCTTTGAGGCGATGAAGGCGGCGGCGATAGTGGTGGAGCACGGAAACCAGGCCTCAATAACGGATGGCTTGGTCGGCGCGCAGATGGGCTTTGCGGGAGTGCGCGGGGGCATCTGGAACGTGCTGATAAACCTAAAGGACATACACGATGCGGCATTCAAAGACGAAATGAAAAGGCGCTGCGAATCGCTTTTGGGCGAGGCGACCGCGCTGCTGGGCAAGGTGGTTTCCGCCGGGGACAACCGCTTGGGCGAACAGCTCAAATGACGCTCCATCTGCCTTTCACGCGCTGTTTTGCCCGATGTGCTAAACTAGAAGCCGCACACTATTCCAACGGGGAGCTATAATGCCGATCACAAAACTAGACCAGATGTTGGACGCGCTCAGAGCCAAGCCGCGCAAAAAACTGGTGGCTGCGGCGGCGAATGACGAGCACACAATTGAGGCAGTCAAAGATGGCGTGGACGCGGGGATAGTTGAAGCCGTCCTAGTGGGCGATGAGGCAAGGATCATCGAAATATGCAAAAAAGAGGGCTTTGGCCCCGGAAAATTCAATATTGTCAACGAACCCAATGAAACAAAGGCCGCAGCGGCGGCAGTGTCAATGGTGAGGTCGGGCGATGGCGACGTTTTGATGAAAGGCAGCCTTTCAACGGACAAATACATGAGGGCTATCCTAAACAAAGAGCAAGGGCTGATGGAGCCTGGGGCCATACTCAGCCACGTCACGGTTATAGAGAACCCCCATTACCACAAACTGCTGATCGTCGGGGACGTTGCCGTCATTCCAGCCCCTGAGCTAAAGGAAAAGACGGCCATACTCAACTATCTCATCAGCGTCGCAAAGGCGCTCCAAATCGAAACACCAAAGGCCGCCATCGTGACCGCCAGCGAACAGGTTTTGCCAAAGATGCAGGCCTGCCTGGATGCCGCAGTTTTGGCCAAGATGGGGGACAGGGGGCAGATCAGGGGCGCTATCGTTGACGGGCCGCTGGCCTTGGACGTGGCTATAGACAAAGAGGCTGCCGAAATCAAGGGGCTTAAAAGCCCAGTGGCGGGGGACGCTGACTGCCTAGTGTTCGCAAACATTGAAGCCGGAAACATATTTTACAAGAGCATGACCAAATTGGCGGGCTGCGAGTGCGGGGCCATGGTCGTTGGGGCCAAAAAGCCCTGCATTCTATCCAGCAGGGGCGACACGGTCAAGACCAAACTGTACTCCATAGCCCTGGCCGCCCTGACAGCTTAGCGCCGCGCAGTTTGATGGTTGTCTTGTGGCATTATCCCAAGTGCCCCCCCAAGTAAATGTAAGCCCCTTTTTTCTGGCAGAATATTGGTATATAATAGCATTATCTATGGCAAACCCCATAAAGGTCGGCCTACGCGCAAGCCCCCCAGGCGGCAGACGCAAAATGCAATTTTCTAGGTCATAATTGTTTGCGGCACACTACTTGTTGAGGCAGGACTCAGATGGAACCACAAGACAGCCAAATAGAACAAAAACTCGAAGAAAAGATCAAAATTGCGATCAAGCTCAGGGACGAATTCTCTACCAGGGTGGCCATCCCTGGCGGACTGGCGGACGCGTACCGCAACCTGCAAATGAAGCTGAGGGAACTCAACATGTGGGATCCCAAAAAGGGCGAACCCAATCCCAAGGAGTTCATAAGGGCCGCTTCGTCGGCGTCCTTGGAAGCAAGACAGGCCATCGCGTTCAAGGGGCCATCCGACGGCGTATCCAAATCGCTCATGAAAAACATCCCCGCGCTTCAACTGAGCCAGGAAGACAGTCTTACATGCGCCATATTGTGCATCCTCGAAGACTTTGAGCAAACCTTTCCTAGCCTTCCCTACATAAAACTGCCGCCGGAAAACGAGCTGCTGGCGATATTGGCCGCATTGAAAAACCATCCAGTGATAAATTATGAAGACTTCAAAGTCCAAGAGGTGATGTACTCGACCGCCACCACCCAAGACCCCCGCGAAATGGCCGAAATTAAGAGGCGCTTTGAACAAGTTCGTGGGAAGAAGATTCAGCATGTCAGAAAACACGCCGTCAACTACATACCCCAAGACCTCAGAGAAAAACCGCACTATCTCTTTTTGCTAATGAAGGCCGCGCTGACGCGGGACGTATTTGGCACGCTGGAAGCGATAAAAGAAGCATCCTCCTCTGAAGACCAGCTAAAATCAACCACAGGAAACATCCTCGATGGCGTCCCCCCCGAAGAAAAGATGGAACTGCTAAAAATTCCAGCAAACATGGGAATGGGCCTAGCGTCAACATATTTGAATGTTTTTAATATTCCAGACGAAGTCGAGTGGGACGAACATCTTCAGAACATTTTGAAGAGAGACGTGACCGCCGGTCACAGCCTTTTTGGCGCATTTGCATTCGAGAGCGTCCAAAACTACCCATTCGAGCTTGAGCGCATTGAGATAAATCTGCCAAGGCGCATATCCAATGCCGAGGCCGCCGATTACCTCAAGAGAAACGACGATGAAGACAGACCCAGGACATACTCTGGCAATGAAATCGCCGATACAGCCGCCGTGCTTCAAGAAAGGGACGTCAAGCGCTTCGTGGAGAACCTCAAGGCGGACATTGGCCGCAATTGGAAATCTTGCGTTGGCGAGCAAAAGAGAACCGTAGTATTCGGCGACATGGATCTAAAAGTCCGCGACCTGCTTTTCCTAGTGGTGCACAGCCTTTTTGAGCCCGAGGAAAAATTTGAAAAAATTATTGAGACAGTCCAAAAAAGCCATCCCGTCATGACTGCGACTGACCCAGCAAAAACATTTGTATTGGCCAATCGCTATTATTTCCTTGACCTAATCGGGTTGAGCGTTGACTTTCTTTTTAATAGGACTCACAAGCCCAATGGATCCACAGGAACTCAAATTGAAGACGTGACCGACTACTACGCCCGCAATTTGATGCACTTGGGCATGTCCATCTATATTCGGGTCGGCGATGTAATTTTTAGGGGAATGCCCGTTGCATGGAACATGTTGGTGGGACAGTGCGAAGGCAAGATAGACCACGCCTTCCAAGAAGTGGGGCACCTGTTCGACGCCTTTGACACCCTTTTGACCATCATTGACACTGCCGTTGAAAATTTGTCGGCCTGGGCCGAGGCGACTCTCTTGGACGCCGTGTCCCAAGATTTACCAAACCTGTCCTTCAAGATCCCAGATGAACCCAAAAAGACCCAACTGCGCGTAACGACTGTCGCAACGATAGCAAAAGCCAAAGAGGCACTGAACAGGTACTGCTTGGACGCGCTCTACTTCCGCGCCGATGCGATTTCGGCGACGCCGATAGCCATCATCCAGACGCTGAAAATACCCAGAGGGAAAACAGACAAGCTGCGGATACTGCTGACCAACGACTCGGCGGCTAAGAAGGCCGCCGCCGAACAAGCAGCCAAGGCGGCAAAGAGCGACCCCAAGGGCAGGCCCGGCGAACCAAGGAGAAGGCGATCGGAAAGTTGATAGTTGTGGTACTTGCAAAACTCTCAAAATCTTTTCTTGCTGTCGAACGGCAATTCCATAGCACTGAATGGAGACGCAGCGCGGTCATTCTCCCGGCAGACCCATCGGGCAGAATGGGCGCCCGGCGGGGGTATTTGCCCGGCGCATATCTTTCGTGCTCGGATTCGTGGTCTGGCAACTTGGTTCGTCTAGTGACGGGTCATGGAGCCCGCCCTAATGCTAAACGGGGGGTCTCACTACCGCCATCGCTCGCAAGCTCGCGCTGGCCCGTTCGCACCCCCCGCGCCCCCCGCCTCGCTTCGCTCGGCTTCTTCGATGGGCGCTGAATTTTGGGGAGATGGCTTCGTTCAGCGGTGGCTTCGATGGGGGGGGGCGGATGCATGGGGATGGCTTCGATGAGCGCGAAGATAGTTTTGCAAGAGGCTCAATTGACAATGCTGGAAATTGATGCGGGCTAACGCCCGCGTTGAAACAGTTACAAGGTACGAGATGCCGCTACTGGTGCTGGGTTAGCGGGGCTGTTTGCTGTATCGGGCATTCAGATTCTCGGCATATTCTGAGGCGAATTCTTCGGACACCCTTAACATTCCAGGTGCCAATTGCGTGCCCGTGTTTGGGAGGGTGCGCTCCGCCCATTTGTCATCGTTTGGCGATCCCACAGCCTCTTTGATTGCCGCTCTGTAGTCAACTTTACCGTTCTTGTCAGGCATCCTGCCCTCCAATAAGAGAGTGATGGTTGCCGTTGTGGCGGCACTCTCTTACACTTGTTTACCTTAGCATATCACATGTATTTTTTCACGTTTTTTGCGTTCAGGTACCACGCGCCCTACCCATTCCATAATCGAGGTACTTGCAAAACCTCCGAGTCATTGCCAAAAGTGCTTTGTTCAATTCATGGAAGCCCCCCACAAAGTGAGTGCCACCCAAATTAAGAAAATCAGCGCGGCCGTAGGCCGCATCCACCATTGTCAATTGTCAATTCGCTAATCGGAGCCTCATGGCCCAAATTTTTCAGAGTTCTGCAAGAGGCTCAATCATCAACACGACCAAAGCCCGCCTCAATATTGCCGCCTCCAGCGCGGCACCTGACCCATAGCCACTGCCCCCTGGCCCCTAAAACCTAGCCCCATCAGGCACTCCAACTTTTTTTCAAAATCTTTCAAAACCCACTTGACACACCCCCGGCATGGTATTAACCTGATTTTTTCTTGGGCGTGCATTCGGCCCACCCAAGCATCCCAAGCCCCAAATGACTGACTTCAAAGACACATGCACGCAACGCGGCGGCGGGCCGATCTCGGCCCCCAAGGCCGCCCCTGCCCTCTCCGCCGCCACCCCCGCCAATCATATAAATAATTCATGGGGGGGGGGGTAATATTTGCCTGCTTGTCCGCCACCCACTGGCAAAATTTAGAAAATAGCCACAACAAAAAACCAATAAAAGTGCCGCGCCGGGAACCGTCCCCGCGCGGCACTTTCGCTGTACCCAAACCACACCACATTTCGCGCTTTTAGCGCAGGGAGGTTTACACAGATGAGAGGGAAAATACCCTTCATAGCGGCTTCATTGTTGGCGCTCGGCGTCGCTTACGTCACCTGCGGCGGCGGGGGGGGCGAGAATCCCCCCCCCGCGCCGCCCCCGCCCATTTCGGACGTTTCGGTCACCGGGATTGCCCTCAATCGGAACATGATGACATTGGCCGTGGGCGATGAAAGTAGCACTTTGGTGCCAGCCATTTATCCAGAAAATGCCACCAATAAAAATGTTGCTTGGGCATCAAGCAACATGTATGTTGCAACGGTTTCCGCCAGCGGCGTAGTCACGCCAGTCGAGGCCGGCAGCGCGGTGATAATGGCCACCACGCACGATGGCAATCAAACGGCTGATTGCATCGTTGAGGTGGTGTCTGTACCCATTCCGGCAGAAGACGCTTACCTGAATAAGAATGAAGTGGATTTGCTCAAGGGTGGAACTGATACCTTGGCGGTGAATTTTGTTCCAGTCAACGCGACAAACCAAAACGTGACGTGGATGTCAAGCAACCCGTCTATAGCCACGGTTGACAAAAATGGAGTCGTTACAGCTATATCCGAGGGCGATGCAGAAATTGTCGCCATGCTCCCGCTGGGTACAGGAGGCGTTGCAAGCCCAAGTAATCCCGACAATTGGGGCAACAAAGTGAAATCCACCACACCTGCCAGGAGAGTCGCAGCCCGTGTTTCTAATGCGAGCAAGGTAAATGCGCTTGGTGTTTCGCTTGATCGCAAAAACTTGGTGCTAACGGTCGGCAGCGAGCATATTTTCTTTCCAACTGTCCAACCCTACAACGCCAGCAACGTAAACGTGACCTGGAAGAGCAGCGATGCCAAGGTGGCGGCAGTATCTACACTTGGGGTGGTGACAGGCAAGAAAGCTGGCTATGCGACGATTACAGTGACCACCAAAGATGGTGGCCATACGGATACCTGTGAAGTGCTGGTTGAGCCTGCCCCGATAAAACCTACTGGGATCACGTTGAACAAAACAACACTGGCACTTGCCTCTGTCGGCAGTTCCGAGCGCCTCACGGCAACTGTCAGCCCCTCTAATGCAACAGACAAGCGTGTTTATTGGCTTTCCAGCGATCAGTCAATAGCAGTCGTGAACGAAAATGGCACGGTGCAGGCCCGCGGGAAGGGTACGGCAACAATTATTGCACAAACCGTTGTTGGAAACCTTACGGCGAGATGCGACATCAATGTCGGCGGGGCAACGGTGAACCCAACCAGCGTGACGCTAAACAAAAAGTCATTAACGCTTCCCATAGGCGATGGCGAAATACTTATTCAGACAGTTCTTCCCAGCAATGCCACGAACAAAAGTGTGACTTGGTCTAGCAGTAATCCTAGTGTTGCCACCGTGAGCAATGGTGTCGTAGTTGCCAAAGGCTCTGGGAATGCTGCAATTACAGTTACAACAGTTTTAGGGGGTGTGACAGCGACATGCCAAGTGACGGTGACTGGTGCTGTTTCGCCCACGGGAGTATCGCTGAACAAGGCGTCAACAACACTATCAGTTGGCGGCAGCGGAACCTTGGTTGCGACAGTATCGCCAAGCAACGCAACAGACAAGAGCGTAACATGGACTAGCGGTAATCCAAGCGTGGCAACCGTGAACAGTAACGGCCTAGTAACTGGGGTGTCAGCCGGGACGACGGTGATAACAGTAGCGACAAATGTTGGAAACAAGATGGCTACATGCCTAGTGACGGTAAACCCAGTTTCCCCATCGAGTGTTTCTCTGAACAAGACAACGATAACGCTATCAGTTGGAAGCAACGAGACCCTGGTTGCAACGGTATCGCCCAGCAACGCCGCAAACAAGAGCGTCACTTGGACAAGCAGCAACCCAAGCGTAGCCACAGTCAGCAACGGCGTCGTCACTGGCGTGACTGCGGGTACGGCCACGATAACCGTAGCGACAGTGGATGGCAACAAGACCGCCACCTGCGCCGTAACAGTGAACACCACAAATGTGACCCCCACAAGCGTCTCTCTCAACAAGGCTTCAACGACCATTAGCGTTGGAAACATCGAAACCTTAGTCGCCACTGTATTGCCCAGCAACGCCACCAACAAGAGCGTCACTTGGACAAGCAGCAACCCAAGCGTGGCCACAGTCAGCAACGGCGTCGTCACTGGCGTGACTGCGGGCGCGGCCACAATAACCGTAGCGACAGTGGATGGCAACAAGACCGCCACCTGCGCCGTGACAGTGTCAAATGGCGGTGGCCAAATAACTGGCGTTTCGCTGAACAAAACGATTGCGACAATCAGAGTTGGCGGTACAGAGACCCTGGTTGCAACGGTATCGCCCAGCAACGCCACAAACAAGAGCGTCACTTGGGCAAGCAGCAACCCCAACGTAGCCACGGTGAACACCAATGGCTTGGTGGCGGGCGTTTCCGCTGGAAGTGCTACCATCAGCGTCTCCACGCAGGAGGGCGGCTTTATTGCCACATGCGCCGTAACGGTGACAAACGAGGACATACCGCCCACGGGCGTGTCGCTGAACAAGACGACTGCTACAATCAGCGTTGACGGCAAAGAAACCTTGGTTGCCACCGTGTCACCCAGCAACGCCACCAACAAAAATGTGACATGGGTCAGCAGCAACCCAAGCGTAGCCACGGTGAACAATGGCGAAGTGACGGGCGTGTCCGCCGGAAGCGCGACTATAATAGTCAGTACCCAGCAGGGCGGCTTCACGGCGTTCTGCTCTGTCACAGTGAACCCACCCCACGTAGCCCCAACGGGAGTTGTGCTGAATAAAAGTTCCGTTACGCTAACTTTAGGCGCAAGCGAAACATTGGTTGCAACTGTGTCGCCCAGCAACGCCACCAACAAGAGCGTGACATGGACTAGCACCAGCCCGGCCGTGGCGTCTGTCAGCAATGGTCTTGTTACTGGCCTAGCGGCTGGAAGCGCGACAATAATAGCCACCACGCAGGAGGGTGGCTTCGTAGCCACCTGCAACGTGACCGTGCTGGGGATTATACCTGTCACAGGCATAATGCTTGAGCCTGGGCCAATCTATCTGACACCTAGCCAAACCAAGGCACTGGTACCCAACATAGTGCCCGCCAACGCCACGAACAAAAACGTCACTTGGAGCATCTCTTTTTCCGATGCCAGCGACAACTCTGCCAGTGTGGACGCAAACGGCGTGGTGACGTGCCTCTCTCCTGGCTATCTCAAGAGTAGCAGCTATTATCCCGGTGACGCAACGGTTACGGCTAGGACGGCAGACGGCGGGTACGTGGCGACAGTCAAGGTGGTTACGGGGACAGCCGTGACAGGCTTGTCTGACAACACGACCTACTATACCCGTCCGAGGACAGGTGGCATGCCTCTAGCCAAGGGGACTCTGTTCTATTCCTATTTGGTTAACCGAGAGCGCGTTTGGATGGGAGATATCAGTTATATCCTAAATATTTTGCCCAGTACTGGAGGCAAGAGCTGTACGATAACCTTGTCAACCAGCAACTCCTCAATACTTGGAGTGAATAACAGTGGTAGTTCCCCTTCTGTCACAATCCCAACAAGACAGACAACGGGCGATGTCACGATTACAGCCACAGTCGTGTGCAATTTCACGGGCCAGACATTTACTAGGAGTTTCCCATTCAAGGTGCAGTAGAGCGATCTGCGCCGACAAAATCCCTGATTTTGCGGCCAGCGGAATAAACTGATAGGGCATTGGGCGACAAAACCCAATGCCCTTTTTATTGCAGCTACAAAGTGCGAGAGGCCGCGCAGACCCAATGGACAATGGACAACTCTCGGTATTCTGCGCTTGCGCTCCGAATACGCGAGACCCCAACGTGGGCCGTTGTAACACGTTGGCAGATTTTGGCAGCTTGGGCATTTTGCCTTCGCTCGTCTTCGTTTTGACAATGGTGGATGCGGCCTACGGCCGTATTAAATGTTTAATGGCGGATTGGGCACCATGCGATGAACGGAGCATTGCCCCCGTCTGTAATGCCTACCTCGAAACCAGCACCCAAAAAAACATGCGCTGAACGAAGCATTGCCCCAACTCGGAAAATCTCTATCGAAGTCACATCCCAAGTATCAGTACCTCCATCGAAGGCATCTTCCAACCATCTGCCCGTCCATCGAAGCCTTCCTTGGGCATCCGCCCGTTCATCGAAGCCACTGCTGAACGGAGCCATCTCCCCTATGTATCGCTTCCATCGAAGAAGCCGTCCGACAGGACGGCGGGGGTCTGGGGGGCGACCGGGGCGGCGCGAGCTTGCGAGCGACGACGGTAAGGGAGACCCCCAGCATAGCATTCGGGCGGGCTCCATGAACCGGCACTGAACAAGCCAAGTTGTCAGACCATGAACCCGAGCATGTAAGATATGCGCCGGGCAAATGCCCCCGCCGGGCGCCCATTCGGCACGATGGGATTGCCGGGTGCATGGTTTTGCAGCCAACCGGACTCCAATACCCGGCGGTGAATGAACCAAGTTGTCAGGCCATGAACCCGAGCACGTGAGATAGGAACGCGCTGCCGGGAGGCGCCGGGTGTCAATTCTGCCAGATGGGGCAGCCGGGGAGAGGGGGCAGGGATTAGGGTAAGCAAGGATGCGGTTGAATAAAAAATAATTTATTCATAACATTTCACTTGAATGTTTCTAACTAAAAAAATTTTAGTTGACTAACATCACATTTTTGCCGATACTAGAATCTAGGAGGGCAATCCATGTCTATGCTGCCATTGACCCAAAAATCCAACGAAGCCTTAGTGGAGGCGCGAAACCTTGCAATCGAGGGACAGCACCCGGAGTTGCTCCCACAGCATCTGTTCGCAGCACTGCTGGCGCCAGAGATGGGGCTTCGGCCCCTACTAGAAAGGGCTGGTGCTGGATCCACCCAAGTTGCCGCCCTGATGGATGAATCCAAGGAATTGATATCGAAGCTTCCCAAAGCCATTGGCGGGGCGGAGCCCATAGTGGGCCCTGCCATGCGGAACTTTCTTGAACTGTGTTCGGACACGGCTAGGGGGCTGGCAGATCGCTATATCGCCACCGACGCTATGTTGCTTGCCTTCACCAACGCCCACACAGATGCGCGCAAGGCGCTGGAGCGTTTCGGGGTTACTAGGAGTTCTTTGGAAAGCGCGATCCGCGAGCTGCGCAAAGGTTCGCGCGTCGAGGATGAGACGGCGGAGGAGAAGTTCGCAAGCCTAGAACGCTACGCCATTGACTTCACGGCGCGGGCCGAGAGCGGCAAGCTGGATCCGGTAATAGGGAGGGACGAAGAGGTTCGGCGGGTGCTCCAAGTGCTTTCGAGAAGGACAAAAAACAACCCCGTGCTAATAGGCGAGCCTGGAGTAGGAAAAACCGCCATCGTCGAGGGCCTGGCCCAAAGAGTCGCGCACGGGGACGTACCCGAAAACCTAAAGGGCATCAGGATCATGGGGCTGGACATGGGTGCCTTGGTGGCCGGCAGCCAGTACCGCGGGCAATTTGAAGAGCGCCTAAAGGGCGTGATACAAGAGATAGAAAAGAGCGAGGGGCAAATAGTGCTTTTCATTGACGAGATGCACACGCTGGTGGGCGCTGGGTCTGCGGAGGGCAGCATGGACGCAGCAAATTTGCTGAAGCCCGCGCTGGCCAGAGGGGACATGAGGTGCATCGGCGCGACTACGCTAAATGAATATCAGAAATATGTGCAAAAAGATGCCGCGCTGGAGCGAAGGTTCCAGCCAGTGTACGTGGAAGAGCCCAGCCAAGAGGACGCGATTTCCATACTGCGCGGCCTAAAGGAGCGTTACGAGCTGCATCATGGGGTTCGCATCAAGGATTCCGCATTGGTGGAGTCAGTGGCTCTTTCCAGCCGTTACATCCCAGACAGATTTTTGCCGGACAAGGCGGTTGACCTAATGGATGAAGCGGCTTCCAGCGTGCGGATACAGATGGACAGCCGCCCGCTTGAAATTGACGTAAGGGAGAGGCGGGAACTGCAATTGCAACTGGACCGCCACGCGCTGGCCAAAGAGACAGACGCTTCTAGCAAAGAAAGGCTGGCCGATTTGGAAAAGGAACTAGCAGAGCTTGGGGAAGATCTGTCTAGGCTAAGATCCCAGTGGGAGGGGGAAAAAATTCAAATAGAAAAAACCCGGGCCATGCAGAAACGCCTAGACGACATGCGCTTCGAACTCGACCATGCAAAATCAAAGGGGGAGCTGGAAAGGGCCTCTAGGCTGGAGTACGGCGAAATTCCCACGTTGGAAAAAGAACTGGCTGAAGCCTCTAACAGAGAAAACGCAATGCTGCGGCTAGAGGTCAGCGAAGAGGACATAGCCTCGGTGGTGAGCCGCTGGACAGGAATTCCAGCGTCGAGGCTGCTGGAGGGCGAGGCCCAAAAACTTCTCCAGATGGAAACAAGGCTTGCCGAGCGAGTGGTGGGGCAACAGGATGCCCTTCGAGCCATATCGGACGCGCTTAGGCGCAACAGGGCGGGCCTGTCGGATCCGAACAGGCCCATCGGCAGCTTTCTGTTCTTGGGCCCCACGGGCGTCGGGAAAACAGAAGTGGCGCGGGCGCTAGCGGAATTTTTGTTTGACGATGAAAACGCGATGATACGCATAGACATGAGCGAATTTACGCACGAGGCAGACGCCACAAGGCTCATCGGCTCTGCGCCAGGTTTCGTGGGCTTCGAAGAGGGCGGGCGCCTGACAGAGGCAGTTCGGAGGCGGCCGTACGCGGTGATCCTGCTGGACGAAATGGAAAAGGCGCATCCAAGGATATTTGATCTATTCCTTCAAGTTCTGGAAGACGGGCGACTGACGGACGGAAAGGGGAGGACGGTCAATTTTAGGAACACCGTCGTGCTGATGACCTCAAACGTGGGCGGCAAGGCGATATTCGATGCTGGGGGCAGTTGCAGCGAAGCTTCGCAAGAAGTGCAGGCAGCGCTAAGGGAATATTTCAGGCCAGAGTTCCTAAACAGGATAGATGAAATTATCACGTTCAACGCACTTGGCAAAAGCGACGTGGCCTCTGTCGCAAAGATACAGATGCGAAGGCTAGAGGCTCAACTGGCGCAGAAGCGCGTTGGCTTGTCAGTCAGCGATGAAGCAATTGATTGGCTGGCCGAAAATGGATTTGACCCGCACTATGGCGCAAGGCCATTAAAGAGGCTCATCCAGCAGGTAATCGCAAACCAAATATCCAAGATGGTGCTAAGCGGTCAGCTGAAGATTGGGAACACGGCAAAGGTGTCTGTTGAAAACGATGAGATTGCCATAAGCGCTGAAGAGGCTCATTAGTTTTTATCTGTTTCTACTTGATGGGTTGAACGAAGACGGCATTGAAAGATGTGATGCCGTCTTTGTCGGTGCGGTGCAGCGGCTTGCCATTCTTCCAGATCGTTGCGATGTTTCCTTCGCGCCCGGCAACAAAGATGTCTCGCCCAAAAACGAATACAGAATAGAAATATGCAGGGGGATGCTCCACGCTGTAGGGTTGGGCGTAGCCATTCACCCATAGTACGCCCTCTGGAACCTGCGCCGCCGCGCCCGCAGAGGCTTCGAACCCTGCCACACAGACATTGGGGCCTGAGACAAAAATACTGTAGGCACCAGCGTCGCTGCCGTCTGGGCTGAGGCTAACAGGCTCCCCATTCACCCACACCGTGGCCATTCCTTGGCCATATTTGTCTTTTTCGCTGCCCGCGACATACACATCGCCGTCAGACACAAATACTGAACGGGCAGAGGCTTGGGGGGAGCCTTCGTCGTTCAGCATCTGCCCGATGCCATTTGTCCAAAGTAAGGCAGCCTCTGACGCTTTTCCTCTGGTTTCGCTTCCGGCCACGTACACGTTTCCGCCGAGGACGAATACAGAATTTGCGCTTGCGGGGAAACGGCCCTTGCTGAGGGTGAACGCTTCGCTGTTTACCCAGAGCGTTGCTATGCTCATGCCCTTTTCGTCATTGACATACCCAGCGACATACACATTTTCGCCTTCGACAAAGACAGAGTTCGCACATCCATCGCGGGCCTCATCGCTGAGTGCCATGCCCTGCCCATTTTTCCATAGCATTGCAATGTTTGTGCCTTCTTCGGTCTGTTCAAAGCCTGCAACAAAAACGTCGAGACCAGACACAAAGACGGAATTGGCGCCGGCCTTGACCCCCAGTTCGCTCAAGCGCATCACTGGCTCGCCATTTTTCCAAAGCATGGCTTCGCTGGAACCCTCGGGGTCGAATTCCTCTCCGACCGCATAGACATCGTATAGCGGCTTTTTGTTGCCAAAGACAAGAACCATCGCCACTGCCAACGCCATTGCCGCCGCCGCAATGTAAATCGGGAGTTTTCTCATGGTGCTAATTATAGCGAATTTATCTTAGATCAAGCATAATGCAGTGTAATTTTGGCGATCCGGAAGCATTTATGGCTGCGCTATTTCACAAAAACGCAGGTGACTTGGGCATCGAACTTCCCATCGCTGACATTCAGCGTTTCGCCATTTTTCCATAGCACCGCAACATTAATGCCCCTCTCGCTGATCTGTTCCCCTGCGACATACAAATCCCCCCTAAATACCTGCAAGGAGGCAGCCTTGGAAGAAGCACCTTTGCGCCCGAGACGGATAGTTTCGGAATTTTTCCAAAGAGTGGCGATTTGACCGGCTGGCGAAACGGAGGGGTTGATTTCATATCCCGCTACATATACCTCTGCCCCAGAAGAAAAGACGGAGCGGGCAACGGCACTTGTGCCAAGGCCGTTGAGTCGCTGCCTTGCGCCATTTTTCCAGATATTTGCAATGGAATGGTCACCATCGCTTATCGCCACATACACGTTTCCAGAATCAACAAAAACCGAAGATGCGTCAGCCGAGGCGGTGCCGCCGGCAAGGGCTTGGGCTTTGCCATTTTTCCAAAGTGTGGCAACGCATTTCCCCAAGGAACTTTGTTCAAAACCAGCGACATAGACATCGCCATCCGAGACAAAAACGTGTTCAGCCGCAACGTTTGCCGCAGTCGGACGGGTTGTGACAGAAACATTGGCAACAGAGAACTGAAAGGCCTCAAGCATGGTATTTCTAACAGCGGGAAAAATGTTTTCCCCTGGCACAAAAACAAAGTCACCAGCCGCTTTGGCAGCGGATGGGCGGCTTAATCGCTGGGCCTTGCCATTTTTCCAAAGCATGGCTAACCACCCCGATGATGGATGTTTTTCGGCCCCAGCGACATATACATCGCTGCCCGAAACAAAGACGGAGCTTGCAAACGCTGGCCTGTTCCCTTCGCTGAGCTTCGTTGGAGTTCCATTCACCCATAGCACGGCGACATTGCCGTCCTGGCCGGCGACATAGACATCGTTGTTGGCGACATAGACTGAATTGGCGCAAGAATCTACGTTTTTGGGGTTAGTGGCATCGCTTAGGCGCTGCGGGGTTCCATTTTTCCAAACCGTAGCTACCCAATTCCCTTGAATGCGAGCGCTCTTTTCCCTTCCAGCTACATAAACGTCTGGGCCTTCCGATTGCGCTGAGTCTTGCCCGGTTATCGCTGCGCGGCCTTCTGGCCACCCAGGGTTGCCAATCGCCATGGCAGCCACCAAGGATGCCGATATTAAAAATGTGTGTGCTGTCTTCATTTCGGGTCTCCGAATCATAATTGTATTTCAGCAATTTTTCATGTATAGCCTTTTGCGGGCTTCGGCCAATACCGAACCATAGGGGGCGGGTTACTTAACGAAAACGTAAGTGACTTAGGAATTTAGCTTACCATCGCTGATGTTTCTGTGCTTCTCTTAAAGGGGCTGATTGCTAATTTCATGTTTTTTTGAAGAAAGCCAGACCACAAGTGCGGTCTGGCCTATCCTGGCTACAGTGTCTTTTTTTGGGGTCAATAATTCAACGCCCGTACACCTGCATGTGGGGTACATCACCGTTTTATCGGCGACTAAATTTTCCCCTTGCCGTTGCACTTGCTGCAAGTTTGTTTTCCCTTGCCCTTGCATTCCCAGCATTCGAATTTTTCTTTCCCGGTACCTCCACAACTCTTGCACCCTTGAGCGGTGAGCTTGCCCGGTACCCTAACCACCTGTTTGCCGTTGCAAGTACGGCATGTCTCTTTCCATTTGCCTTTCCCATCGCAAGAAAAGCATGTTATTTTTCCCTTCCCGTCGCAGTTAGAACATTTCTCCTTGCCTGCGGCATAAACCGCCGAATGAGAATGAGCGGCGTGCGCGTCGGGGCTGGCATTGCTGGCGGTCGCGGGCATCGCATGGTCTGCATCTGAGTGGTCGCAGTCCATGCCGCAGTGCTCGTGGTCGCAGTCAGCGCCACAGTGGTCTTGGCCGCACGCGCATTGCTCGTGGGCAGGATGATGGCCGTTGCCGTGGATAGGCGCAAGCCAGAGGACGGTTGCCGACATTGTGGCGGCAAGGATGATTTTTGACAAGATCATTTTATGATCTCCCTTAGAGAATTGGTGGCGTCATTGCCACATTGGTTGGTGATGCAA